>NZ_JBFTPV010000001.1:0-338298 GCF_056398665.1 Pseudarthrobacter sp. 01T43 | reverse complement strand
GCCCTTGCCTGCCTTGCCGGCTGAGTCTTTGAGTTCGGCCTTGGCGAGGTCGACTTCCTGGCGCATCAGGGTGGACAGGTCGCGGGTGACTTCACCGAGCAGCTCACCCAACGAGGTGTTATCGGCCTTCACGTGCGCCGCCGACGCGGGAGGCTCCGGAAACTGGCTACTCATCACAGCCTGCCAGTCTGGCCGTCCGCGGAGCGGTCCCGGGTCAGGGAGTCGGTGGCGAGTGGATCATCGGCGAATGCCCGGTCGCCCAGGGGGTCGTCCGCGACCGGGCTGCCCGGCCATGGCTCCTCCGCAAGCCGCGGGCTGTCCAAGGGACTGGCGGGACGCGGCAGGTCACCGTAGCTGCTTCCCGGTGCACCGCCGTCGAACCCCGCCGTTGTGACGGCAGGGCCGGGCAGTCCGACCGGCGGCGGCGGGACTGTGCCGCCAGCCGACGGCGTGTAGCCGCCCGGGCCGGCGCCGTATTGACCGGCCGCTTGCCCGGCCGCGCCGTATTGACCGCCGGACCTGCCCGTTGCGGACTCCGGCGCACCTGCACTCAGGCTGCGGGTGAGCCGTCCGGCGAGGACTCCGGCGCCGGCGGCCAGAAGCAGGAACGTTCCGGGGCGCTGCCGCGCGAAGCCCTTGACTTCGTTCAGCAGGGATCCGGGATCCCGGCCGTCAAGCCAAGCGGCAACTGAGGAGGAACGCTCTGCAGCCTGGCGCACGAGGTCCGAGGCCACCCCGGGCTGGTCCGAGGCCCGCGCCATGGCGTGCAGTTCGTCCGAAACTGAGCGCAGGCCATTGGCTACCTTCTGCTGCTGCGCGCCGGCCTGGTCAGTGAGGTCGCTGCGAGCCTGGTAAAAAAGGTCCTTCGCGTTAGCCTTCGCCTCGGAGGCAACATTGGCCGCTTCCGTCTTGGCGGTTTCGGCCACGCTGTGGGCCGAGTCAGCCGCTGTCCGGGCGACGTCTGCCGCCTCGTCCCTGACAGCGTCGGTGCGTGACCCGCCGAGGCCATCGCCCGTCTGCGGGGTGGTGGCAGGCGGTGCTGTGGGCGGTGTCGAAAATGCGCCCGTTGTGGCGGCCGAGGGGAAGGTGCTGGCGCTGCGTTCTGCAGTGAAGCTGGATTCTTCTGTGGAGCCGGAAAGGCCCGGAGGAACCGTATATGCCTGGTCCTCGGGTCGTTGGTTCTCTGTCATCTTCGCTCTCTCTTTCCAAAGAAGGCCGGTTGCTGATCAAGAACAGCCATGCTGGCCGTAAAATAGTAAGCATGGTTACTAATGGAACATAAGTACCCTTGCTAATTATTTTCAAACGGGTAACCGTCAGCGGGTCCGAAGCGCCGGCCATTCCGGCAGTGCGGGCCCGGTCGAAGCAAATGGAAAGTGGTGGGTAGCTTGGACATTGCACCTTGGATTTGGGTTGTTGTTGGCATTGTTGTGGTGGTACTTCTCGTCGTGTTCCTGGTGACAGGCCGTCGACGTCGGGCAATGGAGCAGAAGCGGGACGAGGCGAACCGCGAAAAAGCCGCCGAAATGCGCCGGAAGGCGGAGGCGGTGGAGCTCGACGCGCGTGAGAAGGAGGCGCGGGCGAGCCGTGCCCGCGCTGACGCGGAGCAGGCCCAGGTTGACGCCGCGCGGCTGAAAGAGGAAGCCGAGCAGAAATCCGGTGATGCACGATCCCTCCGTGAGGAGGTGGCCAGGCATACCGAAAAGGCCAACGCAATTGACCCGGATGTTCGCGAGAATGACGACACGGGCCGGGGTGTGGGTCCGGATGCGCACGCCGATGCCCGTTTGGATGCCGATGCGCGCGTGGGCCAGGACGCAGGCTTTGGCCGGGACCGGAACGTGGTCCGGGGTTCAAGCGCCGATGCCCGCATGGAAGAGCCCGAGGGCGCCGGCAGCGGTACTGCACCAGCTGAACCGCACGCCGAAGACCCCGCAGCCGACGCCCGCCGGGCCGAAGGCGACGCCCGCCGGGCCGAAGGCGACGAACGCGTCCAGGCTGAGGAGCTTCGGCGGCCCCGCGAGCGTACCGATGGCGACACGCCGCGCTCCGGAATCTAAGCTCCTGAATTAGCCGGGACCATTTTCCGGTTCCCCGCGGGGCGGCTGGCGGGCTCGCCGGCCAGCCGCCCGCCGGGCCCCACGCCTGGGGACATTTGTTTTATCGGGAGGCTTATGGTTTCCTACTGCTAAGTCTTGCCACAGGCTTTCGGACCAACACCCGGAGGCGCTGAGAATGCCCGAACTACTCGCCGAGATTGCCCGAGGTACCGCTGCATCCCGACTGCCATCTGCCGAGGGGGACAGGCCCCGGGAAGCGTTTGAGAACGGGCTGGTCCTGGACTATCTGGATCTTGCTGAGGCACTCGCTGCACGGTTCGAAGCCCGCGGCCGCGAACGCGCGGACCTCAACCAAGTGGCCTACCTTGGCCTCGTAAAGGCGGCGAAGGGCTTCGATCGGAGCGAAGGTGAAAGTTTTCCCGCTTACGCTGCCCCCACCATCACCGGCGAACTGAAAAGGTACCTGCGGGACCGCAGCTGGATGGTCCGGCCGCCGCGGCACATCCAGGACCTGCGCTCGAGGCTTTACCGCGCCGAGCCGGAGCTGGCCCAGGTCCTCAAGCGAAATCCCACTGTCTCCGAACTTGCCCTGCATCTGGAAGTGAAGGCCGGTGAAGTGCGGGAGGCTATCAACGCGTCCAGCAGCCTCCATCCTGACTCCCTCGACGCTGTTCCGCCCCAGCATGGTGCGTTGCCGACGTCGGAGGTTCTGGCTGGTTCAGACGTTGCCCTTGAACGGCTGGAGGAGCTCTCCTGCCTGCGCGGTGCCCTGCAGGAGCTTGGTCCAGCAGACCGGGAGCTCCTGTACCGCCGGTACTTTTGCGAGGAAACGCAGGTGCAGCTTGGCAAAAAGCTCGGCATGACCCAGATGCAGGTATCGCGCCGTCTGGCCCGCGTGCTGATGGGCCTGCAGCGGCGGCTCTCGGACAGTTGCTCACCGGCCAGAGATTTGGGGTGAACAACTAGGGTTGAAGCATGACTGAAGCGGCACACGGATAATGGCAAAGCGCGGTAAGCCAGGCGGGAGGAACAGCAGCCAGCGTTCGACCGCGGGCGTCGTCGAAGTGCCCAAGGGCACCCGCCCGGACGGCCCCGTCGAGGGTGTCTACTACATCGACACCGGCGACTGTGAGCTCATCGCCGACCAGGACAACTCCAACGGCTGGCTCCTGAAGATCAATGGTGTGATGAGCTCGCACATCGACCTTGCCGATCCGCTGTTCCTCGACTTCGAGTACATGCGCTGGATGGCCGCGCTCATTGAATCCCGCTGGCCGACGAAGGCAGGCGGGTCCAAGGCAAACGGCGGGCCCGGGACGGAAGTGCCGGCAAAACTGCGCGGACTGCACTTGGGCGGGGGCGCCTGTTCCCTGGCGCGGTATTTCCACACCGCGTACCCGGACGCCCGGCAGGTGGTGGTCGAGCTCGATGGAAAGCTGGCCGAGTACGTCCGTGGCTGGTTCGACCTCCCCAAGGCGCCGCTGCTCCGGCTCAGGGTGGGGGAGGCCCGCGAAGTCACCGAGACACTTACGGCGGACACCCGCGATTTCATCATCCGCGACGTCTTTGCCGGATCGTTGACACCGCGGCCGCTCACCACGGCCGAGTTCATCGAGCACATCAAACGCGTGCTCGCGCCGGGCGGCATCTATGTGGTGAACTCCGGCGACGCCCCGGACCTGAAAAACGCCCGTGAGGACGCCGCCACCATCGCCGCCGCGTTCGAGCACACCCTCATCATCGCCGATCCCGCGATGCTCAAGGGCCGCCGCTACGGCAACATGGTGATGGCCGGCAGCGACACACCGCTGGACGGCGATCCGCAGCTTGCCCGCAGGCTCCTGGGCGGCGCGGTCCCGGCCCATATTTGGGACGATGCCCAGGTCCGCGCCTTCGCCGCCGGTTCCCCGGTGCGCCACGACCCGCCCGCCCCATCGATTGATCCCCACCGGCCCCCTGGCCTCACAAGCTCGGCCAGGTAACCCTGCCGGCGTGGGCCCTCGCCCTTTTGGGGCGTGAAAAGGGCCGTTACGGAGCAACCGATGGCGGCTTTCCCCTGCCCAGCAGGAACTCGCGGTGCGCGGCAGTCTGGTCCCGCAGTGCCTGGACGACGGCGGCCACCGCCGGTCGGCGCATGGAGTCCGGCCGCAGCACCATCCAGTAGGGGAGCAGCTCCGCGAAATCGTCGGGGAGCAGCCGGACCAGGTCGTTATGCAGGTCGCCCATAAAGCAGGGCAGGAATCCGATACCGGCCCCGGCGCGCGTGGCTTCCACATGGACAAAAACGTTGGTTGACGTCAGGCCGTCGCGCATGGCCGGAACCAGCCGGCGGGGCGCATCGAGGTCATCCACCTGAAGCATTGAATCCACAAAATAGACGAGCGGATGCTCCGTCAACTCGGCCACGCTTGAAGGGGTCCCATGCTCAGCCAGGTAGCCGCGTGAGGCATACATTCCCAGCATGTATTCGCCCAGCCGGACGGCCTCGGCCCGGTGGACCTGCGGTTCGCCCACCACTACCTCGATGTCCAGGCCGGAGCGCTGCTGCAGCGCCCGGCGGGTCATGGTCACCACCTCCACGGCGAGACCCGGATGGTCCCGGCGCAGCCGGGCCACGGCAGGTGCCGCGATGTACGCGCTGAAACCGTCAGTGGCCGTCATGCGTACGACGCCGGCAACCGGGTCGGGTGCCTTGCCCGCCGGGCCCAGTGCGCTCACCGCCGCTTCTACCTGTTCGGCGACGTGCACCGCTTCCGTGCCCAGCTCCGTCAGTTCCCAGCCGCCCGCGGCCCTGGCCAGGACCCGGCCGCCCAATGCTTTTTCCAGCGCGGCTATCCGGCGGGAGACGGTGGTGTGGTTCAGGCCCAAAGCCTGCGCCGCCGTCGTAAATTTGGCTGAGCGGGACACCGCGAGCAGGACCAGTAGGTCATCGGGGTTGGCGTTCATATCTGCAATTGTGCACATAGTCGGTGCTGCATTGGCCATTGAATGCGCAAGTTTGTGCAGTAATACTCGATGGAGCCATTAGTGCTGTGGATCACAGCGCGTGTCAAAGTGGACACTAAGGAGAAACTCATGAGCGTAGAGCAGCGCTCGGCAGACAATGCCGCCGGACCCGCACCCAAGGGATCCGGCCTCAAGAAAATCGTGGCCGCCTCGATGGTGGGCACGGTGGTGGAATGGTACGAATTCTTCCTCTACGCCACCGCGGCAACCCTCGTCTTCGGGAAGTACTTCTTCCCACCCACCGGCAACGAACTGGACGGCATCATCCAGGCGTTCATCACGTACGCTGTGGGGTTTGTGGCCCGTCCGCTGGGTGGCATCGTGTTTGGCCAGATCGGCGACAAGCTCGGTCGCAAACCCACCCTGCAGCTGACCATCGTGATCGTTGGCGTCGCCACGTTCCTGATGGGCTGCCTCCCCGGCTTCGCCGACATTGGTTACGCGGCACCGGCCCTGCTGGTAGCCCTGCGCTTCATCCAGGGCTTCGCGCTCGGCGGTGAATGGGGCGGCGCCGTGCTGCTCGTGGCAGAACACAGCCCCAACAACAAGCGCGCCTTCTGGTCCAGCTGGCCCCAGGCCGCAGTTCCAGTCGGTAACCTGCTCGCAACGCTGGTGCTGTTCATCATGTCAACCACGCTGAGCCCGGAGGCGTTCCTCGGCTGGGGTTGGCGCGTGGCCTTCTGGCTCTCCGCAGTGATCGTGTTCGTTGGCTATTACATCCGTACCCACGTCACCGAAGCCCCCATTTTCCTCGAAGCCAAGGCCCTCGTGGAGAAGGAGCAGGCTGTTAGCTATGGCGTTTTCGAGGTGGTGCGCAAATACCCCAAGGGCATCCTGCAGGCCATGGGACTTCGCTTCGCGGAGAACATCATGTACTACCTGGTGGTCAGCTTCGCAATCGTCTACCTCAAGAGCGTGCACAAGTACGACACCTCCTCGCTCCTGCTCGCACTGCTGATCGCCCATGTGATCCACTTCCTGATCATCCCGCAGATTGGCCGGCTCGCGGACGCCGTGGGACGCAAGCCCGTCTACCTCATCGGCGCGATCACCGGTGCGGCCTGGCCGTTCTTCGCCTTCCCGATGTTCGACACCCGCAACGCCGTGGTGATTGTCCTCGCCGTGACCATCGGCCTCTGCCTGCATGCCTTTATGTATGCCGGCCAGCCCGCCATCATGGCTGAGCTCTTCCCCACCCGGATGCGCTACTCCGGCGTTTCGCTGGGCTCGCAGGTCACGTCCATCTTCGCCGGTTCCCTGGCTCCGCTCCTGGCCACCCAGTGGCTCAAGGACACCGGCTCCTGGGTCCCCACGGCCATCTACCTGGTGGTGGCCTGCGCCATCACCACGGTGGCGGTGCTGAGCCTGAAAGAGACCAAGGGCATCGCGCTGGAGGATGTGGACAAGGCCGACGCCGCCCGAGAGGGACTGCTCCCAAGCAGCTCACGCTGAGCTGCTTGAGCAGCCCTCACCGCGACGCCTGATTCAAATGCACACGATGGGAACCGGAATGGAAAACACACTGAACGGCCGCAAGGCAGTTGTCACGGGCGGCGCCAGCGGGATCGGTGCCGCGTGTGTCAGGGAGCTCGCTGCCCGCGGGGCGAAGGTGGTGGTTGCCGACGTCGATGCCGCCGGCGCTGCGGCACTCGCCGACGAAGTGGGCGGCACCTCCTGGGCCGTTGATCTGCTGGACGTGGAAAAGCTCGGCACCCTGAGCCTGGACTGCGACATCCTGGTGAACAACGCAGGGATCCAGCGGATCAGTCCCATCGAGGAGTTTGACCCCGTGGAATTCCGCCGGATCATCGCCCTCATGCTGGAGGCGCCGTTCCTGCTGATCCGGGCTGCCCTGCCGCACATGTACGCCAATGGGTTCGGGCGCATCATCAACCTGTCCTCGGTGCACGGAATCCGGGCTTCCCCGTTCAAGAGTGCGTACGTATCCGCCAAGCACGGCCTGGAAGGGCTGAGCAAGGTGACGGCGCTTGAGGGCGGGGAGCACGGAGTCACCTCCAATTGCGTGAACCCTGGCTATGTCCGGACCCCGCTGGTGGAGAAGCAGATCACTGACCAGGCCAAGGTGCACGGGATCCCTGAATCCGAGGTGCTGGCCAAGATCATGCTCACCGAGTCCGCCATCAAGCGACTGGTGGAACCGGCCGAGGTGGCGGCCCT
This sequence comes from Pseudarthrobacter sp. 01T43, assembly GCF_056398665.1. Lineage (NCBI taxonomy): Bacteria > Bacillati > Actinomycetota > Actinomycetes > Micrococcales > Micrococcaceae > Pseudarthrobacter > Pseudarthrobacter sp. 01T43. Next base: position 331,054 of record NZ_JBFTPV010000001.1, on the reverse strand, counting down.
CGTGGCCTGGCTGGCGTCCGATCACGCTGCCATGGTAACAGGCGCCAGCTACACGATGGACGGCGGCTGGTCGGCCCGCTGACAAGTCCCGTTCCTGCAGTCCGGCCCGCTTGCTTTGGTCCACCCCGCTGAGGTGGGTCCACTGCAACCACCGCCACCTGAGGCAGCTAATCCTGCGGCCTCAGGTGGCGGTGGTCGTAGTAGAACACTCCCGCCGCGGCGCCGAGCTCCACCGACGGTCCGCATTGGGACATAACGATGCCTTCCCGACGGCCGTTGAACGGATCGTCGCCCACCACGGCATCGCCCACCCGATAGGGGGACCTCGGGCCGAAAGCCGTGAGCGCCCGGCTCCAGGCGCGGGCGATGAGCGTGGAAAGTTTGACGGGCCTGCCCATACTGGCCATGTCCTGAACATGTGCTTTCACCATGCGAACCACTCCTTGAAGCGGCGTGGAGCCGCCTGCTGCGGTGCGGTAGCCGGAAAGCTCCCAGCAGAGGATGGTCCTCCAATTCCTGGCTGGCACCTTAGAAGAACGCTAAGCGCTATTCACACCAGTCACACCAGTAACATGTACTCGAATATTTGAAGGGCTGGTACCTAGGTAATTTGCAGGGCCTTGATGCGGTCCGCCGGGGCCGTGGAGCCCGAGGGCGGCCGGGCTTCCTCAGCGCCGCGTCTTCAGGATTTCCTCGGCATTGACATAGGCCCAGGCCACGAGGGGAACGAGCAGGGCCGTCAGTTCGTAGCCGCGTTCCGTGAGGCTGTAGTCCACGCGGGGCGGAATGACAGGTTGGGCATTGCGCAGCACCAGACCGTCAGTCTCAAGTGTTTTCAGGGTCTGCGCCAGCATCTTCTCGCTGATGCCTTCGGCCCGGCGCCGCAGTTCGCTCCAGCGCTGTTCACCTTCGGAGAGCGATACCAGAATAAGAACTCCCCATTTACTGGTGATGTGGTCGAGTACCGTCCGGCTGGGGCACCCTGCCGGGAACACGCCGTCGGCAAAGCCTGCGGGCAGGTGGACCGGAAATGTCTGCGCTTTCATGCACCTAACTTACCAAAAGGTGAGTACCTTACTTAAAAGTGCGTACCCTCTGGTGGGAAGTATTTGGCGAAAAAGCTGGTTGTGCACGGTGACCCCCTTGCAGATGGTGAAAGGAACCACCCATGAGCATCGTTATTACCGGAGCAACCGGACAGCTTGGCCGCCACGTCGTCGAAGCCCTCTTGGAGCGCAACGTCCCGGCTGCGCAGATCGTGGCCGCTGGCCGCTCCACCGGGAAGCTGGCCGACTTTGCAGCGCGAGGTGTACAGCTCAGGGCGATGGACTACACGGACGCCGCTTCGGTGGCCAAGGCGCTCGAAGGCGCCACCAAAGTCCTTCTGATTTCCGGCAGCGAGGTGGGCAAGCGGGTTGAGCAGCACCGCACCGTCATCGAGGCCGCCAAGGCCGAGGGTGTGGAGCTCATCGCCTACACGAGCATCGCCAACGCCGATACCACCGGGATGAAGCTGGCCGCTGAGCACCAGGCCACCGAGGACCTCCTCAAGGGCTCCGGAGTTCCGTTCGCCCTCCTCCGCAACGGCTGGTACCTCGAAAACTACACCGAACAGCTGCAGGAAACGCTCGCTCAGGGCGCCCTCGCCGGCAGCGCCGGCGAAGGAAAGGTCAGCGCAGCCTCCCGCCAGGACTACGCCGAGGCTGCCGCGGCCGTACTCGTTGCCGAAAACCAGGCCGGCAAGGTCTACGAGCTCGGCGGTGACCAGGCCTTCACGCTCACGGAACTTGCCCGTGAAATCAGCTCGGCAGCCAACAAAACTGTGGAATATCAGGATCTTCCGGCCAGCGACTACGCAGGTCTTTTGGCCGGCTTTGGTGTTCCGCAGGCCTTCGCTGACATCCTGGCTGACTCGGACCTCGGCATCGCCCGGGGCGACCTCCTTGTCAGCGGCTCGGACCTCCGCCAGCTGATCGGCCGGCCCAGCACCCCGATGCCGGCAGCCGTCCGATCGGCCCTCGCCGCCGCCTCGGCGGCAGCGTAACGCCAACGCTCTCTCACTAGATGCGGCACATCCACGAACGCTCTATCACTCTCCTCAAGAGAGTGATAGAGCGTTCGGTTTTAACCCGCATTAAGTGCGAGAGCGTCGGGTGGTTGTTCGGATCCGTGAGCCGTGAGCCGTTTGCCTAGCGGGCTGCGGTGACCACCGGCAGCGGTGAGGTCTCATCCACCAGTTCGGCCCGGCGTCGTCCGTTCCCCTTGACCCAAAGGCGGTAGGCGAGAACCAGCAGCCCCAGCCACACGGCGCCGACGTAAAGCGCCACGCGGGTGTCCTCGAAGGCGCCCAGGATGCCGATGACCAGCGCCATGAATGCGATGGTGATGATGGACGCCGCGGGCCACCAGGGCGACGGGAAATCCGACGCCGGCAGGCCCTTCCGGGCGATCTCCCGCTTCATGGCCACGTGCGAGGCGAGGATCATGACCCACACCCAGACGGTGGCGAATGTGGCAATTGAGGCGATCACGATAAACACGTCCTCGGGAATCACGGCGTTCAGCACCACTCCCACCAGCAGGATGCCGGCCATCATGACTACCGTCATCCACGGCACGCCATGGCGTGAAACCTTGCCGAAGACAGCTGGCGCGTGGCCCTGGCCGGACAGCCCGAAGAGGATGCGGCCGGCACCGAAGATGTCGCTGTTGATGGCGGAAAGGGCTGCGGTGATCACCACGGCGTTGAGGATGTGTGGCGCTGCCGGGATGCCCAGGCCGCTGAAGATCTGCACGAAGGGGCTGCCGCTGGTGCCGATCTCGTTCCATGGGAAGAGGCTCATCAAAATGCCGAGCGTCAGGACGTAGAACAGCAGGACGCGGACGGGCACGGTATTGACTGCCTTGGGGATGACTTTCTTGGGATCCGCGGCCTCGCCTGCTGTGATGCCGAGGGTCTCGATGCCGCCGAAGGCGAACATCACCACGGCGAACGAGGCCAGGAGCCCTTCAAAGCCATGGGGGAACATCCCGCCGTGTTCCACGAGGTTGCCCAGTCCCGGCGCCACGCTCGAACCGCCGGCCTCGAAACCGAAGGCGATAATCGCCGCACCGCCGGCAATCATGGCGATGATGGCTACGACCTTGATCAGCGAGAACCAGAACTCCAGTTCCCCGAACACTTTTACGCTGAGCAGGTTCAGGGCAGCCAGGAAGAAGATAATGGCCAGGACCCAGATCCAGCGGTCCACATCGGGGAACCAGAAGCCCATATAGATACTGAAGGCTGTCACGTCGGCTATCGCCACGATCGCCATCTCAAAGACGTATGTCCAGCCGGTCACGAATCCGGCCAGCGGCCCGAGATAGCGGCTGGCGTACTGGCCGAAGGACCCGGAAACGGGGTGGCGCACGGCCATCTCACCGAGCGCCCGCATCACCATGAATACCGCTGCGCCGCCGATGATGTACGCGAGCAGGACCGCCGGGCCTGCCTTCTGGATTGCGGAGGCGGAGCCGTAGAACAGTCCTGTGCCGATGGCCGAGCCGAGTGCCATAAAACGGATGTGCCGGACGTTCAGTCCGCGGCTCAGGGTACCGCCCAGGACGCGTCCGACGGCGGTGTCCGGCGCGCTCTTTTCGGCTGGGTGCGCACTGTGGCTGGTTTCCTGGCTGGCGGCGCTTGGTGCTTGCTGCATACAAATACCTTCTCGTCATTGGGGAGGGGATCGGTAACCAGCAGACCATTTTCGAGCCCGACGTGATGAGCCTCACGGGCGCTTGGTGTCTTCGATCTCAGACTGGGCGGGTTTGGCTCGGAGCCGCTGATGCGCAGTGTCCAAAACTATTGACACGATGTAACGCTTTCTTTACATTAGAAATGTCAGCTTTGTTTTACATCTGGACCTTTTGGGTTGGATCGTGGCAGGAGCGGAAATGTCCTTCGAAGAGAAAAGTGCTTGGATCTTGGGGGCCGCGGCCGTCTCGTCCTACGGCGTCTACCTGGTGATCATTCTTGGCCTCGCCGGCACTACGGCCCTGGCTGAGGTGCCCTACGTTGCGCCACTCCTGTGGACTATCGGGGCTTCCATTGCGGCGTCCATCGCGCTACATACGCTGATCGGCATGTTCTCACCCCGGGACGCTGGAAAGAAGGACCAGCGGGACAGGGAGATCTACCGGTTCGGTGAGTACATCGGCCAGTCCTTTTTAGTGGTTGGGGGAGTGGCCGCGCTGCTCATGGCGATGGCCGAATGGGAACACTTTTGGATCGCCAACGTTATCTACCTGGCGTTTGTGCTATCCGCGATCCTGGGTTCAGTGGCCAAGATCGTCGCATACCGCCGGGGGTTCCAGCCATGGTGAAGCCAACACGCGTCACCAATTCGATCCGCCGCCTGCGGTTCGAACGCGCCGAGATGACGCAGGCCGAACTTGCCGAACGGGTGGGTGTCACCCGCCAGACCGTCATTGCCATCGAACAGGGCCGGTATTCGCCGTCCTTGGAAATGGCCTTCCAGATCGCCCATGTCCTCAGCGTGAAGCTCGAGGACGTTTTCCAGTACCCGCACCATGAAGGAGAAGCATCATGAGAGCTATCGTGCAGGACATATACGGAGATTCCGACGTGCTGGCGCTGCGGGACATTCCCCAACCGGTCCCTGGCAGCGGCGAGGTGCTCATCAAAGTGAGGGCGGCCGGCGTCGATCAGGGCGTGTGGCACCTGATGACCGGGCGGCCGTATCTGGTCCGTCTCTTCGGTTTCGGGCTCAAGAAGCCCAAGGTGCCGGTTCGCGGCAGGGAGGTGGCGGGCGTCGTCGAGTCCGTTGGCGAGGGAGTGACCCGCTTCCAGCCGGGCGATGAAGTGTTTGGTACCTGCGAAGGGTCCTTCGCCGAGTACGTTTGCGCGAAGGAGACGCTGCTGGCCCTTAAACCTGCGAACCTGACGTTCGAGGAAACGGCGGCTGCTCCCATCTCCGCTGTCACGGCACTTCAGGCCGTGCGCGACGCCGGGCAGGTCAGCGCCGGTCAGAAAGTGCTGGTCATTGGCGCGGGCGGGGGAGTGGGATCGTTCGCCGTGCAGATCGCCAAGTACTTCGGCGCAGAGGTCACCGGTGTATGCAGCACTGGCAAAATGGACCTGGTCCGGTCGCTCGGTGCTGATTACGTCCTGGATTACACACGGGACGATTTTGCCCGCGGCGGTCTTCTGTATGACGTCATGATCGATACCGCAGGCAACCGGCCGCTGTCCGTCCTGAGGCGCGCGCTCGCGCCGCAGGGGACGCTGGTGATCGTCGGGGGCGAAGGCGGCGGGAAAATTACCGGCGGCTTTGAGCGCTCCATGGTTGCGCCGCTGGCCTCCCTCTTCTCCGGCCAGAAGTTCAAGGGGCTGATCGCCAAGGAAAACCACGAGGACCTCGAAGCGCTCACGGCCCTGTTCGAGGCTGGCCGAGTGAAACCCGCCGTGGAGAAGGTCTACCCTCTCGCGGAAGCCCCGGCCGCCATCGCGTATCTGCATGAGGGGCACGTGCGCGGCAAGGTGGTTGTCCGGGTCTAATGGCCCTGCCAGTTTGGCCGGAAGTTATCCACATAGGCCATCTGGTGCGCCGTGATTGTCAGCGCCTCGCAGGATGATATGGGTATGGACAACACGGCAGTTGCAGAGGTTCTGGAGGTCATCGCGGCCTCTGCTTTGCAGATGGCCGGGGTGCTCCGCGGGACGGCCGTGGATCCGGCATATTGCCAGACAGCCGGCCCGGCTGATGGGCCGCCAGCGGCTGGCTCTTCGGTGGCGGATGTGGATCCGGTGCGTTGGCAGGCTGAGATATGCCTGGCGGTCCTGTCCGGGAGCGCAGGGATGGAAGCCATGATCGCTGCTGTGAAGGTCCATGCTGCCAACGGCTATGACCAAGCTGCCCAGGTGATCGCGGGCCCCGTCACCTCTCCGCAGGAGCAGACCGCCCAGGAGATGAGCACCGTGGCAGAGGTCGCCTGCGTCCTGACCGTCAGCGAACGCACCGGCAGCGCGCTGCTTGGAGAGGCGCACCGGCTCACCACCACGCTGCCCTTGACCCTGGCCGCCCTGGCGGCAGGAACCATTTCGTGGCAGCATGCCCGGATCGTGGTCGATGAAACCCTCAACCTCGATCACGCCGGTGCGGCAGCCCTGGAAGCGCACTTCCTGGACCCGGACGCGCCTATCCCGGCACGGGGCCCGGCCGGTGAAATGGTCCCGTCCCGGTTCCGGGCCAAAGCCCGCACCTGGCGCGAACGGCACCACCCGGACAGCATCGAAAAACGCCACACCCGGTCCGCCGTGGACCGGCGCCTGGAGTACTCACCCGACCGGGACGGGATGGCCTGGCTTTCGGCCTACCTGCCCGCGGACACGGCGGCCGGGATCTGGGAGCGGACCACCACCGCGGCCCGGGCACTGCAGGGCCCCACCGAGTCCAGGACCCTCACCCAACTCCGCGCCGACACCGCAGCGGCCTGGCTCCTCGGCGGACAAGCCGGCCTGGTCCCGTCCCCGAAAGCCCAGGTCCTGATCACCGTGCCGGTGTTCGCACTCATGGGCCTGACCGACGAGCCCGCCATGTTGGACGGGTACGGTCCCATCCCGCCATCGATGGCCCGTACGCTCGTTGCCGATGGTGCGGAGTCCTTCCACCGCGTCCTGACCGACCCCCGCGACGGGGCACCCCTGGAGATCGGGAGGTCGAGTTACCGGATCCCCACCGCCATGCGCCAATGGCTCCGCCTACGGGGCGGCAAATGCCCCTTCCCCGGCTGTTCCAACCAGTCCCTGGACAACGAAGCGGACCACGTCCTTGCATGGGCCAAAGGCGGCACCACCGGAATCTCCAACCTCGGCCAACCATGCCGCAAGCACCACCGGCTCAAACACACCACGCCTTGGACACCCGCAGAAGCCACCCAGGACAAACCACCGGGCTGGATCTCACCGTCCGGCCGCCACTACACCAGCGAACACCCCGACTGGGAACCACCCCACTGGCCGCAGCAACTGAAAGAGCCGCCGGGATCCACCGCGGGTATCGGGAGAGACCAGGAATCGGCAGACCACGGACGGGTACTCAAGGAAGCGACGAGCCAGGAGTGGACTGCCACGGAACCGACAGTCCACGGACGCGCAGATCAAACGCACGCCTACCAACGGTCTGCCGCTGCCCAGGATGGAGGCGCCCCACCCGAAGACCCAGTTGATGACGAGTCCCACCCGGGCTGGGTGTCACGCCTCACGGCAGGGATGCGCTCAGTCAATAGGCAGGGACCCGACCTCAGGGCGCGAAGGTGAGACTGCGCTCCGTGGTGGCCGCTTCGAGAATCCGCAGGGCCTTCGGGCCGACGCCGTGCATGGCAAGCAATTCCCTGCGGCCCAGCTTGGCCACTTCGGCCAAGGAAGTGATGCCCGCACGGAGGAGGGCACTGTTGGCAGGCCTGCCAATCGGGGGCAGATCCCCGATCTGCGCGGGAACGTCGTGGGTGCTCATGCTTTCCTCGCCGCAGCTTCGATGGCGGCACGGTGCGCGCGCCACTCTTCGGGGCTGCGCACGGTGAGGTTGGGGTCCGCTGCGCGTTGGCCGGCGGTGCCGTCGATGAGTTCGCGCAGGATGTCCGCGTGACCGAGGAGGTTGTCCCGCCGGACGCGCAGATAATGGTGCAGCGTGTCTTTTTCGTCCATAGCGGGACTCTACCGAACTGTTCCAAGCTCCTCCTTGGACTTGGGATTCCAGCGAGTCCGATTAGTCAGGCCCAGTAGCGCATAGTCTGGTATACCGGACACTGACCATGTCCGATGCCGCATGGATTCCCGGCGGGTGTCGCAAGCTTAAGTACGGTATCCCGGACAGCGGGCGACGACGACGGCGACACATGGGAGAAATGCGGTGGCAGATACAGGGGCAAAGGTGACGTCCAAAGTCCCCGCTGCCGAGAACACCCTTCGCATCCTCAAGCTGTTGGCATCGAAACGTGGTCCCATGGCGGCGTCGAGCATCGCCACATCGCTGGGACTGCCGCGTTCCAGCGTTTACCACCTCTTGGGTGTGATGGAGGCGAGTGGGTTTGTCCTCCATCTGCACGAGGAGCAGCGGTACGGGCTGGGCATCAGTGCCTTCGAACTGAGCTCGGCGTATTCGCGGCAGGAGCCGCTCTCACGCTTGGGCCGGCCGCTGCTGGCCTCGTTGGTGGACGTGATCGGGGAGAGCGCCCACCTGGCGGTGCTCCATGGTCGTGACGTGCTGTACATCGTGGAGGAGCGGGCCAAGAACCGCCCGTCGCTGGTGACAGACGTCGGTGTCCGTCTTCCCAGCCACCTCACCGCCAGCGGGCGCGCCATCCTCGCGGCACTGCCGAAGTCGCAGGTGCGCGCACTCTATCCGAACGCCGCAGCCTTCACCGCGCGGCATGAGGTGGCGGGCGCCATCATGAAGTATTCAGCACTGTCCTCCCACTTGGACCAGGTCCGGCAGCGCGGCTACGCCACCGAACATGGCGAAGTGACGCCAGGCTTCGGTTCCATCGCGGCCGCCGTCACAGATCACGTTGGGTGGCCTACCGCGGCCGTGGCTGTGACGTTCCTGGAGGACAAGTTGCCGGCCGACCAGTGGCCCGCGCTGGCCGCCCGGGTGCAGAAGGTGGCGGACGAACTCTCGGTCCGAATTCACGGCCGGCCGGGCAAGTAAACCCTCACCCAACTGGATAGCAGCAGATGTCTCTTTGAGCGCCCAATACGACATCTGCTGCTACTTAGTTGGGGCAGCGGTTCGTCTGGAATCCCGGACACCACCCCTTCCAGGGCCCTGTTTGACCGCTCCCAAAGGGGCTTTAGTAGATACAGAACCTCTTCCCTAAAGCATCACAACGAGAAGGAGCCCCCATGGCACCCGCCGATTTCACCACCGGTGCCCGCCCGGTCAAAGCTGCCCGCGGCACCAAGCTCACAGCCAAGAGCTGGCAGACGGAAGCCCCGCTGCGCATGCTCATGAACAACCTGGACCCGGAGGTCGCTGAACGCCCGGATGACCTGGTGGTCTACGGCGGCACCGGCCGGGCCGTCCGCAGCTGGGCCGCGTTCGACGCCATCACCCGCACCCTGGAAACCATGGAAAAGGACGAGACCCTCTTGGTCCAGTCGGGCAAGCCGGTGGGGGTTTTCCGCACCAACGAATGGGCGCCGCGCGTCCTGCTTGCCAACTCCAACCTCGTCGGCGACTGGGCCAACTGGCCCGAATTCCGCCGGCTCGAGGCCGAGGGCCTGATGATGTACGGCCAGATGACCGCCGGGTCCTGGATCTACATTGGCACCCAGGGCATCCTGCAGGGCACCTTCGAAACCTTCGCCGCGATCGCCCGCAAGCTCACCGGAGACGAGGATGGCACGCTTGCCGGCACGCTCACCCTGACCGGCGGCTGCGGCGGCATGGGCGGCGCCCAGCCGCTCGCCGTCACGCTGAACGACGGCGCCTGCCTGATCGTCGACGTCGATGAAAACCACCTGCGCCGCCGCGCCGGCAAGCGCTACCTCGATGAGGTGGAAACCGATCTCGACGCCGCCATCGCCAAGGTGCTCAAGGCAAAGCAGGAGCGCCGCGGCTGGTCCGTAGGGTACGTCGGGAACGCTGCCGAAGTCTTCCCGGAGATCCTTCGCCGCCACAAGGCCAGCGAGCTGACGGTGGACATCGTCACGGACCAGACCTCCGCCCACGATCCCCTGTCCTACCTGCCCGAAGGCATCTCGGTAGGGGAATGGCACCGCGAAGCCGAGGTCGACCCGGAAGGCTTCACCAAGAAGGCGCAGGCCTCCATGGCCAAGCACGTTCAGGCCATGGTCGAGTTCCAGGATGCCGGCGCCGAGGTCTTTGACTACGGCAACTCCATCCGGGATGAGGCCCGCAAGGGCGGCTACAACCGGGCCTTCGAATTCCCCGGATTCGTCCCGGCCTACATCCGCCCGCTGTTCTGCGAGGGCCTCGGCCCGTTCCGCTGGGTGGCACTCTCCGGCGATCCCGAAGATATCCGCGTCACCGATGAGGCCATCAAGGAACTGTTCCCGGAGAACAAACACCTGCACCGCTGGATTGACGCAGCACAGGAACGCGTCGAGTTCGAAGGCCTGCCCGCCCGCATCTGCTGGCTGGGATACGGCGAACGCGCCAAGGCAGGGCTCCTGTTCAACCAGCTCGTCAAGGAAGGCAAAGTAAAGGCCCCCATCGTGATCGGCCGCGACCACCTCGACTCCGGCTCCGTCGCCTCCCCGTACCGCGAAACCGAAGCCATGGCAGACGGCTCCGACGCGATCGCCGACTGGCCCATGCTGAATGCCCTGCTCAACACCGCATCCGGCGCCACCTGGGTGTCACTGCACCACGGCGGCGGCGTTGGTATCGGCCGGTCCATCCACGCCGGCCAGGTTTCCGTCGCCGACGGCACCGACCTGGCTGCGGAGAAGCTCGAACGCCTCCTCACCAACGACCCCGGCATGGGCGTCATCCGCCACGCCGACGCCGGCTACGACCGCGCACTGGAGGTCGCCAAGGAACGCGGCGTCCGCATCCCGATGAACGAAACCCCGTAACCAAGGCCTAACCCCACATCGGTTGCTCCGTAACTGCCGTTTTGAGCCACCAAAAGGGCAGTTACGGAGCAGTCGATGAGAAAAGAAGCAGGAATCATGACCATTACAGCCAACGCCCCAACCCACGAACCGCTCACCGTCACCCTCGGCTCCAGCGGCGTCACGCCAGAGGATGTCGTCGCCGTCGCCCGCCACAATGCGCAGGTGACCATCGCCCGGGATGCCCTCGAGAACGTCGCCAAAGTCCGCGCCCACATCGACGGCCTGGCCAACAGTGAGACGCCCGCCTACGGCATCTCCACCGGCTTCGGCGCGTTGGCAAACCGACACATCCCGAACGAGCTGCGCACCCAGCTGCAGAAGTCCCTGATCCGCAGCCACGCCGCCGGCATGGGCCCCGCCGTCGAGCGCGAGGTGGTGCGTGGCATCATGTTCCTGCGCGCCAAGACCCTCGCCTCCGGCCGCACCGGCGTCCGCCCCGTGGTGCTCCAGACCATGGTGGACGTACTCAACGCCGGCATCACGCCCGTGGTCCGCGAATTCGGTTCGCTCGGCTGTTCAGGCGATCTGGCGCCGCTGTCCCACTGCGCGCTGGTGCTGATGGGCGAGGGCGAGGCGGTAGGACCCGACGGCGTGACGTACGGCGGGCGCGGCGAACAGCCTGTCGCAGTACTGCTCGCCGAACACGGCATTGAGCCGGTGACCCTCGCCGAAAAGGAAGGACTGGCGCTGGTCAACGGCACTGAGGGCATGCTCGGCATGCTCCTGATGGCCATCGCGGACATCCGCAAACTGCTGACGACGGCGGACATTACCGCCGCGATGAGCGTCGAGGCGCTGCTGGGTACAGACCAGGTGTTCCTGCCGGAGCTGCACGCGGCCCTGCGCCCGCACCCCGGCCAGGCTGCGAGTGCGGACAACATGCTGCGGGTGCTTTCCGGGTCGCCCATCGTGGCCTCGCACCGCGTCGGGGACTCGAAAGTCCAGGATGCTTACTCGCTCCGCTGTGCGCCCCAGGTGGCCGGCGCTGTCCGGGACACCGTGGACTACGCCGCGCTGGTGGCGTCCCGCGAACTCGCCGCCGCCATCGACAATCCGGTGGTCCTGCCTGACGGGCGTGTCAGCTCCAATGGCAATTTCCACGGTGCCCCGGTGGCCTACGTGCTCGACTTCCTTGCCATTGCCGTGGCGGACCTGAGTTCCATCGCCGAGCGCCGCACGGACCGCATGCTGGATCCCGCCCGGTCCCACGGGCTGCCGGCCTTCCTGGCTGCGGATCCGGGTGTTGATTCCGGCCTGATGATCGCGCAGTACACGCAGGCGGGGCTGGTATCTGACAACAAGCGGTTGGCCGTCCCGGCGTCGGTGGACTCGATTCCGAGCTCAGCGATGCAGGAGGATCATGTTTCCATGGGCTGGCACGCCGCGCGCAAGCTGCGCAAGGCCGTGGAGAACCTCCGCCGGGTCCTGGCAATCGAGCTGGTCACCAGCGCACGCGCCATCGATATCCGCACCCAGCTGTCCGGTGGCGAGCTCCTTCCCGGCCCGGCCGGTACTGCCGTTATCGGTGTCCTGCGCGAGCACGTTGAGGGCCCAGGCACCGACCGGTTCCTCTCGCCGGAACTGGAAACCGCTGACCGTCTGGTGGCGTCCGGGGACTTCATTGCGGCTGCCGAATCTGCGGCTGGAGTTCTTGCCTAAGCAGGAATATTCTTCGGTCTCAGCTGACTTTCCGGTCCAATGCTGAAATATGGTGCAACACGCACATTTCCGGTCCGGGAACTGTAGTAGAACTGAAGATGTAATAAAAGTCACATCAACGAAGCTGTGACGGAACGTATACAAAGGGGTAGAAGTTCAAATGAAAGCACGTGGGGCCGTCCTGTCGAGACGCAACGCACATTCGACCATCGTCTCGGACTGGGGAACATTCCGGGCCGGGGACCAGGTTGAGATCATCAAGCACGCTCATGTCATTGCGGCGGGCGAGGTTGAGGAAGTATCTCAGAGCGGGAATGTGTTGTGGCTCGTGCCGGCCGGGCCGTCAGAGGAGCAACTCTTCCTGAAATCCGACGGCGTGCAGGTTCGGCGAAGCTGACCCTGAACGCAAAAAAGTCCCTGCCGCCCGGTCTAATCGGGAGGCGGGGACTTTTTTGTCAGTGGGGGGTTGAGTTAGGCCGCGATAGCTTCGTACGTCTGGCCGAACGGGACTGACTCGTCCAGTGCAACAGTAAAGCGTCCGGGGCGCAGCCGGGTCACAAGGATGCCACAGGCTGAGTCCTTGGCAGTGTCGATCAGGGTGGCAACAGCGTTGTCCAGTCCTTCGTGCATCTCCTCGGCAGTGGCAAACTGCAGGTCGAGGGACCGGGTGTCTGAGGCCTCGTTGGCCGCAACGGCGGTCAGGGGGCGTTCCAATATTGCTGTAGTCATACCTTCAAGTATACCGGGCTGATCCGGAGATGTCAGATGACTGCTATCTGAAGCGGCTGGGCGCCAAAAAACCGAAGCTTGTTCGCAGGACCCCGCTTGGATGGTGCGGATTCTCGAACAAGCTTCGGCCTGGAGGTGGAGGTGGAGGTGGAGGTGGAGGTGGAGCTGGAGCTGGAGCTGGAGCTTCGTGGCTGGAAGCTGCGCCTAGCGGCTGGCAGTTGCCGGCTCTCAGCCGCCCGCGGGCGCCTTCACCGCCAGGACTGGACAATCGGCTTCGAGCAGGATGCGCTGCGACGTGCTCCCCATGATCAGTTTGCCCACTGGGGTACGGCGCCGCAGGCCGATCACGATCAGTTCCGCGTTGTGCTCCTCGGCCGCGTCCAGGACCTCTGCTGCTGCGTCGTGGCCGCGGACGGGCTGCCTGATGACGTAGTCGATCCCGTGCGACGTCAGGCGTTCTTCGATGCCCTGCATCTCGTTTTCCTGCGCGTACCGGTTATCCACCAGGGCATCGCCCTTGGAGGAATTGATGACCAGCAGGGTCGCGCTCCATTTCCTGGCCTCCGCGATGGCCTGCGTCAGCGCTGCTTCGCCCTCAGGGGTGGGGACGTATCCCACGACGATCATCATGATTGCTCCTTCTTCTCTGTATGCCCGGACCCGCGGGAGACGCTGTGGGCGGCGGCGGCGGCGTCGGTCGGTTCGGAGGCGTCCAAGTTCGCCGGCAGCAGCGCAGGCATGGCTGCCGGACGGCTCCGGCGGATCAGTCTGAGCACCAATGGCCATAGCAGGATGAGCGCCACAATGATGAAGATTCCGACGGCGATCGGCTCGCCCCAGAGCCCGGCAGGGTCGCCGGCGCTCAGCTGCAGCGTCTGGCGAAGCTGCTTTTCGAGCCGCGGGCCCAGAATGACGCCCAGGATGAGCGGCAGGACTGGGAGCCCGAAGCGCCGGCTGTGCAGTTGGGCACGTCCCGGGTGAGCGCCCGCCGGTACCTTGAGTACCTGAACGATGAAGGGGTGCTGGCGGTCCGGCTGAAGTACGGCGTGGGCCGGCCCGAGCGGCGCTACGTGCTGAAGGCTTAGCCGGACAGAGCCCGGCCGCTTCGCTCAGCGAAGCAGCGTATTCACCAGCCGGGCCGCAACCTTGGCGGTGCGGCTGTCGATGTCGAACGCGGGGTTCAGTTCCGCCACGTCCACGTGCAGGAGCTTGCCGCTTTCGGCCACCTGGCGGCAGACGGCGCTGACTACGGGCAGCGGAACGCCGTAGGCGGCGGGCGCGCTCACGCCGGGGGCAACTGACGCCGGCAGGACGTCAAGGTCGATGGTCAGGTACAGCACGTCAACGCTGTCCAGGAACTGCGCAACGAAATCGTGCGCCCGTGCGCCCGTGCAGTCCTCATCCGGCAAGAATTGAACGCCCAGCTGTTCGGCTGTGGCAAAGAGCGCCCGGGTGTTGTTCGGCTCCGAAATTCCGACGACGGCGTACCGGAATTCGCGCCCCGCGGCGGCTTCCGCGTGGGCCATCTGGAGGAACGGCGTTCCGGAACTGGGAACAGGTTCAGCGCGGAGGTCGAAGTGCGCGTCCAGGTTCAGGATTCCCAACCGCCGGCCGCCTTTGACCGCCTCGGACGCTGCCACCCCCAGATAGCTGGCGTAGGCGGTTTCGTGTCCCCCGCCCAGCACCACGGTGAGCCTGCCGGCGTCGAGCATGGACGCAACAGCCTCCCCGGCCCGGGTCTGGCCAGCCTCGAGGGAGCCGTCCGCAACCACGATGTCGCCGGCGTCGGACACGCTGCGGCCAAGGTGGAACGCGAGCGGACCAAGCGCAGCCCTTATGGCTGCGGGGGCTGCTGCCGCTCCGGTGCGGCCCTTGTTGCGGCGGACGCCTTCATCGCTGGCGAAGCCCAGGATCACGGCAGAAGCGGGGCCAGAGTTGACGGGCAGGTCAGCGCCGGGGACGTCTCCGGGCGCATACGGCGAAACCGCCTGCCACCAGCGGCGGTGTTCGGTGCCGTCGCCGTCGAACCTCCCGGTCCAGGGCTGCGGCGGGACATCAACGGAGAGCGCGGGAGAAACCATGCCCCTAGCTCACCGCAGCCCGGCCCGGAAAACCAGCAGCGCCGTCGTGGTCCTGTCCGGAATCCCGGAAACCTACTTCATGCCCAGGGCGGCCTCGATGGGTCCCACGGCGAAGAACAGCAGGAAGGCGGCCGCCACGGCCCACATGAGCGGGTGGACTTCCTTGACCCGGCCCTGGACTGTTCGGATGATGACGAACGCAATGAACCCGGCACCCAGGCCGTTGGCGATCGAGTAGGTGAACGGCATCAGGGTGAAGGTCAGGAACGCCGGGATGGCGATTCCCCAGTCCTGCCAGTCGATCTTGCCCACCTGGGAGACCATCATGAACCCGACCACCACCAGGGCGGGAGCCACGGCTTCGAACGGGACGAGGTTGATCAGCGGGGTGAAGAACATGGCCACCAGCAACAGCAGTCCGGTGACGATCGAGGCGAGGCCCGTCCGGGCGCCCTCGCCGATGCCGGCGCCGGATTCGACGAAGATCTGGTTGGAGGATACGGAGGCGCCGCCGCCCGCGATAGCACCCAGGGCGTCAATCTGGAGTACCCGGTCCACGTTGGGGATGTTGCCGTCCTTATCGATGGTGCCGGCCTCCGTGGCCAGGCCCACCATCGTGCCCATGGCGTCAAAGAAAATGCTCAGCAGGATCACGAAGGCAAGGAGGGCAGCGGCCACGACGCCAAGGCGCTCAAAGGCGCCGAAAGGGTTGGCCTTGCCGATCAGGGACAGGTCCGGGGCGGCCCATCCGGTGAACTTGGGTGCCACCAGTGACCAGCCCTGGGGGTTGAAAGGCTTACCCGGCTGAATGCTGGGGCCGATGTGGAGGCTGACTTCCAGGATCACGGACAGGACGGTCGACGTGATGATGCCGATCAGGATGGCGCCCTTGACCTTGCGGACCACCAGGGCAATGGTGAGGATCAGGCCGAAGACGAACACGAGAGTGGGCCAGCCCAGGAGCTTGCCGTCGAAGCCCAAGCCGACCGGAACGGTGGTGCCGGCGACATCGGGGATACGGCGCACGAAGCCGGCGTTTACCAGCCCGATCAGGGCAATGAACAGGCCGATGCCGACCACGATTGCCGTCTTCAGCCCGTCCGGGACGGCCTTGAACACCGCGGTGCGGAACCCGGTCAGCACCAGGATCAGCATGGTGACGCCGGAGAGCATGATGAGGCCCATCATGTCCGGCCAGGTCAGGCCCGGGTTGGTGGCCACGGTGACGGCGGCGAAGGCGTTGACGCCCAATCCGGTGGCCAATGCGAAGGGGTGCTTAGCCCAGGCCCCCATCAGGATGGTGAGGATGCCCGCTATGAAGGCGGTGGCAGCCGCAACGGCAGGGAAACCGAGGGTGGCCCCGGAGGAATCGGGTCCGCCGAGAATCAGCGGGTTCAGCACCACGATGTAGCTCATGGCGAAGAACGTGGCAAAGCCGCCGCGGATCTCGCGGGAAAGGTTGGACCCTCGCGCGGAAATCATGAAGTACCGGTCCAGGGCAGAGCCTTGCTTAAGCATTAGTCCTCCGGGGAAAGTGTTGTGGGGATACTTGAATCCTAAAGGGCATCGGGCCTGGAACCGGGACAGAGTGGGCCCGGTCACAGCCTGACTCTACGCGCAGTCACGTGCTAACGGGCCGAGCCTAGAATGACTGTCAGGAACTTCACAACGCGCGTGTAAACGATGGAGACATGATGACCACTGCCACCACCACAGACGAGCGGCTCACCGCGGCGCACGTGGCCGACAGCCATGACCTGATCAGTGTGCAGGGCGCCCGGGAGAACAACCTCAAGGACATCAGCGTCGACATTCCCAAGCGGCGGCTCACGGTGTTCACCGGTGTGTCCGGATCGGGCAAGAGTTCCCTCGTGTTTGCCACCATCGCGGCCGAGTCGCAGCGGATGATCAACGAGACCTACAGCGCCTTTGTGCAGGGGTTCATGCCGAACCTCGCCCGCCCCGATGTGGACCGCCTTGAGGGGCTGACCACGGCGATCATCGTTGACCAGGAGCGCATGGGCGCCAACCCCCGCTCCACGGTGGGGACCGCCACGGACGCCAACGCCATGCTCCGGATCCTTTTCAGCCGGCTGGGAAACCCGCAGGTGGGCCCGCCCACTGCATTTTCCTTCAACGTCCCCACGCGCAAAGCCAGCGGTGTGATGAGCACCGAAAAGAGCGGCGGCCGGGTGGAAAAGAGCGTGGTGCAGAACGCCGTCTACCTCGGCGGCATGTGCCCGCGCTGCGAGGGCATGGGCTCGGTCTCCGACTTCGATCTCACCGCGCTGTACGACGAGACGAAATCCCTGGCCGAGGGCGCCCTGACGGTTCCGGGTTACAGCATGGACGGCTGGTACGGCCGTATTTTCAGCGGGGCCGGCTTCATCATGGACAAGCCCATCGCGAAGTACACCAAGAAGGAAATGCACGATCTCCTGTACAAGGAACCCACCAAGATCAAGGTGGAGGGCATTAACCTCACCTACGAGGGCCTGATCCCGAAGATCCAGAAGTCCATCCTCTCCAAGGACGTGGACGCCATGCAGCCCCATATCCGGGCTTTCGTTGAGCGTGCCATTACCTTCCAGGCCTGCCCCGAGTGCGAAGGCACGAGGCTCAGCGCTGAGGCCAGGTCCTCAAAGATCCTGGGCAAAAACATCGCCGACCTCTGCAAAATGCAGATCAGCGATCTCGCCGGCTGGGTCCGGGACCTGAAGGAGCCGTCGGTGGCACCCCTCCTCCAAGGCCTGCAACACCTGCTCGATTCGTTTGCCGAGATCGGGCTGGGCTACCTTTCCCTGGACCGGCCGGCCGGCACGCTTTCCGGCGGCGAGGCCCAGCGCACCAAGATGATCCGGCACCTGGGTTCGTCCCTCACGGACGTCACCTACGTCTTCGACGAGCCAACGATCGGCCTGCACCCGCACGACATCGAGCGGATGAACCAGTTGCTGCGGCAGCTGCGCGACAAGGGCAACACCGTGCTGGTTGTTGAGCACAAGCCCGAGACCATCGCCATCGCAGATCACGTAGTTGACCTTGGCCCGGGCGCCGGCACCGAGGGCGGCAATGTCTGCTTCGAGGGCAGCGTCGAGGGCCTGCGGGCCAGCGACACCATCACCGGACGCCACCTGGATGACCGCGCCGCGCTCAAACAATCAGTACGTAAACCTTCGGGTGCGCTCGAGGTGCGCGGGGCCTCCACCCACAACCTCCAGGACGTCGACGTTGACGTTCCGCTGGGCGTGGTCTGCGTCGTCACGGGCGTCGCGGGTTCGGGCAAGAGTTCGCTCATCCACGGCTCGGTGGCCGGCCGCGACGGCGTGGTGGTGGTTGACCAGGGCGCCATCAAGGGTTCGCGCCGTAGTAACCCGGCAACCTACACGGGCCTGCTCGAGCCGATCCGTAAGGCGTTTGCCAAAGCAAACGGCGTGAAGCCGGCCTTGTTCAGCTCCAACTCCGAAGGCGCCTGCCCCACCTGCAACGGCGCGGGCGTCATCTTCACCGAACTGGGCGTGATGGCCACCGTCGAGTCCACGTGCGAGGACTGCGAGGGCCGCCGCTTCCAGGCTTCGGTCCTTGAATACACCCTGGGCGGCCGCAACATCGCCGAGGTGCTGTCCATGTCCATGACGGAGGCTGAGGTGTTCTTCAGCGAAGGGGAGGCCCGGACCCCCGCCGCCCATAAGATCCTGGCCCGGCTCGTGGACGTCGGCCTCGGGTACCTGACGCTCGGCCAGCCACTCACCACACTGTCCGGCGGCGAGCGGCAGCGCGTCAAGCTGGCAACCCAGATGGCGGAGAAGGGCGACGTCTACGTCCTGGACGAGCCGACCACAGGCCTGCACTTGGCAGACGTCGCGAATCTGCTGGGCCTCCTGGACCGTCTGGTGGACGCCGGCAAATCGGTGCTCGTCATTGAGCACCACCAGGCGGTCATGGCGCACGCTGACTGGATCATCGACCTCGGTCCCGGCGCAGGGCACGAGGGCGGCAAGGTGGTGTTCGAGGGCACTCCCGCCGAGCTGGTGGCCGCGAAGTCCACGCTCACCGGCAAGCACCTCGCCCTCTACGTCGACGGCCAGGCGGACGATTAAGCGGGCTAGGCTTGACGGAAGCCATCTTCCAAGGGAGCAGTCCACCCATGCGATCCATCCGCCGCCAGTTGCTGAGCGTCTTGCTCGGGACCTTCGTTTTCGCCGTCGCTTTGCTGGGGTTCTCCGCCCCGGCATTGGCACACGATGTCGCCGAGTCAAGCAGCCCTGCGCAGGGCGCCACCCTCGAAGCACCGCCGGAGCAGGTCTCCGTCACGTTCAACAAAAATCCGCTGGGGATCGGCGCACAGTTTTCGGTGAAGGACTCCGCCGGCGCCGAGTGGGCTGACGGTGCGGTCGAGATTGTCGATAACGTCGCTTCGCAGAAGCTGAAGGCCGGCGCTCCGGCAGGGGCCTACACCGTTGCCTGGCGGGTGGTCAGCTCGGATTCCCATCCCATTGAGGGGACGTTCGGCTTCACGGCAACGGCCGCCGCTGAGGGGGGATCGCCGTCGGCCGTTACAACAGCCGGTCCGAGCTCGGCGGCGGCTGCAGCCGTTCCCGGGATGGGCACCGCCCAGCCGGGAATCACGGAGGCGCCGGCACCAGCAGTTGACGCGTCAGAACCGTTTCCATGGAGCCTGGTAATTTTCGTCGCCGTGGCACTGGGTCTGCTCGTGGCTATCGGTGTCCTGGCCAGGCGCCGGCTTACGTCCGGCAGCGACGACGAGGGCACCGAGGAGTCCTAAGCGTAGGAGTCCCTGGTGCGGAGCAGCCCTAAACGGCGAAACTTCCCGCCAGGATGTCCCGGCCGTCCTCCGGGTATACCTTGGATGAGATGGCCTGGCCCACGGTTTTTGCCTGCCGCAGCACTTCCTTCGGCGAGGGCGTAATCAGGTCGCCCACGCCCACGAGGTAGATGCCAATGGTCCGCATGGCTGCCACCAGGTTGCGGCCCACCGCGATGCCGAAGTCGCTGAGCATGCGGCGCAGTTGGCTGTGTGCACAGCGGGTCAGCACGATGTGGTCCGCCAACAGGATGCCGTTGGGGGTGTGGACTTCCCACTGGCTGGACGGCGGCTCCGCTGCGGACGCGTCTGCCGTGCCGGGGGTGCCGGGCGCGCCGCCCACCATGGTGAGCTGGACGGCCCGCGTGGTGTTGCGGACATCCATGTGATGGCTGGCGGCATAGTTGCGCAGGTGCCGGAGGATTTCGTTGCGTTCCCGGAGGGATTCGGAATCTGCTGCGTCGCAGCGTTGCAGTGAAGTGGTATTGGCCGGTTGCCCGGCGCCGAGGATATCCAGTCCGTCCACCACGATGGCGTCCACGCCCCGCCGCCGCAGTTCTGCGCCGACGGCGAGCCCGGAAAGTCCTGTGCCGATGATCACCGTGGTGGTCCGCTCGGTCCCGCCAGTCACAGGCATGGTTGACACTACAGTTCTCCTCCTTGAAGGCGTTCGGTTGATACAGGCACCTTTGCCCGCATGCGTTTCCGTAACCCCCAAAGTCCGGCCGCAACAGCGGCCCGTGATGCATCCTTGCGGAGGGCATCAACGGACCGGCAGTGCCTCGAAGACTACAGAAGATTGGTGTCCGTGGATAGCCCATTTGGAAACATTCTCCTTAACGATGGATACGGTTGCCGAACCGGTTGCCATGGGCTGTGGATAACCGTCCGCAGGCGGCCCCGGCGCCCTTGCTAAGTGTCCGCGGACCGAGAATAGTGATAAACGGAAGCAGTGTGTTCCTGACCAGCGGTAATGTCCCGGCGGTCGGTGCTGGCGGAGCGCTCCGCTTCTGGCAGAATGGCCGGAAGATCAGCCGGAATATGAGGCAGTACCGCGAGGAGGCGGCCCGATGGACGCACATGAGATGCAACCGGACCCGGAACGGAGCAATGCGGCCAGTTCGGCCGCTCCCGAGGGAATCGTTGTTGGCGTAGACGGCTCCGACCATGGCCAGTGCGCCCTGGTCTGGGCAGCCCGGGAAGCCGAACGCCGCCGTCGGCCCCTGCACATTGTCACCGCGTATTCAGTGCCCATTTTCGCTGCGTCCGGGCTGGACGGAGGTTATGCCACAGTGGATGATTCGGTGATCCGCGAGGGCGCGGAAGCCATCATCCAGCAGGCGATGGATAAGGTTGCCGGCTACAACATCGACGTCGAGGCCTCCGTGGAAAACGGTGACGCGTCGGGGGTGCTCCTGGAGATGTCGGAAACGGCGGAACTGCTGGTGTTCGGCACGCGCGGCCGCGGCGGATTTGTGGGCCGCCTGCTGGGCTCGGTGAGCAGCGCACTTCCCGCCCACGCCAAGTGCCCCACGGTCACCGTGCCCCTGGTCTGTTCGGACCGGCTGGGCGAAACCACCGAGGACAAGCGCGTCCGGGCCGAGCAGGCCCAGGAGGGGCACAAGCGGGTTGAGAACGTTGTGGTGGTCGGCGTGGACGGGTCCGAACAGGCTCGGGTGGCTGTGCTGGAAGCCGCAGACCAGGCCGAACGGCTCGGGGCAACCCTGCGCGTGATCTGTGCAGTGCCGCAGTTCAGCGGCTCGCTGGCCTGGGTGCCGGCCCCCATGGACCGGCAGGCCATGTTTGCCGATATCCGTGAACAGCTCGAAGCCGGGAAAGCCTGGCTGAAGAGCCACTACCCGAACCTTACGGTGGAGTCGGACGTGAAGGACGGCTCGGCCATTGATGTCCTGGTGGACGCCAGCCGGCACGCTGAACTCGTGGTGGTGGGCACCCGCGGCCGGGGCGGGTTCACCGGCATGCTGCTGGGTTCCACGTCGGACGGGGTCCTGCACCACACCAAGGGACCCGTCATGGTGGTGCCGGACCGGGATGATCCGCGGCTGGCAGACAGGGTGAAGTTCGGCCCGGTCCTCGGCGCAGCCTGACTGCCGGCCTTCGAAGAAGCACGCAGAAAAATGGCTGGCGGCGGCGGGACCCCCGTTCCCGGGCACCCCATCCTCGGGCTGGGGGCTGTCACGGCTGCGATGGTGCCCGTCGTCGGGGGCAAAGCCGCCAACCTGGGGGAGCTGTTGGCCGCCGGACTGCCGGTGCCTGACGGCTTCTGCCTGACGACAGCGGCCTACCGCCAAGGCACCGCGGGTAACGAAGGGGGAGGGGCAGGCGAGCTCGCCGAGGTCCATCAGACCCTCAAAACCACCAACGACGCCGACCTCTCCGCCTTGGCTGCGCTGGCCGGCCGGGCACGTGATGTCATCCGGGCAGCTCCGGTCCCGCCGGACATCGCAGCCGCAATTACGGCCGCGTACGAGGCGCTGGGGAACGACGTGCCGGTAGCGGTGCGGTCCTCGGCCACTGCCGAAGACCTTCCCTCCGCGAGCTTCGCCGGGCAGCAGGACACGTACCTGAACGTGGTGGGTGCTGCCGCCGTGGTGGAGGCGGTGCGCGACTGCTGGGCTTCGCTGTGGACTGACCGGGCGGTCAGCTACCGGGCCACCCGGGGGATCGACCCCGCAGCGGTGGCCCTCGCCGTGGTGGTCCAACGCATGGTGGACGCAACGGCCGCCGGGGTGCTGTTCACGGCGAATCCGCTGACCGGCCGCCGGCGGGAGGCTGTTATCGATGCGAGCCCCGGCCTGGGGGAGGCTGTTGTGTCAGGAGCCGTGAACCCGGACCATTTTGTGGTTGACCCAGTGGCGGGGCGGGTCCTGGAGCGGCGCCTTGGGGACAAACGCATCGCCATCCGGCCGCTCTCCGGCGGCGGTACCCGCACGGTGGCGGTCAGCAACGGTGGTGCAACTGCATGCCTGACGGACCGGCAGGCAGCAGAACTTGCCGCCCTTGGTCTTCGCGTGGAGCAGCACTTCGGCGCACCGCAGGACATCGAATGGGCCATTGACGGCGGCGGACGCCTGTGGCTGACCCAGTCGCGGCCCATCACCACCCTGTTCCCGGTGCCCCAGCGGGCAGCGGACGGCGCCGCGGCCAGTGCAGCGACGGCCGGGACCCGCGTGTACCTCTGCTTCAGCCTCGCCCAGGGCCTGACCCGCCCCATCACGCCGATGGGCCTGGCCGCTTTCCGGCTGATCGCCTCGTCCGTGGCACACGCGGCTCATTTCGATGTGCCCAGGCCACACCATGGACCGCCGCCCTACGCAGAAGCCGGCCAGCGGATTTACTTCGACCTGACTACTGTTGCTCGCAGCACCACCGGCAGGAAAATCATTCCCCGCGTTTTTGATGTGATGGAAGCGCGTTCGGCCACCGTGCTGCGGAAGGTCTTCGAAGACCCGCGGTTTTCCCTGACCCGGCGGACTCCGCTGGGTCTCCTGCGCCACGTGGTGCCCGTCGCGGTCCGCGCCCGGGTGCCCGAGAGGCTTCTCCAGGCAGTCTTTCGGCCGGCCGCTGCGCTCCGGCGGGCCAACCGGCAGGCGCGTGAGTTCAGCAGCTCCCTTCAGGCGCCCTCCAGTGCCACTGCGCTGCAGCGGCTCGACCATGCCGAACACCTGCTGGACACCCGACTCTTTTCGGTGGTGCCGTCCATCCTGCCCCTCCCGGCACTGGGCTTCGCCGCGCTGGGACTGGCCGGAAAACTGCTGGGCGGCGACCGGTGGGATGACCTGCAGATTGTCCTCCGCGGGCTTCCCAATAACGTGACCACCGAAATGGACCTGGAACTGTGGCGCCTCGCCCAGGTGATCAGGAACGACGGCGGGTCCCGCACCGCCTTGACCGACCGGAAACCCGCCGAGCTCGCCGAGGACTACAAGGCAGGCCGGCTGCCCTCGGCGCTGCAGGCCGGACTGGCGCGGTTCATGGATCAGTACGGGCACCGGGCGGTGGCCGAGATCGACGTCGGGATGCCGCGCTGGTCCGACGACCCCACGCACATCATTGGTGTGCTGGCGAACTATCTGCGGCTCGACCCCGGCGCCGTACCGCCGGACGTCCAGTTCAGCAACGCGGCCGAGGAAGCGGAAGCCCAGATCGGGCGGCTGGTAGCGGAGGCGCGCGGCCGCGGCCGGCTGCGGGGTGCCGTGGTGAGGTCAGCGCTGCGGCGGGCGCGGTTGTTTGCCGGGTTGCGTGAACTGCCCAAGTTCCAGCTCGTGGTGGCACTCGCCGAAGTGCGTCGGCAACTGGTGCTGGTCGGGGAGGCGCTCGCTGCAGCCGGCGCCTTCGACACGCCGGACGACGTCTTCTTCCTGAACCTTGAAGAGGCCAGGGCCGGGCTCCGCAAGATTGCCGAAGGCGGCCAGGGTGGGCAACCGGGAACAGGCCGGCTTGACCTGTACGGCCTGGTGGCAGGGCGGCGTGAGGCGTATGCCCTGGAGTTGGCGCGGCGGCACGTGCCCCGGGTGCTGCTTTCGGACGGCACGGAACCGGAAGCGGTGCGGCCTGCCGGCAGTTCGGACCAGCCGGCGGACGAGGGAACGCTGACCGGCAGCCCGGCGTCCGTCGGAACCGTCACGGCAGCCGCCCGCGTCATCCTGGATCCGGTGGGTGCACATCTTGAACCGGGGGAAATCCTGGTGGCACCGTCCACGGACCCCGGCTGGACACCGTTGTTCCTTACTGCGGGCGGCCTCGTGATGGAGATGGGAGGGCCTAACTCCCACGGTGCCGTCGTGGCACGCGAGTACGGCATTCCGGCGGTGGTCGGCGTACCGGACGCAACCCTGCGGCTTGCCACGGGGCAGCAGATAACGGTCGACGGCGGCGCCGGAACCGTGGTGCCTTCGTAACCGTCGGTGCCCGCTCCCGAAGGGGTGTGCGCAGCCGTCCCCAGGCGTAACCTGAACATATGGGCTCCAACGATGAAGCGTGCCCGGCATGAACCGCGCATGGAAGCGCTGGGTGCCGGCCGCAGCTGTACCCGCCATGATCGCCGCCGGTGTACTGGTGGGATCCATCCCGGCGCGGGCAGGTGATCCGCTGCCTGCGAAGTCGCCGGCTGAGGTCCTCACTCTGTTGGGGCAACACAGCACCAGGACGTTCTCCGGCACACTTGAGCAGGTCTCCGAGCTCGGCCTGCCGGACCTGCCGGCCGGCGCCCCCGCCTCAGGTCCTGTTTCAGCGGGCGGTCCGGCATCGATCATCGAGCTCCTGACCGGCGAGCACAGTGCCCGCGTTTACATGGACGGGCCCGCCAAAATGCGCGTCCAGGTGATGGACCGGTTGGCTGAACGCGATGTCATCCGGCGGGATCACGACGTCTGGTTCTATAACTCCAAGGACAATTCCGCTGCCCACCTGACCCTGCCGGCCGTTGCGAGCGACCTTCCCCTGCAGGTTCCCAAGGGTCCCGGCGCCCTGCCCGGGCAGAACGGGTCCGGGCAGAACGGGTCCGGCCAGGAAGGGCCCGTTCCGGACCAGTCGACACAGGCCTTCCCCACGCCGGATGACCTGGCCGCGAAGTTCCTCGCCAAGGTTGACAGCTCCACAGCGGTGACGGTGGGCCCCGACGTACAGGTGGCCGGCCGGTCCGCCTATAGCCTGGAACTGGCGCCACGGACCGACGGGACCCTGCTGGCGAAAGTGGTCATCGCCGTCGACGGCCAGACCGGCATGCCGCTCAGGGTGACGGTGTCCGCCCGGGGCCAGGTGAAACCCGCCTTCGAGTCAGGATTCACCAGCCTGTCCCTCGCGGCCCCGGAGGATGCCACGTTCAACTTCGCCGCACCGCCGGGAGTCACGCTTAAAGAGCTACCGGCACCGTCCATGCCCGCGGTCCCCGGGAAACCCGGATTGGTCGCACCGGATCATGTTCCGGGTGACCCGGCTGGGCAGCGGCACCATGACGGACCCCGGCCTGCCGTGACCGGCGAGGGCTGGGAAACGGTGGTTGGATTCCCCGCCGCAACCGACGGCCAGGGGGCTCAGCTGGCCCAAACGATACTGAAGGATCCCCTCCTCTCCCAGGCCGCCGTCGTCGTACCAGGCGGGCGGCTCCTGTCCACGTCCCTGGTCAACGTCCTGGTGACCGACGACGGCAGGATCTTTGTGGGGATGGTTCCGGTGGAGCGGCTGCAAGCCGCCGCCGGCGCAGCGTGAGCGCGGCCGGCAGGATGGCTGCCGGGCTGACCATCGAAACGCAGGGCCTCACTAAACGGTTCGGCCGCCAAACCGCGGTGGACAATGTGGACCTTGCCGTACCGCAGGGCGCCGTCTTCGGGTTCCTGGGGCCCAACGGATCCGGCAAAACAACCACCATCCGCATGCTGCTGGGCCTCGCCGCGGCGTCGGCCGGCACCGTCAGCGTCTTCGGGCAGCCGATGCCCGAGCGGCTGCAGGAGGTGCTGCCGCGCGTCGGTGCGCTGGTGGAGGGACCCGCCTTCTATCCCTTTCTGTCCGGCACCGCCAACCTCCACCGATTCGACGCCGCGAGCCGGCATGGAACGCCGGGCACCCGGAACGCGCGCGTAGCGGCGGCGCTCGAACGGGTGGGGCTCTCGCACGCCGCCGGTAAGCGGGTGCACGCCTATTCGCTGGGCATGAAGCAACGGCTGGGGATCGCCAACGCACTGCTTTCCCCACGAGAGCTGCTGGTGCTGGATGAGCCCACCAACGGCCTCGACCCGCAGGGCACGCGTGAGGTGCGCAGCCTGGTCCGCTCCCTGGCCGCCGACGGCGCCACGGTCTTCGTCTCCAGTCACTTGCTGGCCGAGGTGGAACAGATCTGCACACACGCGGCGGTTATGAGCGCTGGCCGGCTGGTGAGCCAGGGGCCGCTGGCGGAGCTCCGCCGGGGCGGCGAAGTCCGGATCCGCCTGTTAACGCCCGACGCCGGCGCAGCCTGTGAGGTCCTGCTGCGGTTGGGCATGACCCCGGAACGCGCAGACTCCGTGGCGGGGAGCGCCGCGGCGGATGGGCAAGTTGTGACCGCCGGGACGGCTGGGGTGGGTCACCCGGGTAACGCGCACAAGGTCATGCCAACGCCCACAATGCCTCCACCGGAGGACATCGTTGCGGGGCTTGTGGCGGCAGGGGTGCGGGTCCGAGGCTTTTCCGTTGAGCGGGAGAGCCTCGAGGAGCGTTTTGTCGCCCTGACGGGGGAGGGATTCGACGTTGCCCAGTGAAGCCCAGCCCAGTGAAGCCCAGCCCAGTGAAGCCCCGTCCAGTAATGCTGCCCGGGCCGGGGGCGGCCGACATGCCGGTAGTGGTTCACTAGCCGACAGCGTCCCCGAAGCCCGCGGCGGATCCGACTCCAAAGACCTCCCGGCGGCAACGTCCGGGATGTCCCTGCTGGCATCCGAGTTGACCACACTGTTCCGCCGCCGCCGGACCTGGGCCATGCTGGTGGCCTTGGCCGCAATACCGGTACTGATCGCCGTCGCTGTCCGGCTCTCATCGGCTGTTCCTCCCGGCCGCGGGCCGGCATTCCTGGACCGGATCACGCAGAACGGGCTGTTCGTGGCCGTCACCGCCATGCTCGTGGCCGTGCCGCTGTTCCTGCCCCTCACTATCGGTGTGGTGGCAGGCGACACCATTGCCGGGGAGGCGAGCCTGGGCACCCTGCGGTACCTGCTGGTTGCACCCGCTGGCCGCGTTCGGCTACTGCTGGTGAAGTACGCAGGTGCTTTGGCTTTTTGCCTCGCCGCGCCCGTTACGGTGGCGCTGGCCGGAGCAGCGATCGGGGCGTCATTGTTCCCGATCGGGCCCGTGACACTCCTGTCAGGCGACGTGGTCCAGCCGCCGGAGGCAGCGCTGCGGCTTGTCCTGATCGCAGCGTATCTGGCGGTGTCCCTTGCCGGGTTGTCGGCGATCGGGCTTTTCCTGTCCACCCTGACGGTGGTTCCCGTCGKGGCGATGGCGGCAACGGTGGTGGTCTCCGTGGCGTCCCAGATCGCGGACCAGTTGCCGCAGCTTGAGTGGCTGCACCCGTGGCTGTTCACGCACTACTGGTTTGGATTCGCGGATGTCCTGCGCCAACCGGTGCTGTGGGATTCCTTCGCAAGCAATGCCGTGCTGCAGGCCGGGTACGTGGCTGTTTTCGGGGCGCTGGCTTATGCCCGGTTCGTCACCAAGGATGTGCTGTCCTGAGATTTGCCGGTGGCTGGAAGCCGTGACCAGTCCCGTCAGTAGCGCGCGGCGTACGGATGGAGCTGCATCCCGGCCATCCGGCTCAGCTGGGTGACCCCGATGCCCTCATCCGGGTTCAGCGCCTGCACCACCTGGCCGTTGCCGAGGTAGATGGCGACGTGATAAAAACCCGGGGCCGAACCCCACACCAGCAGGTCGCCGCGCCGGGCCTCGGAAAGGGGAACATGCACCGGAGCGGCCGCGAACTGCTGGGCAGCGGTGCGGGGCAGGTATTTGCCGGCTGCGGCGAACGCAGTCTGGACCAGTCCGGAGCAGTCAAAACCATTCGGACCCGTCCCGCCGTACTGGTAGAAAAAGGGCGCCCCCGCCTTTGACAGCGCCACTGAGATAGCAGTCTCGACGGAACCGCCGGGTGATGGTGCGGGCGTGGGTGCCGGGTTCGGAGCTGGTGCGGGAACAGGAGCCGGAGCTGGCGCGGGAACAGGAGCCGGTGCGGGAGCTGGAGCTGGCGCCGGCGCGGGCGCAGGAGCAGGGGCTGGCGCGAGAACCGGGGCAGGTGCCGGCACAGGGCCCGGGGCCGCCGGCGCCTGGGGTGCAGCCCCGCCGGGCGAGATCCCGCCCGGCGTCGCGGGAGTGCCGACAGGCCGACCCGGGCCAACCTGTGCCGCAGCCGCCGTGATGGCCGCGAGCCTGGCCTCTTCGCGTTGCCGGTCAAGTTCGTCCACCCGGGCGGATTCCAACGCCACCGTAGTGTTCCTCAGCTGCGCCAACTGGTCCACCAGCACGGTCCGCTGTGCCCTGGCTTCGGTTACTGCCTGGACCCGGGCAGCGTTGGCCCCTTCGGCCTCAGCCTTGCGGGCTTCGGCCGTTTTGGCGGCGTCGTCGGCAGCCCGGTTGGCGTCCTGGGCCGCGGCGGTGAGCGATTGCGCCGCCGCAGCCGCTGTTTCGGCGGATTCGAAGGCCCGGCTGCGGCTGGCTGAAATGGCCTCCAGCGTTGCGGCCTGCTGGAGCGCTTCGCCGTTGCCGCTGACGAACGTGGTGAGCGTCGGGTTCAGGCCGCCGTTGCGATAGAGGTCGCCGGCCAGTTGGCCCACCTGTTTCCGGGTCCTGTCCTGTGCCTGCACGGCAACCTCCGCCCGGGCGGAGGCCACCTCCGCGGCGCTCCGACGGTCCTGCAGTTCTACCAGCGCCTCGCTGTAGGCGTTGTTTGCCTGCAGGGTCAGGGCAAAGGTGACCTGCTGGGCGCCGGCGGCGTCCGCCAGGAGGCGTTCGATGGCGGTGACCTGGGCCGCTGTCGCGCTTTCATTGGACTTCGCCGCGGCGATGTCCTCGGCGGAGGGAATGTCTGGTGCGGCCGGACGCTGGACGGCAGGCGCCAGGGATGGGGGCGAGGCCTGGGCCGGGATGGCGAGTGTTCCGGACAATACGACGGCGGTACACAGCACGACGGCCTTCAGGCCGGACCCGGACAAACCCATTCGCAGAACCTCGCAGGATAGTAAGGCTGGGGGAGCGAGGTCTGGTGGCGGCACAAACGGCCCCTCTGCTGATCGCCCAGCAGTCAGAGGCTACGTGACATATTGCACTTTAGCAACAAGAGTCACATCAATAACATAAACAACAACAATGTCATTCCGTCACATTTCGGGTTGGCGTGTCGCACGTGGAGCCGGCGGCGGGCTGGCATCCGGCAGCGTGCGTCAGGGCGACGAAGTGGGCCCACGCCTGCAGGGTTCCCTGGCCGAGCTAAGGGTGCCCGCAGGGAGCAGCGCGCAGAGGATGTCAGCCCCACCACCGCTCGGGCGTCAGGCGTGCTGGTGCGACTCGTGCTCGGAATGGCTCGCGGGCTCAAGCTGGAACGTGCAGTGCTCGGTGTCGAAGTGGGAGCCGAGGCAGGCCGTGAGCTTGTCCAGGACCTGATCGGCCCCCCGGGCGTTCAGGACGCCGTCCTCCACCACCACATGCGCG
This sequence comes from Pseudarthrobacter sp. 01T43, assembly GCF_056398665.1. Classification (NCBI taxonomy): domain Bacteria; kingdom Bacillati; phylum Actinomycetota; class Actinomycetes; order Micrococcales; family Micrococcaceae; genus Pseudarthrobacter; species Pseudarthrobacter sp. 01T43. The sequence continues at coordinate 300,927 of NZ_JBFTPV010000001.1, read as the reverse complement.
GAAAACACCGGCACGCCGGACGTGATGGTCCAGATGTGGATGTCATGAACGTCCACCACGCCGTCGACGCTGAGGATGTGCTCGCGGATCATCTGCACCTCCACACCTTTGGGGGTGGCCTCCAGGAGCACGTCCACTACATCGCGGAGCAGGCTCCAGGCCCGCGGCAGGATCATCAGGGCAATGAGGACTGATGCGATGGTATCGGCCGCCTGGTAGCCGGTGAACATGATGATCAGGGCCGCTACAATGACGGCGAAGGAGCCCAGCAGGTCACCGAGCACTTCGAGATAGGCGCCGCGCACATTCAGGCTTTCCTGGTGCGCCCCGTGCAGGATCAGCAGCGACACCAGGTTGGCAACCCCACCCAGGATGGCGGCGAAGAGCATGATGTCGGTGTGGACTTCGGGCGCCGACCCGATCCGCCGGATGGCCTCGGTAAAAATGACCACGGAGATCACAATCAGGATCAGCGCGTTGGCGAGGGCGGCAAGGACCTCCGCCCGCTGGTACCCGTAGGTCCGCTGGTCGCTGGCCGGCCTCCCTGCGATCCAGGCCGCCAGGAGCGCGATGGTCACGCCCGCCGCGTCGGAGAGCATGTGGCCGGCGTCTGCCAGCAGGGCCAGCGATCCGGACAGGGCCGCGCCCACCACTTGGACCAGGACAACCGTCAGCGTGATGGCCAGGACGGCGACGAGCCGTTTGCGGTGCCTGCCAGTTGCCGTGATCCCGTGTGTGTGGCTGTGGTCGTGTCCCATGACTACAAGGCTAGTCCCAGCCAAGCTCATGCAGGCGGTGGTCATCGATGCCGAAGTGATGGGCGATTTCGTGCACCACCGTCACCGCCACTTCCTGGATGACCTCGTCGCGGGAGACGCAGATGTCCAGGATGGGCTGGCGGAAGATGGTGATCCGGTCGGGCAGCGAACCGGCGTCCCACCACGAATCCCGCTCGGTCAGCGGCACGCCCTCGTAGAGGCCCAGCAGGACGGTATCCGGGTCTTCGCCAGGGCCGGGGACGTAGTCGTCTTCGACAAAGACGGCCACGTTGTCCATGGCGGCCGCGAGTTTGGGCGGGATCAGGCCCAGGGCGTCAGTGACTGCGGCGTCGAAGTCGTCAGCGGACATCTCGAAGGGAAGCGGCTCGTGCGGACCCTCCGGAATAATGGGCAGTCCGGGCGGCAAATTGGCGGGCATCTCCCGACTGTAGCGCGGAATTCCGGGCTGGCCACCCGCGCTCAAGGCCGGACTACGGCACGGGACCGGCGGCGGGTCAGGCCAACCCCCACCAGGCAGACCACACCTCCCACAAGGCCCCAGACGGAGGGTACTTCGCTCAGGACCAGCCACGAGATGAGGATGGTGGTGCCCGGAACCAGGTAGGTGGTGGCTGCCAGCTTTCCGGCATCAATGAGGGACAGGGCATAGGCCCACGTGGTGAACGCAATCGCAGTCGGGAAGACACCGAGGTACACCAGCCCCAGCGTTGCGTACAACGGCGCGGCATGCAGTTCGGACACCAGCTGCGCGCTAAAGGGCAGGCAGCAGACCGCGCCCACCATGATTCCGAACCACGTGGCCTGGCCCGCCGGGACCTTCCGCAGCACCGGCTTCTGGATGATGACGCTGACGGCGGCGAGCACCGCGGCAAGGAGGCAAAGCAGCACACCCGCAACATCCGCCGTCGAACGTTCACCGGACCCCGCACCCGACCCCGCGCCGGATCCGAGCGCGATCAGCGCCACCCCGCCGAATGCCACCAGGCTGCCGATGATCAGCCAGCGGGGGAAGCCTTCCTTCAGGACGAACCCGGCCATGATGGCCACGAGGATGGGATTGACGTTGATCAGCAGGGCGGCGGTGCCGGCGTCCAGGAGGTGCTCCGCCGCATTCAGCGCCACGTTGTAGCCGCCGAACCACATCACGCCGTACCCGAGGATGGGCCACCATTCACGGCCTCGCGGCAGTACCTTGCTCTTCGTCAGTTGCGGCAGTACCAGCGCACCGAGTACGACGGCGGCAACCGCCAACCTGCCCAAGGTCAGGGAACCGGGGGAGAAACTTGGCCCGATCGCCCGGATGCCCACAAATGCCGACGCCCACAGCACCACCGTGACCAGGACCGCTGCGACGCCACGCGCGCTGACGCCGCCTTGCCGAGTGTGAAGTGCTGCCGATGGTGTGGAGCCGTTAGGGGAGGTTGAAGCCATGCTGCCAATGTAACCCTGGGCCTGCGCTGGCGGCTGGCGGAAATCAGTCACGTCTCGTCGGGTTCCTGCCACGAGCCCCCGGCCGGAAAGGGGTAGGTGCAACCGCGGTCTCGGTTAGGATGCGGTTTATGGTCACAGCTTCAACGTCCCGCGGGTCCGCGCCGGACCCGGCAAAACGGATCCGCCTGGTCATCTGGATCCTGCTCGGCGTCATCGTGGTCGCGGGCGGTGCCTGGTACGCGGTGCTGACGTTGAACAAGCCCGGGCCAGCCCCGGTACCTCCCGCGGGTGCGGGCACTGCAGGCGCCGAACAGCTGGTGCGGRCGGACAGCCACCGGCTCACCACCCCGGCGGTTGAAAAGGCGCAGCTGGTGGAGTTCCTGGACTTTGAGTGCGAGGCGTGCCGCTCCATCCATCCCTTCGTTGAGGAATTGAAACTGGAGTTTGGCGAGCGGATCACCTTCGTCAACCGCTACTTTCCGCTGCCCTCGCACCCGAACTCCGGCACGGCCGCGCTGGCCGTGGAGGGTGCCGCGCAGCAGGGCCAATTTGAGGCGATGGCCGCGAAGATGTTTGAAACCCAGGACCAGTGGCATGGAAAGCGCGAATCGCAGGGACCGCTGTTCCGGACCTTCGCCGAGGAACTGGGCCTCGACCTGGCGGCGTTCGATGCCACGGTGGCAGCTGACGCAACCAAGGAACGCATCCGCGCTGACATGGCGGACGGCGCGGCCCTGGGCGTGACCAGCACTCCGACGTTCTTCCTCAACGGGGAGAAACTGACCTTGACCACCAAACAGGATTTTCGGCAGAAGCTCACCGACGCAGTGAAGTAGCTCCGCGCGTTAAGCCTTGGCCGCCCATTCCAGAAGCTGGTCTAAAGGCCACGTTGTGACAATCCGCTCAGCAGGAACATTGTTCAGTGCAGCGCGGGCCGCCCCGTACTGGAGAAAGTCCAGCTGCCCGGGAGCGTGGGCGTCGCTGTCGATGGAGAACAGGCAGCCGGCGGCCAGGGCCAACTGGATGAGGTTGTCCGGCGGGTCCTGCCGCTCGGGCCGCGAGTTGATTTCCACCGCGACGTTGTTTTCGGCGCAGGCAGCGAACACCTCCTTGGCATCAAACTCAGACTGGGGCCGGGTGCCCCGCGATCCTTCCACGAGGCGGCCGGTGCAGTGGCCCAGCACGTTGGTGTGCGGATCCCGGATGCCCCCGAGCATCCGTTCCGTCATGGTGGTTCGGTCAGCGCGGAGTTTCGAGTGGACGCTGGCCACCACAATGTCCAGCCGGTCAAGCATCTCCGGCGACTGGTCCAACTCGCCGGATTCCAGGATGTCCACCTCGATGCCGGCCAGCAGCCGGAACCCGTTCGTATTACCGGAGTTGAGCCCTGCCACCACGTCGAGCTGCTCGGTGAGGCGCTCCGCGCTCAGGCCGTTGGCGATGGTCAGGTTGGGCGAGTGGTCGGTGAGCGCCAGGTATTCGCGGCCCAGCACTTGCGCGGCCGCAGCCATCAGCGGGATGGGGGATCCGCCGTCGGACCAGTCGCTGTGGCTGTGGAGGTCACCGCGCAGTGAGGCGTGGAGTTCAGCCCCGCCGTCGGCAAGCGGCACCGAGCCGCGCTGGCGTAGGTCCGCGAGATATTCCGGCACTTCGCCATCCACCGCCTGGCGGACCACCTGGTAGGTCCTGTCGCCGATGCCCTTCATGCTCTTGAGCCTGCCGTCATGGGCCCGGGCTGCCGTCTCGGCCGGATCCAGTGCGGCGATGACTCCGGCCGCCTTCCGGAAAGCTTGGACCTTGAAGGTGGCGGCGCGTTCGCGCTCCAGCCAAAAGGCGATCTCATTGAGCGCAGCGACGGCATCCATCTGTCCATTTTCGCCTGTTCACGCCGCTTCGTTGAGGCCTTCGCGGCCCGATTTTGGAATATTCCGTCCAAGGCCCTATAGTTTTAGAGTCCAGTTCGGAGCAACTGCAAACGAAAAGACTGAGAGCATCGGCTCGAAGCCTTTTATTTTGTGCCGAACGGGTTCTGGCCCCCATCGTCTAGCGGCCTAGGACACCGCCCTTTCACGGCGGCGGCACGGGTTCGAATCCCGTTGGGGGTACGCAAGGAACTGGTCAGGCAGGCAGAAATTGTCTGGTAAGCTGGAAGCCTTGAAAAAACGCGGTAGGCATACTGCGAAGCAAGAAAAGCAAGGCCCTGTAGCGCAGTTGGTTAGCGCGCCGCCCTGTCACGGCGGAGGTCGCGGGTTCAAGTCCCGTCAGGGTCGCTCTGGTTGTCGGAAGAGATTTCGGCGGTCATGGTGACGTGTCACCTAGGCTCTGTAGCTCAGTTGGTAGAGCGTTCGACTGAAAATCGAAAGGTCACCGGATCGACGCCGGTCGGAGCCACCACTGGGAAGCATCAGTTCTTCGGAACTGGTGCTTTTCTTCTTTAACCCGGGGATGCGAGTGGGGCGCCGCGCAAATTCCCCGCCGCGTGGTCAATTCCCCCGGGGGCCTTCACGGGGTTAAGTCCAGGAACCGGGGAATTGCCAAATCTCCGTGCTGCCCTGCAACCGGAGGGCCCGGAATTCCAGCACGTTGTCACGGCCAGGGGATAGGGTTGGGAACAACAGAAGGGGAAGTGCCTGATGGAATACCAGAACCCACAACCCGAAGCGGCCGGGCGCCAGTTTGCTGCCGGCCAGCTCGCCAGCACGTCACCTGTGCCCGGCCACGGCCGCACGGTCATCGCTGAGACCGCCGTGGCAAAAGTTGCCGGCATTGCTGCCCGCGCCGTGCCCGGTGTCTATTCCCTTGGTTCCGTTCCATCACGGGCGCTTGGTGCCATCCGGGACGCCGTTGGCAGCTCAGACCATGCCGCCGGTGTCCGTGCCGAGGTAGGCGAGACCCAGGTGGCCGTGGATATCAGCCTCGTGGCCTCCTACGGCACGCCACTCCACTCCCTGGCCGACCAAGTCCGGGCTTCGGTGTACCGCGCTGTCGAGGAACTTGTCGGCCTGCAGGTCATTGAAGTAAATGTCGAGGTAACCGACGTCTACGTGGCCCCGCCACCCAAAGCGACGGCCCCTGTGGCCACAGAGAGGGAGGCGCTGCTGTGAACCTGACCGTAGTGGGCATTGCCGTTGGCGCGTTCGTGGCGTTTATGTCCTTCCAATTTGGGCTGTGGGGCTTCCTGATCTCACTTGTCTTTATGGCTATCGGGGCCCTGTTGGGCCGTGCTGCAGAAGGGAAACTGGACCTGCGCGGCGTCCTGGATGCAATCATCGGCCGGCGCTCCTCATCATGACCGCAGCCGCACCCTCCGTTCCTGCGCAGGGGCTGAATGGTCATAACCGGATCAGCACCCAGGCCCTGACCAGCCTTGCCAAAGCAGCGGCCGCCGAGGCCCTCGGGGTGGAAGCGCACGATGTGCGGGCGGACTGGTCCGACGACGACGGCCTGCTGGCTCTGGCGCTTGTCTCACCTATCAGGATTCCGCCCCTGACTGCCGTGCTGCGGGACGCTGGCAGGGTCGCCGCGTTCGGCGGACCCATCTGGGACCGGACCGTCGAGGCCAAAAGCAGGATCCTGTCCACCGTCACTGAGCTGAGCGGTGCGCGCCTGAGCAGGGTGGACATCCGGATCAGTGGCGTCAAGCCAAGCGAGGGAGGCAGGGTCCAGTGAGCCACGAGTTGGTGGATGAGCACTTGGCGGGCCCAGGGGAAACTGCGCCGGCGCCCGATGGACCTCAGTTGGACATGCGCAGGGTGGTGCGCCGGGAGACGCATTCATCGCGGGCCGCGGTCTCCGTGGTGGCGGCCGTGCTGGTGATGGTGCTTGCGGGCTACGGCCTGCTCGAATCGGCCGTGCACGCCATTGGGCAACCGGCCTGGCTGATTGAACCCCAGTTGGCCGCCGAACGCATCGTTGCACTGCCTGCCGGCCTGCCGCCGTTGTTGCTCGCCGCCGGGGGCGCCGTGGTTGCGATGGTGGGCCTGTTTTTTCTGCTTAACGCCCTACTGCCCGGCAGGCGTGCGAGGCACGTGCTAAACAGCGGTTATTCCTCAACCGCCGTGGTGGTGGATGACGAGGTCATCGCGTCGGCCCTGGCCCGCAGCGCCCGGGTTGCCGCCAATGTCACGCCGGAACAGGTCATGGTGGTGGTCTCCCAGCGACAGGTCATCGTGAATGTCCGGCCCACCTCAGGAGTTCCGGTAACAGAGCAGGCGGTGCTCGCCGCCGTCGAAGACGAACTCCGTGAGATGGCGCTGGATCCAGTACCGGAAGTCCGCGTGAACATTTCCAACGCAGGGGTGATAGGCGCATGACCAGCACGCCTTCGCTTCTCAACCGGATCCTGATCGGACTTCTTGGATTAAAACTGCTCGCGGTGGGCATCCTCCTGGTCCTGCTGGCCACCGTTCCCGCAGTGGGAGCGTGGTGGCACGGGTGGGCGGGCGCGGCCTGGAAGGGGCTGAACGAAGCCTTTGACAGCACCCGGTTTCCCGGCCGGACCGAAAGCTGGGTGTGGATCATGATGGCCATCGCACTGGTGATCCTGATTGGCCTCATGGTTGCCTGGCTTGCCCAGCAGGGCAAAGGCCGGAGCAACCTGCTGGTAGCCGGCTTTGATCCCGGCGCGGTCCCCGGAGACGTGCGGATCAGCGGGGGAGTCGCGGAGCAGGCGCTGAAGCATGCCTTGGCGGAACGGCCGGATCTGGCCGGAGCCACGGTGGCCACCTACGACGTCCAGGGAAGCCCGGCCCTGAAAATCAGGCTTCAACCGCGCCAGGGTGTCGCGCCGCACCTCTTAGCGGCGGAAGTCACTGCCCTCGTGTCGGCTTTGGACGCGGTGGTGGGAAAACCCACGCCTGTCCTCATCCACATCGGCGCCGGGGCCCGGACGCGGTTCAGCCGCGCCGAACGCGTCCGCTAGTGTGCCCGGAGGTTATGTATTGGTCAGGTAGGCCGCGCAGTTCGGAAGTATCTCGGCCACAGCCGCGCTCACCCGCGGCCCGCTCAGGAGAGCTACCGCATATCCAGCGGGGACCGGCACGGCCCCTGTTCCCATATTGCTGAGGACCAGGACCCTGCCGTTGTTGAAGGCCAGCACACCTTTGGCCGGTTGATGAAGGTCAGCCCACTGAAACGTTCCGGACCCCAGGCCGTTGGCAGAGCGGAAAGCGAGCACCGAGCGGTACAGCTCCATGGTGGAACCGGCTAAGCCGTCCTGTTGGTCGGCAGCAAGGTCCCTGAAGGACTCTGGCTGGGGCAACCATGGCGCGGCCGGACGGACGGGCTCACGCCCGCCTTCTCTGGTGAAAGTCTCCGCGAAGCCATAACCAGGTTCGTCTGCCTTCCAGGGAAGGGGCACCCGGCAGCCGTCGCGGCCGACTTCCACGCCCTTGGTGCGGAAGAAAGTGGGATCCTGCCGGGCATCGTCAGGCAGGGTGGTGTGCTCAGGAAGGCCCAGTTCCTCGCCTTGGTAGATGTAGGCGGAGCCCGGCAACGCAAGGGAAACCAGGGCAGCGGCGCGGGCGCGCGCGAGTCCTAAGGCCGCGTCCGGCTGTTCATCCGCGGCGCCAATGCCCTTCGGGAAGGTGGTGGGATCCTGCAGGCCGAACCGGGTGCTGTGGCGGACGGTGTCGTGGTTACTCAACACCCAGGTGGAGGGCGCTCCGACAGACGCGTCGGCACGGAGGGAATCTTCGATTGCTTCGGCCATGCGTTCCGCGTCCCACCCGGCCAGGAGGAAGTCGAAGTTGAAGGCTTGCTGCATTTCGTCCTTGCGGACATACCGGGCCAACCGTTCCGCCGGTTCCACCCATGCTTCGGCTACCATCATCCGGTCGCCGTCATAGGCGGCCAGCACGCGGTTCCAGTCGCGGTAGATGTCATGGACGCCGTCCTGGTCGAAGAACGGCGACGGAGGGTACTGCGGCGACACGGCGCGGTGGGGTTCCTGAGCTTCTGTATGTCCTCCGGGGGCATCGCCCGGCGGCAGATGCCGTTGGTGTGAGGCCTCCGCAGTGCCTTCCACCATGGCGGTGGCGCCTTCCCAGTCCGGCAATCCCGGTGCCTTGACCAGGCCGTGGGCAACGTCAACACGGAATCCAGCTACTCCACGGTCAAGCCAAAAGCGCAAGACAGCGCGCATTTCTTCCTGGACCTCGGCGTTGTCCCAGTTCAAGTCGGGCTGCTTGGCATCAAATAGGTGGAGGTACCAGTCGCCCGGCCTGCCATCGGCTTCGGTGATCCTGCTCCAGGCGGCTCCGCCAAAGATCGATCTCCAGTTGTTCGGGGCCAGGTTTCCGTCGCCGGAGCCCGGGACTTCGTCATTGCCCCGCCGAAACATGTACCGGTCCCGTTGTTCAGACCGGGGAGGCGACGCAAGCGCTTCCTGGAACCATTTGTGCTCGTCCGACGTATGGTTCGGCACAAGGTCAACGATAACCTTCAACCTCAGACCGTTAGCCTCGGCGAGCATTGCATCGAAGTCGGCCAGTGTCCCGAAAAGTGGGTCCACCTGGCGGTAGTCCGCCACGTCGTAGCCGGCATCCGCCTGTGGGGATTTGTAGAACGGGGACAGCCAGATGGCATCCACGCCGAGCCGTTTGAGATAGGGCAGACGCGCGGTCACACCCCTGAGGTCCCCCATGCCGTCGCCATTGGCGTCGGCGAACGAGCGTGGGTAGATCTGGTAGATGACGGCGCTGGTCCACCATGCCTTGGTGGACGAACCTGCAGGGGTGATGGGGCTATTTGCCAAAATATCCTTTCCGTAAACATTGCGTGTAAACGCTTGCATTTTTCCCAGCAACCTTACTAGTGTGATGCTCACCACTACAAAAGCACCGCCGATTTGCTCGAAACTCAGCGAGGAGTCTCCTACATGAAATCCCCTAAGTTCCTTCTGCCCGCGGCCGCCGCCGGCATCCTGGCTTTAACCCTCTCCGCCTGTGGCGGGGGCGGCGGTACAGGTGGTGGCGGCGGTAGCGATGCCGAACAGAACCTCGACGGCCGTGGCCCCATCACCTATGTCCAGGGCAAGGACAACAGCAATGTGGTCCGCCCCCTGGTCGAAAAGTGGAACGCCGCGCACCCGAATGAGAAAGTCACGTTCAAGGAGCAGACGGACCAGGCCGACCAGCAGCATGACGACATCGTCCAGCACTTCCAGGCGAAAGACGCCGGCTACGACGTCGTCGACGTCGATGTTGTCTGGACGGCCGAGTTCGCTGCCAAGGGCTGGCTGCAGCCGCTCAAGGACAAGATGGCGATCGACACCAGCGCCATGCTCAAACCGACCGTCGAGAGCGGCACGTATAAGGGGACGCTGTACGCGGCCCCGCAGACCTCCGACGGCGCCATTCTCTACTACCGCAAGGATCTGGTTCCCAACGCGCCGAAGACGTGGGACGAAATGATGGGCATGTGCTCCATCGCCAAGGCCAACAACATTGGCTGCTTTGCGGGCCAGTTCAGCAAGTACGAGGGCCTGACAGTCAATGCCTCGGAGGCCATTAACTCCTCGGGCGGCTCCGTGCTGGACAAGGACGGCAAGCCCAGCCTGAACACGAGTGAAGCCAAGGCAGGGTTGGAAAACCTCGCGAAGGCATATGCCGACGGGAACATCCCGAAGGAGGCCATCACGTACAAGGAGGAAGAGAGCCGCCAGGCATTCCAGGACGGCAAGCTCCTGTTCCTGCGCAACTGGCCTTACGTCTACAACCTGGCCGTCACTGAAGGATCCTCCAAGGTAAAGGACGTCCTGGGCATGGCTGCCCTCCCGGGCAAGAGCGGCCCGGGCGCCTCATCCCTCGGTGGCCACAACCTGGCCGTCAGCGTCTACTCGAAGAACAAGGCCACCTCCCTTGACTTCCTCAAGTTCATGACCTCCGAAGAAACTGAGAAGTTCTACGCCACCCAGGGCTCGCTGGCCCCGGTTCTGGGTTCGCTGTACGACGACCAGGCACTCGTCGCGAAGCTTCCGTACCTGCCGGTATTGAAGACGTCCATCGAGAACGCCGTGCCGCGCCCGGTGACGCCCTTCTACCCGGCAGTCACCAAGGCCATCCAGGAAAATGCCTACTCTGCCATCAAGGGGGAGAAAACCGTGGAATCTGCTTTGTCAGACATGCAAAAGTCCATCGAATCCGCTAGCGCGGGACAGTAGCCGGTCATGGCAACCGAATTGGGCCCGACGCCGGTAAAGTCACCGGCGTCGGGTGGTACCCCCGCCCATCACGGGCCTAAAGGTGTCGGTGAGGACAATAAGATCCTGAGCCAGGGCAAGTGGGCTACGTGGCTGCTTGCTCCGACCATCATCGCGTTGGCCGTCGTGATTGTTTACCCGATCATCAGCGCCATTGTGATGTCATTCCAAAAGGACGCCGGGCTCGATCCGGTCACCGGACTTTTCACCGCCGGCGGCCCGGCAGGTTTCCAAAACTACGTCAACTGGCTTGCCCAGCAGTGTGCGGCACCCGGTGGCGGCACTGTTGCATGCCCGCCTGGAACCCTCGGCGGCCAGTTCTGGTCGGCCACGGCCACAACATTCTTCTTCACCGTGGTCACAGTGACGCTGGAGACGGTACTCGGTTTCTGGATGGCCCTCATCATGGCCAGGACATTCCGGGGCCGCAGCCTGGTCCGTGCGGCAGTCCTGGTTCCGTGGGCGATTCCCACCGCGGTGACCGCCAAGCTGTGGCTGTTCATCTTCGCTTTCGAAGGTATCGCCAACAAGCTGTTCAACACCAGCATCCTTTGGACAGGCAGTGAATGGCCGGCTAAGTGGGCTGTGATCATTGCAGACGTCTGGAAGACCACGCCCTTCATGGCACTGCTTATCCTTGCCGGCCTGCAAATGATTCCCGCCGATGTCTATGAGGCTGCCAAGGTTGATGGTGCCACCACCTGGCAGCGGTTCCGGATGATCACTCTTCCGCTGGTGAAGCCGGCGCTCATGGTGGCTGTCCTCTTCCGCACACTCGATGCACTGCGAATGTTCGACCTCCCGTACATCCTTACGGGCGGCGCAAACAACACCACCACGCTGTCCATTTTGGTCATTAACCAGATCAGGCAAGGGTTCAACGCGGCGGCTGCATTGTCCACGATCACGTTCATCATCATTTTCCTGGTTGCGTTCATCTTTGTGCGCTTCCTGGGGGCGAACGTTGTGGAACAAAGCGGAGCCACCGGTAAGGGGAAGAAATGAGCGCCGCGACAGCCGCGACAGCCGCGACCGACCTCCGGGCGCGGCAGGACAGAGGCCGGAAGGCTGCCCAGAACAGGGAAAAGTGGGGACAGGGCCGCACGTACATCAGCGCCGTCGTCGTCCTGATCTGGTGCCTGGCGCCGGCATATTGGATGGTGGTGACAGCCTTCCGCGACGTCGGCTTCACCTACGACACCTCCATCCTGCCGACCCATGTCACGCTGGACAACTTCAACACCGCGTTTGATACGTCCTTCGGCAACCACTTCGGGCAGGCCCTGCTCAACAGCGTTTTCATCGGCGGCGTCGTGACCGTGGTGTCCCTGCTGATCGGTGTATTCGCCGCCTACGCCCTGGCCCGCCTGAACTTCCGGTTCAAGTTTCTGGTGCTGGGCTTTATCCTGGGCGCGTCCATGTTCCCGGGCGTGGCCCTCATCACCCCGCTGTTCCAGCTCTTTACCAACATCGGTTGGATGGGCACCTACCAGGCGCTGATCATCCCGAACATTTCGTTTGTGCTTCCTCTGACCGTCTACACCATGACGTCTTTCTTCCGCGAAATGCCGTGGGAGCTTGAGGAATCCGCCCGGGTGGATGGCTGCACCCAGGGCCAGGCGTTCCGGAAGGTCATCCTGCCCCTGGCAGCGCCGGCCATCTTCACCACGGCAATCCTGGCGTTCATTTCCTCCTGGAATGAGTTCCTGATCGCCAGCCAGCTGTCCAGCGACGCCACCCAGCCCGTAACGGTTGCCATTGCAAGCTTCGCTGGCGCCCAGCCGAACCAGATCCCCTACACGGCCATCATGGCCGCGGGAACCATCGTTACGATTCCCCTGGTGATCCTAGTGCTGGTCTTCCAGCGCAAGATTGTTGCCGGCCTCACCGCGGGTGCCGTCAAGTGAAAGGTGCGGCTGCGGACGGCGAGCAGAACCACGGGCTGGTCCGCAGCGAACACCGGCGGGCCCGTTCCGGGGAGGATTTCGACATCATTATCGGATTCCTGGGCTTCTGGGCGGTGGTCTTGCTGGTGGTCACCGTCTGGATGGAGGTCACCGCCCAGCCGGCCCTCGGCTGGGCGTTGGGCCTGCTGGCTATGCTGGCGGCCATTTACGGAATGGTCCGGCTCAGGCGGCGGCTGCCCGCGAGGACTGCCGCGCGTAAGAAATAGGGGCTGATCGAGAGCTCAGAGCTGGGCAGAATAAACTGGCTTGTTGCCGCCGGAACTGCAGGCAGCAAGGATCTGTCAACAGCTGGGGATGGGGTACTGTGGCACGCATTACGGAGAGGTCGCAACGTGGCGGCCACAGCGGCGTCAGCATTGAGGACGTAGCAGCGGCCGCCGGAGTGTCCACTGCCACAGTGTCACGGGCTGTGCGTGGGCTGCCCAGGGTTTCGCCCGCCACCCGGGAGAAGATCCTGGAGGTGGCCGGAGCCCTGGGCTACGTGGCATCCTCCTCCGCCTCGGGACTGGCCACCGGCCGCACTAAGACCATTGGTGTCCTGGCACCCTTCGTGAGCCGATGGTTCTTCTCCAAGGCCATTGAGGGCGCGGACCGGGAACTTCACGCGCGCCAGTACAACCTGTCCCTCTTCAACCTGGGCGGGCATGGCAGTAACCGTGAGCGCCTCTTCAGCAAAACCATGGTTTATAAGCAGATTGACGCCCTGCTGGTCCTGTGTATGGCGTTGACCCCCGATGAGCTGGACCACCTGCAGAAGATCGACATTCCCCTGATAGTGGTGGGCGGCCACGTGGAGGAGTGCGCGTATATCGGGATCGACGACTACGCAGCGTCCTCCGCCGCCGTCCGGCACCTGATTGATCTCGGTCACCGGGACATTGCGCTCCTGCACGGCGACGATGAAACTGATCTCAACTTCGACGTTCCCCGCGTGCGGATTCTGGCATTCACGGACGTGATGGCGGCCGAGGGGCTGCCCACGCGCCCCGAATGGGACGAGTGGGGAGACTTCACGGTCCGCAGCGGCCAGGAAGCGTTCAGGCGGCTTTGGGCCAGCCCTGCCCCCAAGCCCACTGCCATCTTCTGCGCCTCCGACGAGATGGCCATGGGCGTGATCTTCGAAGCCGCCCGGGCAGGGGTCCGCGTGCCGGAGGATTTGTCGGTGGTGGGAATCGACGACCACGATTTCGCCGACGCAATGGGCCTGACCACGGTCAGGCAGCGGCCGGATGAGCAGGCCGAGCTTGCCACCAAGATGCTCCTCGATGAACTCAACGGTGTGGCCGGGGCGGTGCGCTCCGCTGTCGCGCCGCACCAGCTCATCGTCAGGCGTACGACGGCGCCGCCTCCTTCTTAAGGCAGCGCACCTCGGCCACGCGACCGGGGAGCTCCGGTCAGGAGGCGCGGGCGAGCTGGCGGATGGGAATCCAGCGGGATGCGAGCCGCCGGTAGGCAGCCGCGGCGCCTGTCATGTCCCCCTCAGCGAGGCATTCGATGCCCAACCGGATGTCCATCGGCGATTCGTCCGGATAAACCTTGTCCGCCACGGCACCGTAGTCGAGTTCCACCATGGAATTGACGTGGAACGTCTCCAGCCACTCGGTCAGCTGGGCCAGATCATCCAGCATGTCCAGGTCGGGGGCGGCCAGTGCCAGGTTCGCCACAGCGTAGCGTGCCCGCTCCATGGCCTCGGTGATGGGAGCCCATATCCTGACAGTGAGGATGCGGCCGCCGGATTCCACTACATCCTTGTGGTCGCCCTCGGCAAACAGCGAGAACCAGCTGAACGGGATGCCCCATGTGGAGGCACGGGTATGCACACGGATGCTGCCGTCCCGGGCTTTGACCTGGTCGATCCGTTCCTGGTGCTTGTCCCGCTGTTCCTCCGGAATCAACATTTCAGCCAGCGGGCCGTGGATCCCTTCCATGAGCGCGTTGGCGGCCAGCCCGGCGCGCAGGACGAGCTGGCTCGGACAGTAAAGCAGGACACGCTCGGCACCTGGATTCCGTGCCTCATCACCCGAGCGGGCGGCAGCACCGGCGTCGGACGTTTCCGGCTGCGGTGCTCCCGCCTGCGGGGCGGGGTGAGGCGTTACGCCGGGAGCGCTGGTCACCCTGACCAGGTCCGTCCGTCCGGTCGGAAAAGGGTCCCCGCCGGCGCGGGTGATCCGGCCCAGCGAAGCCAGCAGCTCGGCGTTTTCGACGGCGGCCCGGGAGGCAGCGCGTGCGCCGGCGGCCCGGATGGCTTCCCGCTGTCCTTCCGGGAAGGCTTCCAGCGGTTCGTAGACCCGGAGCGTTGAGGAGAAGGGCAGCCCGGCCTGGCCCCGGTAGAGGTTTCCCGTCACGGCAGTCCCCCTTCCCGGGCCCCGGCAGTGGCCATCAGTCAGCCAGCTCCACAATGACCGGTGCGTGGTCCGAAGCGCCCTTGCCCTTGCGTTCCTCGCGGTCGATGGCCGCGCCCGTGACCCGGGCGGCCAAAGCGGCGGAGCCCAGCACAAAGTCGATGCGCATGCCCTCCTTTTTCGGGAACCGCAGCTGGGTGTAGTCCCAGTAGGTGTAGACGCCGGGTCCGGGGGTGTACTGGCGCGCTAGGTCCTTGTATCCGGCCTCTTCGAAGGCGTGGAACGCAGCTCTTTCCGGCGGGCTGACGTGGGTGTACCTGTTATTGACGAAGAGGTCGATGTCCCAGACGTCGTCGTCGAACGGTGCGATGTTCCAGTCGCCCATGAGCGCCACCTGGGCGTCCGGGTGGGCGGTGACCAGGCTCTGGGCATGGTCCTTGAGGGATTCGAGCCATTTGATCTTGTACGGCATGTGTTCGTCGTCAAGGGATCGGCCGTTGGGCACATACAGGCTCCAGATCCGGACACCGCCGCACGTGGCAGCCATGGCACGGGCCTCCTGGACGGGGTCCTTGCCTTCTTTGCCGAACGGTGGCTGGTCCAGGAACGTGCGTTCCACGTCCTCCAGGCCCACCCGGGATGCGATGGCCACACCGTTCCACTGGTTGACGCCGAAGTGGGCCACCTCGTAACCCATGCGTTCGAACAGCTCCCACGGGAAGTTTTCGTCTTTGCACTTGGTTTCCTGGATGGCCAGGACGTCGCAGTCGCTGCGCTGCAGCCAGGCCTCGACACGGTCGGCGCGGGCACGGAGGGAGTTCACATTCCAGGTAGCAATCTTCACAGTCCCTAACTTACCTTGGCCGTGCGCATGCAGGGAAAGCCCTGGGGCGCGGTCCGCCCGGGCACGGCTTCGTCCTTCAGCCCGGGCGTTTGAGCTCCCCAGTCAAGGCGCTTCAGCTCTTCAGCCCCGGGAAATCTGCGTCGGAGTACTCGATTCCAAAGCTGGCAACCGCGTTCCCCGCGGCCTTCCCCGGCGTCTTTCCTGCCGGCTCTTTGGCAGCGGTGCCGTGCCTGGATTCCTCGCGTTGCCGCAGCTCCACCCGGCGGATCTTGCCCGAGATGGTCTTGGGCAGCGCCGCGAATTCGAGCCTGCGGATGCGTTTGAAGGGTGCCAGGTGTTCACGGCAGTACCGCAGGATGTCCTCCGCCAACTCGGGTCCCGGCTCCAGTCCTGCGACCAGAACCACGTAGGCCTTTGGGAGGGACAGTTTGAGCGCGTCCGGTGACGGCACCACCGCGGCTTCGGCCACGGCAGGGTGCTCCAGGAGCACACTCTCCAGTTCGAACGGCGAGAGCCGGTAGTCCGAGGACTTGAAGACGTCATCGTCCCGGCCGACGTACGTGATGGTTCCCCGTTTGTCCCGGCTGGCCATGTCGCCTGTGTGGTAATAGCCGCCGCGGAAAGCATCTGCGGTCTTCGCTGCGTCGCCGTAGTAGGACTTCATCAGGCCGACGGGCCGGTGGTCAAGGCGGAGGCACAGTTCGCCGTCGTCGGCTTCCTCCCCGGTGTTTGGGTCCACGAGCACCACGTCGTAGCCGGGGAGCGGCTGGCCCATGGCACCGATGGTTACCGGCTGGCCCGGTGTGTTGGCCACCTGGACCGTGGTTTCGGTCTGCCCGAAGCCGTCGCGGATTGTCTGGCCCCAAGCGCGCTGGACCTGGTCGATGACCTCGGCATTCAGCGGCTCACCGGCCGAGACCACCTTGATGGGAGGGGTCTTGAGCAGCTTCAGGTCCGCCTGGATCAGCATGCGCCACACCGTGGGCGGGGCGCAGAAGCTGGTGACGCCTTCACGGTCCATCTGCTCCATCAGGGCACGGGCATCGAACCGTTCGTAGTTGTAGACGAAAACACACGCCTCCGCGATCCACGGGGCAAAAAAGTTGGACCACGCGTGTTTACCCCACCCAGGGGAGGCGACATTCAGGTGGACGTCACCCGGTTCCAGGCCGATCCAGTACATCGTGGACAGATGCCCCACCGGATACGACGTATGCGTGTGCTCCACCAGCTTGGCCTTGGACGTCGTCCCCGACGTGAAGTAGAGCAAGAGTGTCTCGTCCGCCCTGGTGGGGGCGCCGGCCTCGAAGGTGACTGGCGCCGTCGTCGAGTCCGCGTACCGGAGCGCTGGTGCGGTGGAACCGGGTGCGGGTGCGCCGGCGGTGGCTGTTGGTTGGGCGGCTGTGCCGCGCTCGCCGACCTCAATGAGGCGGTAATGTCCGGGAACGCGGGCGAACTTGCCGATATTGGAATGCCCGACGGCGGCCCAGCCCGCCTCGCCGCGCTCCACGCGTTCGGCCAGGTCCGCGGGGCCCATCAGCGTGGTGGTGGGGATCAGGACAATGCCGAGCTTGATCCCCGCAAGCATCAGCTCCCACAGCTCCACCTGGTTGCCCAGCATCACAATCATCCGGTCGCCCCGGCGCATGCCCTGGCTCCGCAACCAGTTGGCAACTTGGTTGGACCGCGCGGCGAGATCGGCGAAACTCCGGCGAGTCGCCGAGCCGTCCTGCTCCACGATCACAAGTGCGGGGTTGTTGGCCTTCGCAGGATCGGCGGCGATCTGGTCAAACCAATCGAGGGCAAAATTGAACTCCGAAAACTGTGGCCACCGGAATTCACGCCTGGCGCGGTGGTAGTCGGAACGGAGTGCCAGCAGGTGGTCCCGTGCTTCCCGGAAATCATCGGTCACTGACAAGGAGAGACCTTTCGCCACGTGATGCGCATCACTAATACCCGACCCTTTGCAATATACTAGGACATCCAAGAGTTTGGAAGACCGAAGGGACGCAGGCCATGCAGCCACCAGGACGTGAGCTTGATGTGAAAGACCTCCCGCCGTTTCCCGATGCCGACCTTATGTACATAGTGGACCTCCTGCCGGCCGCGGAACGCGAGCGGTACCTGGATACCAGGGCGTTTCTCCAGTCCACGGTACGGCCTGCGTCCATCGATTACTGGAACCGCGAGGAATTTCCCTTCGGGCTGGTGGCTGAATTGGGCAAGCGCGGGCTGGGGCAACTGCAGACGGACGGCACCTCGAAGCTCTTCAAGGGCCTCATGTACGTCGAAGTGGCACGGGCGGACGTTTCACTCTCCGCCCTGGTAGGAATCCACAACGAGCTGATCGTGGGCATGATCGACGCACTGGGCTCCGACGAGCAGAAGCAGCGGTGGCTGCCCGGCCTGGCAGCGTTCACCCAGCTGGGTGGGTTCGCCCTGACCGAGCCGGAGCATGGCTCAGACATTGCCGGCGGGCTCGAAACGTCCGCGCGGTTGGAGGGCGACGAATGGGTCATTAACGGCGCCAAACGCTGGATCGGCTCGGGCACCATCGCGGACTTTGCGCTGGTCTGGGCCCGGGATCAGGCGGACGGCCAGATCAAGGGCTTCATTGTGGAGACTGACCGTCCCGGCTACCGGGCCACCAAGATTGCCAACAAGATCGGCCTGCGGATCATGCAGAATGCCGACATCGTGCTGGACAACGTCAGGATTCCCGAGTCCAACATGCTGCCGGGCGCCACGGACTTCGCCAAAGCCAACGATCTCCTGCGGGACTCCCGGGCGTGGGTGGGGTGGCAAGGTGCGGGTATTCAGCTGGCAGCGTTCGACATCGCCCGCGCGTACGCCCTGGAACGCCGGCAATTCGGCAAGGAGTTGGCGGGCTTCCAGCTGGTCCAGCAGCAGTTGGCGGAAATCCTGGGCAACGCGTCCGCCTCACTGGCCCTAATGGCCCAGCTCGCCCGGATCCAAACGGACGGAAAACTGGAGATGGCGCAGGCGGCGATGGCGAAATCCACCTGCACCCGGCTGGCCCGCTCCTCAGTTGCCATGGGAAGGTCGCTCCTGGGCGGCAACGGCATTAGCACCGACTATGAAATGGGCAAGCTTTTTGGTGACGCCGAAATCCTTTATACCTATGAAGGCAGCTACGAAATCAATTCGCTGATCGTGGGCCGGGCCGTCACGGGGAAATCCGCGTTCGTTTAGCATGAATCGCTAAAGCGCCCACTTTAGTAAGCAGTATTCGCTTAACAAAAAACTGCCCTGAGCATGCTTCGCAGCACGGTCAGGGCAGTTAATCAGAACCTTACAGCGGGCGAATGTTCTCTGCCTGCGGGCCCTTGGGACCTTGGGTCACATCGAATTCGACTTTCTGGTTCTCGTCCAGGGAGCGGTAGCCGCTGCTGGCGATTGCGGAGTAGTGCGCGAAAACATCGGCGGATCCGTCGTCCGGAGCGATGAAGCCAAAGCCCTTTTCAGCGTTGAACCATTTAACTGTGCCTGTTGCCATTGCTAACTTCCTTTGTAACCCTTTTCTGGTCCTGCTCGGACGGCAGGCAGACGCGGAAACTGTGGTCCGCACTCTCAAACCTAGGGGGTGTACGGTGGCCGTGCAATAGCTGCGGTCATCAACTGTCACTCCTGTTATTGAAATGGTGCCTGGATTACGAGCCATTCCCTGACCCTGCAGGGGCAGCCCGCGAAGCGAGGGTGCCGGTGGTGACCAACCCATCGATTGCTCCGTAACGGCCCTTTTGACGACTCTAAACGGCCGTTACGGAGCAATCGATAGGGGGTTTAGGCGGCCTCGAGGACGCTGACGTAGTTGGCGATGCCTACCCCGCCCATGTTCTGCACCGCGGCACGGCGCGGGTTGGCGAGCTGCATCTCCCCGGCTGTGCCGGTGAGCTGCATGGCGGCGATGACGTGCTGGGACACGCCGGTGGCGCCCACCGGGTGGCCCTTGGCCTTGAGCCCGCCGGAGACGTTGATGGGCAACTTGCCGTCCTTGAACACCCAGCCCTCGGTCACGGCACGCGCGCCCTGACCGGGTTCGGTTAGTCCCATGGCCTCGTACATCAGCAGCTCGGCGATGGTGAAGCAGTCGTGCACTTCGGCGAAATCCAGGTCTTCAAGCCCGACGCCGGCCATCGCCAGCGCGCGCTGCCAGGACATGCGCGTAGCCGCGAAAGCGGTGGGGTCCCGGCGTTCGGCGGGGAAGAAGTCGTTGGCGTGCCCGAAGCCCGCGAGCCGCACCGGTGCAGTTGCCCCGCCTGTTGGCGAGGTGGAGAGCACAACGGCGGCGGCGCCGTCGGACACGGGGGAGCAGTCGGTGCGCCGCAGCGGATCGGCAACCATGGGGTTCTTGTCCGAGACGGTGCGGCAGAACTCCTCACCGAGGTCCTTGCGGAGCTGGGCATACGGGTTGTCCACACCATTGCGGTGGTTCTTCGCCGCGATGGTGCCGAGGACATCCGATACCGCGCCGTAGCGCTTTTGGTAATGCTTGGCGACGTCGGCGAACAGGCCCGTGAAGCCGGTGGTGGAGGTCTGGCCGGCCATATCGTAATCAGCGCCCAGCAGGGCGGCGCCCACCACATCGGCGCCGGCATGGGTCATCTTCTCGGCGCCGATCACCAGGACGGTCTTCGCCGTGCCGGCCAGCAGCGATTTGGTGCCCTGCTGGAACGCGGCCGAACCCGAGGCGCAGGCGTTCTCCACACGGGTGGCGGCCACGTTGGCCAGGTCAGGCGAGACTTGCAGCGCCAGGGATGACGGGAACGCCAGCGGCATCATGCCGGAGTTGAACTGGCCCAGGTAGATCTCGTCGATCTGGCCGGCCTCGACGCCGGCGTTGCTGATGGCCTCGGTGGCCACCTGGACGATCAGGGACTCGAGGGTCTCGTCCGTCAGTTTGCCGAAGCGGCTATGGCCCCACCCCGTGAGCAGCACATCCTTGCCGAACTGTTCCTGCAGGCTCATGCCGTGACTCCTTCCAGGGCGGATTCATCGATGCCCGGCTCGTCCGGGTCAGAGTCCAGGGCCACCGTGAAGGCGGCCTCGGTTTTCTCTCGGATCTCGTCCACGGTGACGCCGGGTGCGAGGCGGGTCAGCGTGAGGCGCCGCCCGGCTGTTTTCCGTTCGGCGTCCACCTCACCCTGTACCAGGTCAAAGACCGCGAGGTCGCTGATGATCCGGTCCACGCAGCTCAGGCCGGTGAGCGGCAGGGTGCACTTGGTGACAATCTTGGCCGTGCCGTCCTTGGCGTTGTGTTCGGTCAGGACCACCACGCGCGGGGTGCCGGCCACGAGGTCCATGGCGCCGCCCATGCCCTTGACCATTTTGCCGGGAATGGTCCAGTTGGCGAGGTCGCCGTTGCCGGAGACCTGCATGGCGCCCAGGATGGCGACCTTCACGTGGCCGCCGCGGATCATCCCGAAGGACGTGGCGGAGTCGAAGATGCTGCCGCCGTCGAGCACGGTGACGGTCTGCTTGCCGGCGTTGATGAGGTCGGCATCTTCCTCGCCTTCATACGGGAACGGGCCCATGCCCAGCAGGCCGTTTTCGCTCTGCAGGACCACGCGGACGCCGTCGGGCAGGTTGTTGGCCACCAGCGTGGGAATGCCGATGCCCAGGTTCACGTAGTCGCCGTCGTTCAGTTCCTCGGCCGCGATGGCAGCCATTTCATCCCTGGTCCAGGCCATGGGGTTCTCCTTGGGTCTAAAGTTTGCGTGCTTGGTGGTGGTTCGCGGGGGGTGTGCGGCGCGCGGTCAGGACGCTCAGGCCGGGACCGGGGCTGCTGTCCGGGTGCGGACAGTGCGCTGCTCAATGTCCTTGACCCTGTCGCTGGCCTGGACGAGGTGCTGGACGTAGACGCCCGGGGTGACGATGTGGTTGGGGTCCAGCGCCCCGGGCTCCAGGATGACTTCGGCCTCAGCGATGGTGACAGCCCCGGCCGTGGCAACCACCGGGTTGAAGTTGCGGGCCGTGTAGCGGTAGATCAGGTTCCCGTCCGTGTCTGCGGTGTGCGCGTGGACCAGTGCGACGTCGGCGCGGATGGCGCGCTCCTGGACGTACGTTTCGCCGTCGAACTCTGCCAGCGGCTTGCCTTCGGCCACAAGGGTGCCCACACCGGTCTTGGTGAAGAACGCAGGGATGCCGGCGCCGCCGGCGCGGAGGCGTTCGGCCAGCGTGCCCTGTGGAGTGAACTCCACTTCGAGCTGTCCCGCGAGGTACTGCTCGGCGAAGAGCTTGTTCTCCCCCACATAGGAGGCGATGACCTTGCGAACCTGGCCGGACTCAATCAGGATGCCCAAGCCTTTTCCGTCCACGCCCATGTTGTTGGACACGACCGTCAGCTCGCGGACCCCGGAATCTCGGACAGCCTCGATCAGGTCTGCCGGGATGCCGCTCAGGCCGAAACCGCCGACGGCCAGCGTCATGCCGTCCTGGAGCAGATCCTGCAGGACAGCGGCGGCGTTGGATTTGAGTTTGGACATTCCATCTCCTCATCATTGAGCGGTCAGAGCTTGTAGGTAATCCACGTTGTGGACAGTTGGCCTGATGAAGGAGCCTAGGGGTGGCCCGGAGGCAGGTCAATCACTCAAACGGCCCGTTCCAGCGGATAGTTCATAGCGTGGACGGTAGGCTGGGGGGTGTCCACATTGTGGAGGATTTTTTGTAGCGGAGGGTTACGTGACAGGTTCAGTCCAGGGAACGCAGGTGGTGGGGCGGGTGGCGTCGCTGCTTCGCCTGGTCGGCAAAAAGCCTGAGGGCAGCTCCCTCACCGGCCTGGTCCGCGAATCCGGCCTGACCCGCCCCACCGTCCACCGGCTCCTTACTTCCCTTGCCGCCGAGGGGCTCCTGGACCACGATGCCCGGAGCGGCAATTGGATTTTGGGCCCGGAAATGTTCCTGCTCGGATCCGTGGCCGCCGCCCGCTTCCCTTTTGAAGACATCGCCCGCCCCAGCCTGCGCCGGCTGGCCGAGGAGACCGGGGAGAGCGCCTTTTACTCCATCCGCCGGGGCCAGGAAGCGGTCTGCGTCCTGCGCGAGGAGGGCAGCTTTCCGGTGCGCTCCTTCGTCCTGCATGAGGGGGTCCGGTTTCCCCTGGGCGTTGCCTCAGCCGGGACCGCCATCATGGCTTTCCTGCCCGGGGAGGAACAGGCGGCGATCCTGTCGGACTGGGATCAGCACGCCGGAACCTTTGCCACGGGCCACCGACAGGACATAGTAGCCAGCAACCTCGAGCGGACCCGGTTGCACGGCTATGCCGTTAATCCCGGATTGATCCTTGAGGGCAGCTGGGGGATGGGGGCCGCCGTGTTCGACCAGCAGGGGCGCCCCGTCGGAGCGCTGTCGCTGACCGGTATTGAGCCACGGTTCCGCCCGGAGCGGCAGGAGTTCCTGGGCAAACTGCTGATGGAGGAAGCCCATCGAATGAGCGCCAAGCTACCCGTCGGGAGGCCGGCAGCTTCCGTCTGAGGCCCGGTCCGCCGGCCGGAACGCCCCCTAGAAATTAGTAGGAAGTCCGAGTAGATTCGGGTTCAAAGATGACCACATGCGAAGGAGCATTCGATGGTGCACGAACTTTCACACTACGTGGGCGGCCAGCGGGTCGACGGCACGTCCGGGCGGTTCAGCGATGTCTTTGACCCCTGCACCGGCCAGGTGCAGGCGAGGCTGCCGCTGGCCAGCAAGGAAGAGGTGGCCAACGCCATCGCGAACGCCGAGAAGGGCCAGGTTGAATGGGCGGCCATGAACCCGCAGCGCCGCGGCCGGATTCTGCTCAAGTTCGTGGACCTCGTCAACGAGAACATGGACGAACTGGCCACGCTGCTGTCCTCCGAGCATGGCAAGACCTTTCCGGACGCCAAGGGCGATATCCAGCGCGGCATCGAAGTGGTGGAGTTCGCCGCCAACGCCCCGCACCTGCTCAAGGGCGAGTTCTCGGACAGCGCCGGGACCGGCGTCGACGTCCACTCACTACGGCAGCCGCTCGGCGTCGTCGCCGGCATCACGCCGTTCAACTTCCCCGCCATGATTCCGCTGTGGAAGTCAGGTCCGGCGCTCGCCGCCGGCAACGCCTTCATCCTCAAACCCTCCGAGCGCGATCCCTCCGTACCGCTTCGCCTGGCCGAGCTGTTCAGCGAGGCCGGGCTGCCGGACGGGGTGTTCAACGTGGTCAACGGGGACAAGGAAGCCGTTGATGCGCTGCTTGAGGACCCGCGGGTGAAGGCGATCGGCTTCGTGGGCTCCACGCCGATCGCCCAGTACATCTACGCCACTGCGGCGGCGCACGGCAAGCGCGCACAGTGCTTCGGCGGGGCGAAGAACCACATGGTGATCATGCCCGACGCCGACCTGGAGATGGCTGCCGACGCCCTGATAGGTGCCGGGTACGGGTCTGCCGGCGAACGCTGCATGGCCATCTCCGTAGCGGTGCCCGTGGGCCAGAAAACAGCCGATGCTCTGGTGGCCAAGCTCACCGACCGGATCAAGGGGCTCAAGGTGGGGCACAGCCTGGACAAGGACTCGGACTTCGGCCCGGTGGTGGCGGCATCTGCGAAGGACAGGATCGAAGGCTACATCCAGTCCGGCATCGATGAAGGCGCAACGCTGGTGGCTGAYGGCCGCGGGCTCACCGTGGCAGGCTACGAAGACGGCTTCTGGGTGGGCCCCACGCTCTTCGACAACGTCACCAAGGACATGAAGATCTATAAGGAAGAGATCTTCGGCCCGGTCCTGAGCGTCCTCCGCGCGGCCGACTACGACGAGGCGCTGCGGCTCTGCTCCGAGCACGAGTTCGGCAACGGCGTCGCGATTTTCACCCGGGACGGCGACGCCGCCCGCGACTTCGCCAGCCGCGTGGAGGTGGGAATGGTGGGCATCAACGTCCCCATCCCGGTGCCCATCGCCTATTACACCTTTGGCGGCTGGAAGGCTTCCGGTTTCGGGGACCTCAACCAGCACGGCGCAGACGCATTCCGCTTCTACACCAAGACCAAAACGGTCACCACCCGGTGGCCCTCCGGCATCCGCCAGGGTGCCAGCTTCGTGATGCCGGCTGGCAGCTGATGACGGGTTCCCCCGGATTGGAGCAAACCGCCGAAACGGTCGCCGAAGTCCTGTTCGAGCGCCGCGGCCGGCTCGGCGTCGTCACCCTCAACCGCCCCAAGGCCGTTAACGCGCTGAACGCCGGCATGGTGGAAGCCATGCTGGAGCAGCTCACCGCCTGGGCTGGCGACGATGCTGTGGCCACGGTCCTCGTCCACGGCGCCGGGGACCGCGGACTGTGTGCCGGCGGGGACATTGTGGCCATTTATCGGGACATGCTGGCGGGAGGAAGCGCCACCGCCGGTTTCTGGGCGGCGGAATACCGGCTGAACCTGCTCATCGCCGAATACCCCAAGCCCTACGTGGCTTTTATGGACGGGCTGGTGCTCGGCGGTGGCGTGGGGATCTCGGCGCACGGCTCGGTCCGCATTGTCACGGAGCGCACCCGCACCGGCATGCCGGAAACCACCATCGGATTTGTGCCCGACGTCGGCGGCACACTCCTGCTGTCCCGCTCGCCGGGGGAATCGGGCACGCACGCCGCCCTCACGGGCGCCCACCTCAGCGGGGCTGACGCCCTCTTCCTGGGCCTCGCAGACCACTTTGTGCCGTCCGAAAACCTTCCCGCGCTGGCCGAAGCGCTGGAAAGCTCGACAGCGGCAGCCGCCGTCGCGCGCTTTGTCCGGGAATCGCCGGCCTCGTCGCTGGAGGAACAGCGCGAGTGGATCGATGCTGCCTATGCCACCGACGACGCCGAGGAGATTGTCCACCAACTTCGCGCCTTCGGAGGGGAAGCGGCGGACGCCGCCGCCACCATCGAAGCGAAGTCACCCACGGCCGTAAAGCTCACGCTCGAATCGCTGCGGCGCGTGCGCGGGCTCTCGCTCGAGGAAGCGCTGGCACAGGAATACCGTGTGGGTGTGCGCTCCCTCGCCGGGCCGGACTTCCGCGAAGGCATCCGCGCCCAGGTAGTGGACAAGGACCGCAATCCGAAGTGGAAGCCGGCGTCGCTCGCTGAAGTGACCGCGGCCGACGTCGACCGCTACTTCGCGCCGCTCGGCGACCGTGAGCTCAACCTGCACTCAAAGGAGTCCGACCATGTCTGAGCTTGCACCTTCTGACAGCGCAGCTACGGGGACCATCGCCTTCCTCGGCTTGGGCCACATGGGCGGCCCCATGGCAGCCAACCTGATCAAGGCCGGGCACAGCGTGGTGGGCTACGATCCCGTGCCGGCGGCCGTCGAGGCAGCCAAAGCTCACGGCGTGCCCATGACCGCTTCCGCGGCGGAAGCGGTGGCCGCCGCCGCCGTCGTGCTCACTATGCTGCCCAGCGGGCAGCATGTCCTGGACCTCTACCGCGGCGTGGACGGCGCGCCAGGCCTGCTGTCAGTTGCGGCACCGGACACCATGTTTTTGGACTGCTCCACCATCAATGTTGACGAGGCCCGCGAGGCCGCAGCGATCGCGCTGGAGGCCGGGCACCGCTCCGTGGATGCACCGGTTTCCGGCGGAGTGGTGGGTGCCGAAGCCGGCACGCTGACGTTCATGGTGGGTGCGCTGCCTGAAGACTTCGCGACCGTGAAGCCCATCCTGGAGTTGATGGGAAAGCGCATTGTGCACTGCGGGGACCACGGTGCGGGGCAGGCCGCGAAGGTCTGCAACAACATGATTCTGGGTGTGTCCATGATCGCCGTCAGCGAGGCGTTCGTCCTCGGCGAAAAGCTGGGCCTGACGCACCAGGCGCTGTTCGACGTCGCTGCCAACGCTTCCGGCCAATGCTGGGCGCTGACCACCAACTGTCCCGTTCCCGGCCCCGTGCCCACCAGCCCGGCGAACCGCGACTACCAGCCCGGATTCGCCGGCGCGCTGATGGCCAAGGACCTGCGGCTCGCCCTCAATGCGCTGGAAAGCACCGGCGTCGCCGCCCAGTTGGGGCCGCTGGCCTCCAAGATCTACGACGAGTTCGCGGCCGGGGCCGGCGCGGGACGCGACTTCTCGGGCATCATCACCGACATCCGGGACAAGTCCGCCACGTAGCGTTGGCACTGGTCCATCCATTACACACAAAAGGGGCACGGCTTGGCGCAGCAGTACGAAAACATCCTGGTGGAACAACGTGGCCGGGTGGGTCTGGTGACCCTCAACCGGCCACAGGCACTCAACGCCCTCAACAAGGCCACCATGGAGGAGGTCGTAACAGCCGTCACCGCCATGGACGCAGACCCCGGCGTGGGTGCGGTGGTGATCACCGGATCGGAAAAGGCCTTCGCCGCGGGCGCGGACATCAAGGAGATGTCCTCAAAGGGCTATATGGAGATGTACGCGGCGGACTGGTTCCGCAGCTGGGAAAGCCTGACCCGGCTCCGCATCCCGGTAGTGGCGGCGGTATCCGGCTTCGCCCTCGGCGGCGGCTGCGAGCTGGCGATGATGTGCGATGTCATCATCGCGGGCGACAACGCCAAGTTCGGCCAGCCGGAGATTAACCTTGGTGTCATCCCCGGCATGGGCGGCTCCCAGCGCCTCACCCACGCCGTCGGCAAGGCCAAGGCCATGGACATGGTCCTCACCGGACGCATGATGGACGCCGCAGAAGCCGAACGCGCGGGACTTGTCTCACGCGTGGTGCCCGCCGCGTCCGTGGTGGAGGAAGCCCTGAAGGCCGCCGAAGTGATCGCGTCCAAGTCCAAGCCTGCCGCCATGCTGGCCAAGGAAGCCGTCAACGCGGCTTTTGAGCTTGGGCTCGCGCAGGGAGTGCTGTTCGAACGCCGGGTGTTCCACTCGCTGTTTGCCACGGACGACCAGAAGGAAGGCATGGCCGCGTTCAGCGAAAAGCGGCAGCCGGATTTCAAGCACCGCTGAACCCCCATCCATTGATCCCCACCGGCACCCTCACCTCGCAAGCTCGGTCAGGGAACCCTGCCGGCGTGGGCCCTAGGCCTTTTTGAGCCGCCAGAACGGCAGTTACGGAGCACTCGATGGTGCGTGGCCCGGCGTCACGCCTTGAGGACCCGGGGCCGATCGATGAATTCGATGACGATGCCGTCCGGGTCGGTCACCGAGCCGATGCTGCCGACCCCGCCGGCGGCGGGCTTTGCCGGGCCGTCCGGTTTGCCTCCGATCGAGACCACATACGCAAGGGTGGCCTCGACGTTGTCAACGGCCAGGGCGATGTGATGCAGGCGTGGTCCGCCATGGAAATCAGGCAGGATCTCCACCACATCCTCGTTGTGGTGGAGATAGGTGAGCGTCGTGCCCAGGGCGGGGATGGGGATTTGCTTCGCCACTGCCATCCCAAGTTCGCGGGTGTAAAAGCTGAACGTGCGGTCGTGGTCTGACGCTTGAAGCGCGAAGTGATCAATGGCTTGAATGTGAGGGTGCGGCACCGTGCCACTGCGGAGCGGGAGGTCCCGCTGGAGCAGCTCGATCGAGACGCCATCGGGGTCGCGCACAATTGCCTGGCGTCCCGCGCCGGAACCTGCGAGCCGGGGTTCCACCACCGGCTCGGCACCCTGCTTCACGATCCGTGCGAAGTCTTCGTCCAGGTTGTCAGTGTAGAAACCGAGATGATTCGCGCCGACCGGCAATGCGTTATCGGCAAAGTACAACAGCTCCACAAGGCCTTGAGCAAGCTGCAGGTAGGCGATTTCCATTCCGGACGCCTCGACCTTGGTCCCCCAGACTTTTTTGGCTCCGAGCAGGTCCGTGTAGAAGTCCACCGACTTTTCGAGGTCCGAGACGACGATACCTATGTGGTTCAGTTCGTGGATCATGGCGTTTTCCTTTTCGATTGCTCAGCGCTGAACGCCGGACGCAGCGGTCCCGACGCGGTAAGGGGCCGAGGTGGGGGAGTCGATGACCTCAGCCAGTTCAACGGCAAGGCCGGTTGTGGCGGCGCGGTAGATCGCATGAATAGTGGTCAGCGTGCCCGCGGCATCCGCGATGGTGGTCAGCGCGCGCTCGCCGGTGCGAATGGCGTTCACGAGGTCGGCATACTGCCGCGCATGGCCGGAGGGGCTCGCCGTCGCGTCGCGGTTGCACGCGTGGTGGGGAGCGATCACCTGATTGCCGGCTCCGTGGAGTCCCATGTCGTCAACCTGGGTGCCATCGGCGAGGTGAAGGTAGCTGAGGCCTTCGTGCTCGATGATGGCGCTGCCGCGCGTGCCCATGATCTGGAGCCTGGTTGCGAGACCTGGGTATGCCGCTGTGGTGGCGTGGACGGTGGCCAAGGCGCCGGAGGCAAATTCAATGACGGCCGCCAGGGTGTCTTCAACCTCAATTCGCTCGTGGGCGAGTCGGCGGCTGCTGGCGTTAACACGTACTGGTTGGCCGAGGAACCAGAGGAGCAAGTCCAGTGTGTGGATTCCTTGGTTCATCAGCGCCCCGCCGCCGTCCTGGGCCCATGTTCCCCGCCACTCAGCGCGGTCATAATACGCCTGGCTGCGCCACCAGCCCACAGAAGCAACTCCGGATGTGAGCTGCCCCAGGCGACCCGCATCAAAGGCGTTTCGCAAGCTCGTAGCGGCCGGACTGAACCGATGCTGGCTTACGGACGCCGAGACAAGGCCTCGCTCTTCCGCTCTTGCAGCCACCTGTGCGAACTCCAGCGTGCGCGCGAGGTCCACATCGAGCGGCTTTTCGAGAAAGAGGTGACGCCCGGCGTCGACTACGCGGGTTCCAATGTCAATGTGGGTGCCCGTAGGGGTAACGACGGAGACGAGCTGCACCCGTTCGTCACGCAGCACCTCATCCAGGGTGCAGGCCCTAACGGCAGGAGCACTCCAGGAGTTTCGATGCTTGTCGATGAACGCCTCGGCGCTGGCGACCGATCGTGAGCCGATGGCAACAAGTTCAAGGCCATCAGTGCGTTCAATGGCTTCGGCGTGTGTCTTCGCGATGGCGCCGGTGCCGATGATCGCAGTCCCGATGGGCGCACTCATGCTCCATCGCCGCCAGGCCGGCTATCTGTTTCCGGGGTCGAATTTGGTCGCACAGCATGCCTCCTCAGGCAGTCGGTTGCACAGAAGGCCTGTTCAAGATTAAAGGGGTTCGATTAAGCAATTTAGCGCCTTCTCAGGACTTTTGGCAATCGGTTGCCACAAATCGTCATTGTCTGGCAAGACTGTTCACTCGCTCCGGTTCGATCGGCACCGCACGCGAAGGTGCTGCGCTTCCGGCGCGAGGCGAATCAGTCCGTGAAGTCGCCGGCGGCCTTGCGGAAATCGCCCAGGACCCGGAGCAGGTGCTCCACGTCGTCGTCCGCGAAACCCGACTTGCCGAAGACCTCGGTGTTGAGCGCCGCCGTCGCGCGTTTGGC
Organism: Pseudarthrobacter sp. 01T43; assembly: GCF_056398665.1. Taxonomy (NCBI): domain Bacteria; kingdom Bacillati; phylum Actinomycetota; class Actinomycetes; order Micrococcales; family Micrococcaceae; genus Pseudarthrobacter; species Pseudarthrobacter sp. 01T43. Next base: position 270,987 of record NZ_JBFTPV010000001.1, on the reverse strand, counting down.
CAGCCTGCGGCCCCCGTCCGTGAGTTCGATCAGGGTTGTCCGTCCGTCCGTTGGATGCGGGGAGCGGGCCACCAGCCCGGCCTGCTCCAAACGGTCGACGGCGTTGGTCACCGAGGTGGGATGCACCTGCAGGAGCGCGCTGGCTTTGTTCATGGGCAGCGCGCCGCTGCGGGCGAAGCTCAGCAAAGCGAGCAGCTCATAGCGTGCGAAGGTCAGCCCGAAGGGCTTGAGGACGGCCTCGATCCGGCCCAGCAGGATCTGCTGGGTGCGCATGATGGCGGTGATGGCGGCCATCGGCGCGGCGACGTCGCCCCAGCCGTGTCGTTCCCAGTTCTGCCTTGCCTCGGCGATCGGGTCGCGGGGGAGCGGGCTTCCCACGGTTCCTCCTGACATTGCCGGGGTCTGTGAGGCGGCCGCGCGACTCACCTCACCAGCAATATACTAGGACTTCCAAGGGTATGGAAGGTGCCGCGAAGGGTCCCTTACTTCCACCAGGTGTCGAAGATGGTCACCGGCACGGTGCGCTTGTGCCGGGTTCGCAGGTACTTCTGTTCGATCAGTTCGGCCGCCGCCTCCGGGATGTCCCGGCCCTCAAGGTAGTCGTCAATCTGGTCGTAGGTGATGCCCAGTTCGTCCTCGTCGGTGCGGCCCGGCCTGTCATCGAGAAGGTCTGCGGTGGGCACCTTCTCCCAGACGCGGGCCGGTGCACCCAACTCCGCCAGGAGTTCGCGGTTCTGGCGCTTGTTCAGCCCGAACAGGGGCAGGATGTCCGCTCCGCCGTCGCCGAATTTGGTGAAGAATCCGGTGACGGACTCCGCGCCGTGGTCGGTGCCGATCACCAGGTAGTTGTGTTCGCCGGCGAGGGCGTACTGGGCGATCATCCGGGTGCGGGCCTTGGTGTTTCCCTTGTGGAAATCGGAAATCCCGTTTCCAACAGTCTTCTCGAATTCGTCCTCGAAGCCATCCACAGCGGCGGAGATATTGAAAGTCCACTCCGTTTTCGGCTGGATGAAGTCGAGGGCGGCCTGCGCGTCGTCTTCGTCGTGCTGGACGCCGTACGGCAGACGGACGGCAACGAAATTTGCTTCCACGCCCTCGGCTTCAAGCTCCTCCACGGCCAGTTGGGCCAGGCGTCCGGCGAGGGAGGAATCCAACCCGCCCGAGATGCCCAGCACAAAGCCTTTCGTGTGGGTAGCCCGGAGGTACTCCTTCAGGAAGCTCACGCGCTTGCGCACCTCCCCGACAGGATCGATCCGGGGCTGCACGCCCATTTCTTCAATGATGGTGGCCTGGAGTTCGCGCATGTGATCCAGCCTAGTCAGAAGTGTCAACAACGCTCAATTATGTCCCCCGGAGATGCGCGGCGTGTCCCCAGGCGCCGGCCTCGCAGTCCGCCGGCCTCACGCAGACCGCTGGCTCCCACAGTCCGGCGGCTTGACGAAGCCTGCGGCTTTACAAGGACTGCGGCGCCGGCCCGGTGGAACCGCGCACCGTAAGGTGCGTGGGCATCAGGGACCGGCTGCGGCTGCCGCCGCCGGCCAACGGGTTTAGCTGGGCCAGCAGCATGGACACGGAGACTCGGCCCGCCTGCTCGATGGGGGATGCCATGGTGGTCAGCGGGGGATTGCAGAAGTCCGCTCCGAAGATGTCGTCGCAGCCCACCACGCTCATGTCCTCGGGTACCCGGATGCCGCGTTCGCGCAGCCGCTGGAGCATGCCGATGGCGATGAGGTCGTTGAAGGCGATGCACGCCGTCACGCCCGAGTGGACCGCGGCATCGGCGGCCGCAGCGCCCGATTGCGTCTTGGGGGCAAAGGGGCCAAGCCGGCGCACTTCCACCCCGCGGTCCTCGGCGGCGGCGGCCAGCGCATTCCAACGCAGGGTACTCGACTGCGACGTAAGGGGACCGGCCATGTAGGCGATGCGGGTGTGGCCGAGGGAGATGAGGTGGTCCAGCGCCTGGCTGGTGGCAGAGGGCGTGTCTATGACCACCGCCGGCACCCCGGCCACGTCCCGGTTGATGGTGACAATAGGAATCTTCGCTGCCGCGGCCAGCAACGCCTCGTCACTGAGCCTGGACGCCGTAACAATGATGCCGTCAGCGCTCTTGCGCAATTGCTCCATGCTGCTGGCCTCCACCTCGTCCGACTCCTCCGTGTCCACGAGCAGCTGGGTGTAACCGGCCGCCTTGAGCTGCAGCTGGGTGCCCCTGATCAGGTCGAAGTAGAAGGGGTTGGTGATATCCGGGACCAGGACGCCAACGGCGCCCGTGCGTCCCGAGCTCAGGGCTTTCGCCTGGCTGTTCGGAGTGTAGTTCAGCTCCGCGGCTGCCGCCTCGATGCGTGCGCGGGTGCGGATGTTGACCCTGTCAGGGGTGGAAAGTGCGCGTGAAACGGTGGATGCGGCCACCCCGCACATGGCGGCGATGTCGTGGATGGTGGCAGGACGCTCTGATCCGGCTGTTTGCATCGCCATGGCGTTCCTCTCTGAACGGGACAATACGGGCACTGTGACGATAACCACAGCCCTGATGCTCCTAGATTGCCATACGATGTCAACATTTGGCAATCGGTTGTCATGATTAGTGCGGGTGTCTAGACTTAGTCCAGAACTTTGTGAAGCAAGTCACCCCCGACGCCGGAGCGGCATTCAGGCTGACCCGCCGCGGGCAAACCCTAAGGAGATCCCTGTGACCGCAACATCCAGTGCAGCATCAACCACCACCTGGCAGCTCTCCGGATTTGGCGACGAGGTAGATCCGGATCCGGCCGTCCAGGCCGCTGTCATGCTTGCCCTCGGCGCCAGCTACATCGAGGTCCGCAGCGCCTGGGGCGTGAATGTCTCCGAACTGACGCCCGAGCAGGTGGCTGAGCTCAAGGAAATCCTCGACGCCAAGGGCCTGAAGGTCTCCGCGGTGGCAAGCCCCATCGGCAAGGTGGACATCGGCCTGCCCGTTGAGCACGAGGTGGAGCGCCTGCGCCAAATCATCTCCGTGGCCAAGGGCTTGGACACGAACTACATCCGCATCTTCTCTTTCTACCGGAGTGAAGCCCAGACGCCGGAAGAAATCCGCGACGACGTCATCACCCGCATGCGGGCACTCGCCGACGAAGCCGAAAGCGCCGGCGTCGTACTTCTGCACGAAAACGAAAAGGATATCTACGGCGATACGCCGCAGCGCGTCCTGGACATCATGGAATCGGTCAATTCCCCGGCACTGCGGGTTGCGTGGGACAACGCCAACTTCGTCCAGGTGGGGGTCCGGCCGTACACCGACGGCTACGCCATGCTCCGCCCGCACCTTGAGTACCTTCAGGTTAAGGACGCCGTCATGGCTACGGGTGAGGTGGTGCCCGCCGGCGAAGGTGACGGCGAACTGGACGCCACCGTCGCAGCCCTCAAAGCAGACGGCTACGCGGGCTTCGCCTCGCTGGAGCCGCACCTGGCCATCCAGCATGAGCTGGGCGGCTTCTCCGGGCCGGTTGCCTTCGGTGTCGCGGCGCGAGCCTTCGCCACGCTTGCAGCCAAGAATGGAATCGAGCTTTCGTGACGGGGCTCAAGGCCGCAGTCATCGGCTGCGGGGACGTTTCGGCGGTTCACTTCGAAGCCATCGCAAAGCTCGACGGCGCCCGGCTGGCCGGGGTGTGCGACACGGACCCCGGCCGCCTCGCCGCCGCAGTGGCTGCTTACGGCGTTCCGGGATTCTCGGACCACGCCAGCCTCATCGAGGCCGTCGGCCCGGACGTTGTGCACGTCACCACGCCGCACAACACCCATGCCGCGATTGCCGCTGCCTGCCTCGGCCGGGGCGTCAATGTCATTGTGGAGAAGCCGCTGGCGCACACGCTTGAGGAGGGCCGCCGGCTGGTGGAGGCGGCCAAGGCAAGCACCGCCAAGATTGCCGTGTGCTTCCAGAACCGCTACAACTCCACCGCCCAGGCCATGCACTCACTTCTGGCTTCCGGTGACCTGGGCGCGGTGGTGGGTGCCTCGGCCACCGTCATGTGGCACCGCGACGCGGCCTATTACCGCAGCCGGCCCTGGCGCGGCACCTGGGAAGGCGGTGGAGGCGGGCTCATGATGAACCAGGCCATCCACACGGTTGACCTGCTGCAATGGCTGGTTGGCGAGGTGGTATCTCTCTCCGGCAATGCGGCCACCAGGTTCCTGGGCGAAACCATTGAGGTGGAGGACACCGCGGAGTTCGTGGCGGAGCACGCCAACGGGGTGCGGAGCGCTTTCTACGCCACCCTGGCCAATGCCGTGAACGCGCCTGTCACCTTGGACATCGTCACGGAGAAGGCCACGCTCAGCCTGCGCGGGGACCTGACCGTCACGTATGCGGACGGCCGGGTGGAGGTGGTGCCCGAGCGTGTGGTGGAATCCGGCGGACGCGCCTACTGGGGTGTCTCGCACGAGTTGCTCATCAGTGACTTCTACGCCCGGCTCGGTGACGCCGACGCCTTCTGGATAGACGCGGCCGAAGCGGAAAAGTCCTTGCGAATCGTCAAGGAAATCTACCGCCAGGGCTATCCGGATTCAGTGGAAAAGGTCTCCTGAGCCAGCTCCCCGCTGTCCAGTGCAAACCGTTGGGCAACCGATTGTGGACTGTTAGAACGTTTCAGTTAAGCCCCTTGAAGGGAGATGCTGCAACATTCTTGACAATCGGTTGCCAAACTTGGCAATCATGCGTACTCTGAATCTCGCAAGGTCGGTGTGGCACACGCCACATCGGCCGGATTCGTCTCTCTCACGTTCCACAGATTCAGGAGCCAACAATGAAGTTAGGTCCCAAGGCGGCAGCAGCCGCCCTCACCGTCAGCGCAGCTTTGGCGCTAACCGCCTGCGGAGGCGGCGCCACCGGTGCCAACAACCCGGCCGCAGCCAAGACGACCACCCTGACGTTGGGCACCGTTCAGGAAATTCGTTCCTGGGACCCGGCACAGGCCCACGTCGGCCACATCCTCCAGCCCTACCAGGCCGCCTATGACTCCCTGCTCCTGCGGGAACCGGACGGCAAGCTCAGCCCCATGCTGGCCACCCAGTGGAAGTACAACGACACCAACACTAAGCTCACCGTGGACCTCCGCACGGACGTGACGTTCAGCGATGGCGCCAAGTTCGACGCCGAAGCAGCCAAGGCAAACCTGGACCACTTCAAGACGGCCAACGGCCCGCAGATGGCCCAACTGACGGCGGTCACCGACGTTGCAGTGGTTGATGCCGACACCATCGAGCTCAACCTCTCCACCCCGGATCCTTCGCTGGAGTTCTACCTCAGCCAGGCCGCCGGCCTCATGGGCAGCCCCAAGGCCCTGGGCACCGAAGCAATCAAGACCGAACCTGTTGGTTCCGGCCCCTACGTGATGGACAAGGCCGCCACGGTCAAGGACTCACAGTCCGTGTTCACCGCGCGCAAGGACTACTGGAACAAGGACCTCCAGAAGTTCCAGAAGGTCACCTTTAAAACCCTGACCGATTTGACCGCCCGGACCAACGCTTTGGTTTCCGGCCAGGTGGACGGCGCGCCGCTGGACCCGAAGACCGGCAAGCAGGCAGAGGGCGCCAAGATGACGCTGGTTACCAACCAGGTGGACTGGCAGGGACTGCTGCTCATGGACCGCGATGGCGCCACGAACACGCCGCTGGGCAACCTCAAGGTTCGCCAGGCCATCAACTACGCCTTTGACCGCAAGACCATCCTGGACCAGGTCCTGCTGGGCCAGGGCACCCCGACCTCGCAGCCTTTTGGCAAGGCGAGCGGCGCCTGGACTGAAGAGCTCGAAAGCTACTACTCCTACGATCCGGCCAAGGCCAAGCAGCTCCTGAAGGAGGCCGGCTACGAGACCGGAGTCACCCTTGATGTCCCCTCGGTTCCAGGCTTCGAAACCCAGCTCGCCGTCGTCAAGCAGCAGCTGGCTGACGTTGGGATCACGCTGAACGTCGGTTCCGCGATCACCAACACCTACACTTCGGATGTCGCAGCGAAGAAGTTCAGCAGCATCTACTTCACCCTGTTCCAGGGTGAGCCGTGGGTCGCCATCAACCAGATCGTTTCCACCAAGGCGCTCTACAACCCCTTCAAGAACACCAGCCCCGAACTCCAGGCCAAGATCGACGCCGTGCAGAACGGCGCCAAGGACGCCCCCAAGCTGGCCCAGGAAGTCAACAAGTATGTGGTTGAGCAGGCCTGGTTCGCGCCCCTGTTCCGGGTGAACCAGATGTACTACCACAACTCCAAGATCACCGTGACGCCGCAGATCCAGCAGGCCGTCCCGTCGATCTACAACTACGCGCCCGCCACGTAGGCCGGGTTAACAGCCACAAACCGGCGCAGGTCCGGCGGTCCGCTTCAGGCGGGCCGCCGGACCGGGCACTCAATACCATGCCAGTTCAATGGAGCCAGCAATGATCCCTTTCATCCTCAAACGCCTCGGCAGCGGAATAGTAGTCCTGCTCGCTGTCTCGATCCTCACCTTTTCCCTGCTCTACGTATCGAGTGGCAGCATCGCCCGGAACATCCTGGGCGACCAGGCAACACCGGCACAGTTGGCCGTCAAGGAAGCCGAGTTGGGGCTCGACCAGCCCATCATCACCCGCTACTTCAGCTGGCTCACGAGCGCGCTGGGTGGAGATTTGGGCGCCTCGTGGTTCACGTCCGAACCCGTTGCCAACGCCCTGGCCACCCGCATTCCCGTCACCATGACCATGGTGGTGGTGGCCATGATCCTCATTTCCCTCATCGCCACCCTCATTGGTGTGGCAGCAGCCGTGAAGCGCGGCTGGGTGGACCGCGTTGTCCAGATTGGTGCAATTATTGGGGACTCCATTCCCGGATTCGTCATCGGCATCATCCTGGTGACCATCCTGGCTATCCAGATGGGCCTGTTCCCCGCCACGAGCACCATTGCACCCGGCGTGGACGCTTCCGCCTGGGTGCTGTCGCTGACCCTTCCGGTGATCGCCCTGCTGATCAACGGTGTCACCGGCGGTGCGCAGCAGATCCGCAGCGCCGTCATCAAGCAGCTCGAACGCGACTACGTCCGCACCCTCCGCAGCCGCGGAATCGGTGAACGGGAAGTCCTTTTCAAGCACGTCCTCCGCAGCGCCGCACCGGCAGGCCTGACCGTGCTGAGCCTCCAGCTGATTGGCATGCTCGGCGGCGTGGTCATCCTTGAGTCGATCTTTGCCCTGCCCGGCATGGGCCCCATGGCTGTCACCGCTACCATCCAGAGCGACCAGCCGGTGGTCATGGGCGTTGTTATGTACACCGTCGCCGTTGTGATTGTGGTCAACCTGATTGTTGACCTGCTCAACGGCTGGCTTAACCCGAAGGTGCGTGTCTCGTGACCGAGTCCGTCGAAACCTCAGCCCTGACGCCGGCCGCAGGCCATCCCGTTCCGGGAAAATCCGGCCAGACCGGCACCGTTGTCCGGTCCTCAGCCTTCAAGCGGATCCTGAAGAACCCGTTGGGCGTTGTTGCCCTCGTCATCCTGCTGGGCGTGGTCCTGCTCGCTGCATTTGCGAGTGTCCTGGCACCGTTCGACCAGAACTTCGCCAACATCTCCAAGACCCTGGCCGCACCCGACTCCGTCAACATCCTCGGAACGGACAGCTCCGGGCGTGACGTGTGGAGCCGGTTGCTGTTCGGTGCGCAGCTGACGCTGCTCTCAGCGCTGCTTTGCGCCGCCGTCGCGATCGTGATCGGCCTTCCCGCCGGCCTGGTGGCCGGCTACTACGCCGGAAAGTTCGAAGCCGTGGCCAACTGGATTGTTGGCATCCTGATGAGCCTCCCAGGCTTGATCGTGCTCATGACCATCCGTTCCGCCTTCGGCCCGTCGGTCTGGATTGCCATGATCGCTTTCGGCGTCCTGATCAGCCCGTCCTACTTCCGTCTGGTGCGCTCTGCCGTGCAGTCGGTCCGCAACGAGCTCTACGTGGATGCGGCCCGTGTCTCCGGCCTGTCCGACCTGAGGATCATCACCCGCCACATCTTCTCCGTGGTCCGCGCTCCGATCATCATCCAGACCGCAGCCATCACCGGCGTTGCCATCGCCATCCAGTCCGCCCTGGAGTTCCTGGGGCTGGGGGATCCGGCCAAGGCAACCTGGGGCGTGATGCTGAGCGAAGGCTTCAAGAACGTCTACCTCACGCCGTCCCTGCTCTTCTGGCCCGCCTTCGCTATGGCATTGACCATCGGGGCCCTGGTCCTGCTTGGAAACGCTGTCCGCGATGCCCTCGAAGACGGCGAAAAGATCAAGAACCGCAGGAAAAAAGCATCTGAGGCAAAGGACGCGGCTGCCGCCAGCGCCGCCAAGGCAGCACGCAAAACCATTGCCGTCGTCGAAGCCGGAACCGAACACCACCTGGTCAAGGTGACCAACCTCGGTGTCGGTTACCCGCAGGCCGACGGTTCCATCAAAAAAGTTGTCGACGACGTTTCCTTCCACGTGGACCGTGGCGAGATCCTCGGAATTGTGGGCGAGTCAGGGTCGGGCAAGTCCCAGACGGCGTTCTCGATCCTGGGCCTGCTGCCGGACACTGCCCGCATCGTGGCCGGCGCCATCCAGTTCGACGGCAACTACACCGTGGCGCCCGGCGAAGACAAAGTGAACCAGGGCCGGCTGTCCAAACTGCGCGGCAAGCGGATTTCCTACATCCCGCAGGAACCCATGAGCAACCTGGATCCGGCCTTCACCATCGGCTACCAACTGGTCACCCCCATGGTGCGGGTTCTCGGAATCTCCAAGGCAGAAGCCACCACCCGGGCCATGAAGCTGCTCACCGACGTCGGAATCGTCAACCCCGAGAGGACCTTCAAGGCCTACCCCCACGAGGTCTCCGGCGGCATGGCCCAGCGTGTGCTCATCGCCGGCGCCATCAGCTGCGAACCGGACCTCATCATTGCGGACGAGCCCACCACCGCCCTGGACGTCACCGTGCAGGCCGACGTGCTGGACCTCATCCGCGACCTCCAGCGCCGCCTCGGCGTAGGCGTCATCCTGGTAACCCACAACTTCGGTGTCGTGGCTGACCTCTGCGACCGCGTTGTGGTCATGCAGAACGGACGGCTCGTGGAGGAAGGCCCCGTGCGGGAAATCCTGCGCGAACCGAAGGAACGCTATACCCAGACCCTGCTGGCTTCCATGCTCGAAGGCAAGGAACCCATGACCATGCTGGTGTCAGCCGGTTCGCCTGCAACCGCGTCGTCAACCGCGAAGGAGAACGCACTGTGACCGAAACTGTAGCCCTGGATGCCGCGGAATCAGCCCCGGCCCGCGACGGACTCCTGCGCGTGGAGAACCTCGTGGTGGACTATGCAGGCAAAGGCTTCCGGGCCAAAAAGTTCCGCGCCCTGACGGACATCAACATCCATATCGGCCAGGGCGAGACCCTGGGCCTGGTGGGGGAGTCCGGCTCGGGCAAGACCACGCTGGGCCGCGCGGTCCTGGGCCTGGCCCCGGTAAGCGGCGGCAAGATCAGCTTCGAAGGCCAGGACATCAGCCATGCCAGCCGGAAGCAGCGCCGCGTCCTGAGCCGCGACATGCAGGTGGTCTTCCAGGATCCCTACACGTCGCTAAACCCGGCCCTGGAGATCGGCGAGATCCTCGCCGAACCCCTGGGTGTGCAGGGCATGGAAGCCACGGCGGCCAAGAAGCGCGTGAAGGAACTCCTGGACCAGGTTGGCCTGCCTTCGGACGCCATCCACCGCCTGCCGCGCGAGTTCAGCGGCGGACAGCGTCAGCGCGTGGCGATCGCCCGGGCCCTGGCACTGTCTCCCAAGCTCATCGTCTGCGACGAACCGGTCAGTGCCCTGGACCTGTCCACGCAGGCCCGGGTCCTGGATCTCTTCCTGCAGATCCAGAAGGACACCGGCGTTTCCTACCTGTTTGTCTCCCACGACCTTGACGTGGTCCGCCACATCAGCCACCGTGTGGCTGTGATGTACCGTGGAGAAATCGTGGAACAGGGGCCGGCAGAGGTTGTCACCCGCGACCCCGAACACCCCTACACCCAGCGTTTGCTCCTCGCTTCCCCGGTGCCGGACCCGGACCGGCAGGAGAAGCGCCGCGCAGACCGTCACCGCCTGCTCGAAGAGCAGCGGCAGCAGGCCGAACAGGCTGGCGTCCCCGCCTAGGGCACGTGCCGAAAACCAACAAACCGTAACAACGATGGAGGGCTAACATGGCCAAATCAGCCAAAATTGGCGTACAGGCAATGATGCTGAGGGACAGCTTCGCCGAAGCCGGGGCATTCGAAACGCTCCGCAAGGTCAGCGAAATCGGGTACCACGCCGTCGAGATCTCCCAGATCCCGATGACGCCGGAGAACGTGGCGGAACTGGACCGATCCCGCGCTGAACTGGGCATGGACATCGCAGCACTTTCCGTGGCCATGGAGACCCCCAAGGGACGCCCGGGCGATTCGCTGGCGGAGCACTTCGACAAAATCGTCGATGATGCCAAACGCCTGGACTCGAAGCTGCTGCGGATTGGCATGCTGCCCTTTGCGGCGATGACCTCGATTGGGGCAGTGGTTGACTTCGCCAAGCAGGCCAATGACTATGCCGAACGCCTCCAGGAGCAGGGCCTCAGCCTGTATTACCACAACCACCACATCGAATTCGCGAAATTCGACGGCAAGTACATGCTGGACATCATCGCGGAAAACTCCCCGGCCATGGGGATGGAAATCGACGTGCACTGGGTACAACGCGGCGGCCTGGACCCGGTCCGCACGCTGGAAAAGTACGCCGGCCGCACGGCCATGGTCCACCTCAAGGATTACCGGATCGGCATGATGCCGGAGTCCTCCCTGGGGCTGCTGGACTCCGGGGACTTCGCCGGCTTCATGACCGAATTCAAGAACGTTGTCCAGTTCGCCGAAGTGGGCGAGGGCAACCTGGACTTCGCGTCCATCATCCCGGCCGCGCAGGCTGCCGGTGCCGAGTACCTGCTGGTGGAACAGGACGAGCTCTACGGCCGCACCGTCTGGGAAGCGCTGCAGACCTCCTACGACAACCTCGTTGCGCTGGGCCAGTCCCACCTCTTCTAACCTGTTCCCCGACGAAGCACCACAGAAAACGGAGATTCATTCCATGAGCAAGAAAGTACGCCTCGGCATCATCGGCCTGGGCCAGCAGGGCGGCGCCTACGCCAAGTTCATCACGGACGGACTGGTCCCCAACATGGAGATCGGCGCCATCTGCGACTTCGATCCGGCCAAGAAGGAACTGGCCGCTGCCACGTACCCGGACGCGCCGTTCTACGAGGACTACATCGCCATGCTGGAAAGCGGCGACGTTGACGCCGTCGTAACCTGCGTACCGCACTTCCTGCACCCTGAGATGGGCATCGAGACACTCAAGCGCAACATTCACGCGCTCGTGGAGAAGCCCGCCGGCGTTTACACCAAGCAGGTCAAGGAACTGAACGAGTTCGCTGCCACCAAGCCGGAACTGACCTTCGGCATCATGTTCAACCAGCGCAACAACCCCCTGTACCAGAAGCTCAAAGAGATTGTTGAGGGCGGCGAGATCGGCAAGATCCGCCGGACCAACTGGATCATCACCACCTGGTGGCGGCCGCAGGGCTACTACAACTCCAGCGAATGGCGTGCCACGTGGGGCGGCGAGGGCGGCGGCGTCCTGGTCAACCAGGCGCCGCACCAGCTGGACCTGTGGCAGTGGATCTGCGGCGTCCCGAAGTCGGTTTACGCGAAGGTGGCGTTCGGCTTCCGGCGCGATATCGCCGTCGAGGACGAAGTGACGGCAGTAGTGGATTACGGCGACGGCGCCACCGGCGTCTTTGTCACGGCCACGCACGACCTGACCGGCACCGACCGCTTCGAAATCCTGGGCGACCAGGGCAAGATCGTGGTCGAAAACAGCAAGACCGCCACCGTGACCCGCCTGCACAAGCCCGAGCGCGAGCTCAGTGAAGGCATGGACATGGACGATGTCCGCAAGCTCTTTATGGGCGAGCTGAACCCGGAACAGTATTACACCACCGAGGTCATCGAGTTCGAGTCCGCCTGGGGTGCCCAGCACTCCGGCGTCCTGGAAAACTTTGCCGCCAACATCCTGGACGGCACCCCGCTCCTGGCCCCGGGCTCGGACGGCATTAACGGCGTCCGCCTGGCCAACGCCATCCACCTTTCTGCCTGGACCGGCAAGGAAGTTGGCCTGGACTTCGACGAGAACGAGTTCCTGGCCGAGCTCAACAAGCGCATCGCCGAAGAGGGCAAGTTCCCGCAGCGCAGCTAACCAAGCGGCACCCCCAACCCAACTGAGTCGCAGTTAATGCTGTTATGAGCGTTCATAACGGCATTAACTGCGACCTACTTGGGCAGTTTGCTCGCTAGGATGGGGCGGTGACTGAACCCAAGATGCCGGATGCCACCACACCTGCGGGCGCGGCCAAAAAGCACGGCCGGGACGGCAAATCCAATGCAACGATTTACGACATCGCGAGGATTGCCGGCGTCAACGCTTCCACGGTTTCACGGGCGCTCAGCAAGCCCGGACGGGTCAGTCCCAAAACGCAGAAGCTGATCGAGGACGCGGCCGCCGAGCTGAACTACCATGTGAACCCGTTCGCCCGCGCCCTTCCCACCGGCAAGACGAACACCTTCGGCCTGATCGTCGCGGACATCACCAACCCCACCTTCTTCGACATTATCCGCGGCGCCGAGACCACCGCGACGGACCGTGACTACACCCTGGTCCTCGCCGAATCGGCCGAGTCCCCGGCAACGGAACTGACTGCGGCCCGCCGCCTGATGGCCACAGTGGACGGCCTCATCCTGGCGAGCCCCCGCATGGACGATGACAACATCCGCGCCTTGGCCCGGGACAAACCCGTGGTGGTGATCAACCGCGAAGTGGAGGGTGTGCCGTGCGTGGTGCCGGACGTGCACAAGGGGCTCAGTGAGGCGGTCCGCAGCCTGGCCGGGAATGGCCACCAGAAGATCGCCTACGTGGCGGGCCCGCCCGAATCCTGGATGTCCGAACGCCGCTGGGAGGGCGTGCAGGCGGCCTGCGAGTGGTCCCGGCTGGAGGCAGTCCGGCTTGAGTCCACCAAACCAACGGTCGACGGCGGCCGGCAGACGGCGCGTGATGTCCGCGCCAGCGGCGCCACTGCGGTGTTGACCTACAACGATCTGCTCGCCATCGGCCTGATGCAGGAGCTCCAGGCCGCCGGCATCACGGTGCCGGACCAGATCAGCATCGTGGGCTTCGATGACATCTTCGGTGCGGACTTCACGACGCCGCCACTCACCACCGTGCGTTCGCCACTGGGGGAGTGCGGGGAGGGTGCTGCCACGCGCCTCCTGGACCTCCTGCACGGAAGCGGTGAGCCCGCCGGCACCCTCAGTGTCGAGACGGAGCTGGTACTCCGCGGTTCCAGCGGACGGATTCTGTCCGCCTGACCAGCCGGGGGACGGCCCGCCCACCGCTTGACCACTGCTTGGCAATTTTTGGCAACCGGTTGACAAACGCAGGGGCCAAGCCGGATTATTGACCTATGTCACAGTCGATTGCTGCCAACCCAGACAGGCTCCTGCCCGCCGACCCAGGAACGCGCAGCATCGCGCGCGACCTGCTCCAGCGCGTCCAGGACCTCCCCATTATCTCCCCGCATGGCCACGTTGACGCTGCTGTCATCGAGAACGACACGCCCTTTCCTGATCCGGCGGCGCTGCTGGTCAGCCCGGACCACTACGTCACCCGCCTCATCCACGCCAGCGGCGTCTCACTGGACAAGCTGCGCGCAGGCGGAGCCACCACACCCGAATCGCGGGACATCTGGCGCACCTTCGTGGACGCCTGGCCCCTCTTTGAGGGCACGGCGTCCGGCTACTGGCTGCGCACCCAGTTCGACAGTGTCTTCAAGCTGGGCGCAGACCTCGGCGAGATGTCCGCTGACGCCAGCTATGACGCCATTGCGGCCAAGCTCGTTGAGCCCGGCTTCCGCCCGCGCCAGCTCTTCAAGGACTTCAACATCGAGGTCCTGGCCACCACGGACGACCCCCTGGACAACCTCGCCAGCCACAAAGCGATCGCCGAGGATCCCACGTTCGACGGCCGCGTCCTGCCGACCTTCCGCCCGGACCAGTACCTGAACATCGCGCACCCCACATGGAGTGCCAATGTGGACCGCCTTATCGACGCTGCCGGCGACGGAGCCACCGGCTACGCCGCTTACATCAGGGCGCTGGAGAACCGCCGCCRCTACTTCGTCGAACACGGCGCAGTCTCCGCCGACCATGGCGTGGCCACCCCCGCGACGCTGAAGCTGGACCGTGCCGAGGCGGAGCGGATCTTTGAACTCGCCCGGGCCGGCAAAGCCACGGCAGAGGACCGCAACACCTTCGAAGCCCACATGATGTACCAGATGGGCCGCATGTCGGTCGAGGACGGGTTGGTCATGACCATCCACCCGGGCTCCTTCCGCAACCACCACACGCCCACGTTCGAGGGCTTCGGCGCCGACACCGGCCACGACATTCCGTTCGCCGTGAACTACACCGAGGGCGTCCGTGACCTGCTGCAGGACTTCGGCACGGCCAAGGACTTCCACCTGGTGCTCTTCACCATGGACGAGACCGTGTTCTCCCGCGAACTGGCCCCGCTGGCCGGGTTCTACCCGTCCGTCTACCTTGGCGCCCCCTGGTGGTTCCTGGACGCCCCGGATGCGATGCTGCGGTTCCGCTCGGCAGTGACCGAAACCACCGGATTCTCCCGTTCCTCGGGCTTCATCGACGACACCCGCGCCTTCTGCTCCATCCCGGCCCGGCACGACGCGTCCCGCCGGATTGAAGCCGCTTTCCTGGCCCGCCTCGTGGCCGAGCACCGTGTCAGTGAGGAACGCGCCCACGAAATCATCGTGGACATCGTCGATTCGTCCCCGCGAAGGGTATTCAAACTGTGACCACCGAACAGTCAAGCCCCGAACAGTCAAGCCCCGAACAGACCGGCGAAACTTCCGGCCCCGGCGCGCTTCCCCAGCTGAACCGGACTCTGCACGCTGCGGCCAAGCCACCAGTCCGGATCGTCCACCTCGGGCTCGGCGCCTTCCACCGCTCGCACCAGGCCTGGTACACCAGCCAGGCCGGCGACGCCGCGGACTGGGGCATCGCGGCCTTCACCGGACGCCGCCCCGACGCCGCCGTGGCACTCGCCGAGCAGGACGGCCTCTTCACGCTCGTGGAGCGCGCTGACAGCGGCGACACGTTCGCCGTCGTCGGCAGCATTGTTGAAGCCGCGGACGGCGCGGACGTGCAGCGGCTCGCGGAACTGGTTGCCGCACCCGCCACCGCCATGGTCACACTGACCGTCACCGAAGCGGCGTACCGGCTGGGTGCCGACGGGCAGCTCGACACCACCGCGTCCGACGTCGCCTCGGACCTCGCGCTGCTGGCTTCAGGCAGCGGGAAACCGTCGACGCCGCTGGGCCGCCTGGTCTTCGCCCTCGGCGCCCGCCGGGCTGCCGGAGCCGGGCCAATCGCCGTCGTCTGCTGCGACAACCTCGCCAACAACGGCACCGTTGCGCACAACGCTGTGACCGGCCTGGCCGCTGCCTGGGATGCGGACCTCGCCGCCTGGGTTGAGGCGAACGTCAGCTTTGTCGGCACGTCCGTGGACCGCATCACGCCGCGCACCACGGAAGCCGACATCGCCGCCGTCGAGGCCGCCTGCGGGTACCACGACAACTCCCCGGTTGTTGCTGAACCCTTTACGAACTGGGTGCTTAGCGGCGAATTCCCTGCCGGACGTCCGCGCTGGGAAGATGCCGGGGCGGTCTTCGTTGACCACATCGAACCTTTCGAGAACCGCAAGCTGTGGCTCCTGAACGGGGCGCATTCCCTGCTGGCGTACGCCGGCCAGCTCCGTGGCCACACCACCGTGGCCGAAGCCCTGGCGGACCCGCAGTGCCGCAAGGCTGTGGAAAGCTTCTGGGACGAGGCCGAGGCCAACCTGTCCGGTGCGGCCGCCGGCGGCGCTGACCTCCAGATCCCCGCGTACCGTGACGCCCTGCTGGACCGCTTCAGCAACGCACGGATCGCCCATCACCTGGCCCAGATCGCCATGGACGGCAGTACCAAGCTGCGCATGCGCGCCGTGCCTGTCCTCCAGGCCGAACGGGCCCAGGGCAGGTCCGGAGCTGCTGCGGCACTGATGATTGCGGCCTGGATGGATTTCAGCGCAGCAGCCGAGACGTTCCACGATCCGCTCGCGGCAGAGGTGGCCGAGGCCAACAAGCTCGAAGGCGCAGAGCGTGTGCAGGCGTTGCTCGCGCTGGTTGATCCGGCCGTGGCTGCCGACGACGCCGTGGTGGCACTCGTTGCCGGCCTGCTCGGAACTTTCGCGGCGGCGTCCTAACCGGCCGTCCCGGCACCACAGTTGTAAAGCAGCACTGCCTGGTCCAGGTTCCTGGACCGGGCAGTGCTGTTTTCGCTGACCTGCAGTTTCATGAAGTTTCAACAGAAATTTATGGCAACCGCTTGCCATTTGATTGCCAAGTGACTAGGATTACATACAACGAGTTACAGGCGGCGGCACTCCCGTCCCATGTGGATTTTCCGGTTGAGGCCTGGCCAAAGATTCACCGCTTCATAGCATTTCAATATTTAGCCGGCCCCCACGGCGGCAAGGGTAAAGGAGCCCAATCATGAAAAAGCTAAACAAGCTCAGCATCGTCGGCTATGGGGCCGGCGATGCCGCAAACAATCTCGCTTTCACCACCGCCACCATGTTTTTGCTGGTGTATTACACGGACGTCGCCGGTATCTCCGCAGCGGCCGCCGGAACCCTGCTGCTTGTAGTCCGCTTGTTCGACGCCTTCGCGGATGTTTTCGCCGGCCGGATCGTTGACAGGACCTACAGCAAGCGCTTCGGCAAGTTCCGTCCCTTCATTATGTTCGGCTCCATCCCGCTGCTCCTGCTGAGCGTGGCAGTGTTCTCCGTCCCCCAGTTGGGCGAGTCCGGCGCGCTGCTGTACGCCTATGTCACCTACGCCGCCCTTGGCCTGGCCTACAGCCTCGTGAACATTCCGTTCGGTTCGCTGGCCGGCGCCATGACGCAGGATCCGGGTGAGCGGGCCAAACTTGGCTCGGCCCGCATGATCGGCGCCTTGCTGGTTAGTTCGGCCCTGGGCATTTTCGTGGCACCGATGATCAAGCCCGGCGCTGACCTCCAGTCGACGTTCACCACCATTACGCTCATCTTCGTGGTGATCGGAACGGCGCTGTACTTCTTCACGGCTTTGACCGCCAAGGAACGCGTGCACCGCGCAGTCCCCAACGTGTCTTTGAAGCAGAGCCTGGAAACCCTCAAAACCAATAAGCCCCTGCTGATGCTGTGTCTGAGCTCCTTCTTCTTCCTCACCGGCTACCTGGCACTGACTTCCGTGCAGCTGTACTACCTGCGCGATGTCCTGGGCCGCCTGGACCTTTACCCTGTCCTGTCCATCATCCAGCTGGCGCTGACTTTCGTGCTGGCCGGGTTCATGCCCCGCCTGGTCCGCAACGTCGGCAAGAAGCGCGTCTATATCTACTCCTCGCTGATCAGCGTCGCCGGCGGGGCGGTCATCTTCCTCACCCCGGCCAGCCAGGTCTGGATCGGCTTCAGCGGCCTCGTGATCAGCGTGGTGGGCGTCCTCGCCGTCAACATCGTGGTGTGGGCCCTGGAATCTGACACCGTGGAGTACGGCGAATGGAAGACCGGTGTCCGCACCGAAGGCATCACCTACGCGCTGTTCTCCTTCACTCGAAAGTCCGGCCAGGCCGTGGGCGGCGCCCTTGCCGCGTATGCGCTCGCCCTGGGCGGTTACAAGTCCGGCGGAGTGGCGCAGACCCCGGATGCCGTGTTCGGTATCCAGATCGCTGCGGGTGCACTTCCGGCCGTACTGACTATCCTTGCGGTATTGGTTATGACCAAATACTCGCTAACGGATGCCAAGCACGCGGCAATCCTCAAGGAAATCCAGGAACGCCGGACCAAAACGGTGCAGCCCGGAACCCCGGCTGATGCCAGCCAGGCGGCCGGTGCTGCCGCCCCGATTCACGCCAGCACGCCTGCTGGCCGATAACTCCAAACACGACTAACTACCTGTTGTTCCCGAAAGGACCTGCCGTGAAAATCATTGCCGCTGAGGTGTTCGTGACAAGCCCGTCCCGTAACTTCGTGACCCTGCGCATCACAACGGACGATGGAGTCACCGGCATCGGTGACGCCACGCTGAATGGCCGCGAACTGGCTGTCGCCGCATACCTCAAAGAGCATGTTGCACAGCTGCTGATCGGCAAGGATCCGCACAAGATCGAGGACACCTGGCAGTTCCTGTACCGCAGCTCATACTGGCGCCGCGGCCCGGTCACCATGGCGGCCATCGCCGCCGTGGACATGGCCCTGTGGGACATCAAGGGCAAGATGGCTAACATGCCGGTCTACCAGCTGCTGGGCGGCGCGTCACGCAACGGCCTGCGCGCTTACGGCCACGCTTCCGGGGCGGACATCGAGTCACTGTTCGACTCCGTCCGCGAGCACCTGGAACTGGGCTACAAGTCGGTCCGCATCCAGACCGCGGTTCCCGGCATCAAGGCCGTTTACGGTGTCGCCGCCCAGGCCCAGGCCTCTGGCGAGCGTTACGACTACGAGCCCGCCGGCCGCGGCGCGTTCCCCGTGGAAGAGGACTGGGACACCCGCGCCTACCTCCGCCACCTGCCCACCGTCTTTGAAGCCGTGCGCAACGAGTTCGGCCCGGAACTGCCGCTGCTGCACGACGGCCACCACCGCATGACCCCCATCCAGGCGGCCAAGCTCGGCAAGGCCCTGGAACCGTACGACCTGTTCTGGCTGGAGGACTGCACGCCGGCCGAAAACCAGGAGGCCCTGCGCCTGGTCCGCCAGCACACCACCACCCCGCTGGCCATCGGTGAAATCTTCAACACCGTGTACGACTACCAGACCATCATCAAGGAACAGCTGATCGACTACGTCCGCGCTGCCTCCACCCACTTCGGCGGCATCTCCCCGCTGAAGAAGGTCATGGACTTCGCCGCCCAGTACCAGATCAAGTCCGGCTTCCACGGACCCACCGACATTTCCCCGGTGGGCTTCGCCGCCCAGCTGCACGTGGGCCTGGCCATCCACAACTACGGCATCCAGGAATACATGCAGCACTCGGACAAGACCAACGAGGTCTTCGAGCAGTCCATGACCTTCGTGGACGGCTACCTGCACCCGGGCGACAAGCCCGGCATCGGCGTCGAGTTCAACGAGGAAGCCGCAGCTGCCTACCCGTACCAGCAGGCCTACCTGCCGTACAACCGCCTCGTAGACGGCACTGTCCATGACTGGTGAGGCACGACTGGTGATCAGCAACCAAACTGCCTCCTCGACCTCTGGCCCGCGCGTTATTGTCATGGGCGTGTCCGGCTGCGGCAAAACTACCATCGGTGACCTGGTGGCCCGGGAACTGAATATTCCCTTCCTCGACGCAGACTCCCTCCACCCGGTGGAGAACGTCGCCAAGATGGCAGCCGGCATCCCGCTGACCGACGAGGACCGCTGGCCGTGGCTCGCCACGGTGGGCTCGAAACTGGCGGCAGCCGGCACGGGGGGCCTGGTCCTGGCCTGCTCGGCACTGCGCCGGAGCTACCGCGACGCCATCCGGGCCCAGGCGCCGGATACGGTGTTCCTGCACCTGCACGGCAGCAAAGAAGTTCTGAGGGCACGGACTGAAGGGCGTTCCGGGCACTTCATGCCGCCCGCGCTGCTGGACTCCCAACTGGCCACCCTCGAACCGTTGGAAGCGGACGAGGCAGGCATCGTGGTGGACATCGCCGGCCCTGTGGCCCAGGTGGTGACCGACGCACTGGCGGGAATCGCTGCGGCCGGAATCGCCGCCGTCGGAACCTCAGCAGCTGACGCCGCAGGTGCTGCCGGCACCCAGGGCCGCCAGTTCAACGTCGACCTTAAGGCCGCGCCGTTTAACCTCGATGACGCGGCGGTTGACTGGGTGAACTCCACCCTGGAATCGATGACGCTTGAGGAGAAGATCGGCCAGCTCTTCATCAACCACAACAACGACTACTCCCCGGAGTACCTCGACGGTGTGCTGGAGAACTTCCACGTGGGTGGCATGCGCTACCGGCCGGGGCCCTCGGGCGCTGTCCAGGAGCACATCCGTTACGCGCAGTCCAAGTCCAAGGTGCCGCTGCTGGTGGCGTCCAACCCCGAAATGGGCGGGGGCGGAAGCTGCGACGACGGCACGTTTGTGTCCACGCACCTGCAGGCCGGATCGCACCCGGACAAGTCCATCGCACGCCAGATGGGCCAGGTGGCGGGCGTCGAGACTGCGGCACTGGGCTGCAACTGGGCTTTCGCTCCGATCGTGGACATCCACTACAACTGGCGCAACACGGTCATCTCCACCCGGTCCTTCGGCAACACCCCGGACATCGTGGTGGAGCGCGCCAAGGAGTACTTCGACGGCATCAGCGAGTCACCCACCGCCTGCGCCATGAAGCACTTCCCCGGTGACGGGGTGGACGAGCGCGACCAGCACGTGGTCACGTCTTACAACACCTTCGGCTACGAGGAGTGGAACAAAACCTACGGCCACGTGTACCGGGAAATGATCGGGCACGGGGTGCAGTCCATCATGATCGGGCACATCGGTGCGCCGGAGCTGTCCCGGCACTTCCGCCCGGGCCTGGCGGACGCGGACATCAAACCCGCCACGCTGGCGCCGGAACTGCTCCAGGACCTGCTCCGCGGCGAACTCGGCTTCAACGGGCTGATCCTCACGGATGCCTCGCAGATGATCGGGCTCACCCAGGCCATGAAGCGCAAGGACCTCGTTCCTGCCACTATCGCCGCCGGTTGCGATATGTTCCTGTTCTTCCGCAACCCGGCCGAGGATTTCGGCTACATGCTGGATGGCTACAAGTCCGGCGTCATCAGCGAGCAGCGCCTGCACGACGCCCTGCGCCGCATCCTGGCGCTCAAGGCGTCGCTGGGCCTGCATGTGAAGGCCCGGGAAGAGCTGGTTCCGCCGGCCGAAGCGCTGGCCAAGATCGGCAGTGCCGAGCACCGTGCCGTTGCCGCCGAAATAGCGGACAAGACCGTCACCCTGGTCAAGGACACCGCGAACAACCTGCCCATCACGCCGGATACGCACAAACGGATCCGACTGTACGGAATCTCCGGCGACTCGGACTTCACCCGGGCAGACCCGCTGGCCTACCTGGACAAGGTCAAGGACGAGCTGGAGAAAGCCGGCTTCGAGGTGCACCTGTTCAAGACCGCTGCCCAGCGTGAAGCTGCAGGGGAGACGGGCATCAACTTCATGTCCGTCATCTCCGAGGAAGCCACCGGGGACTACGCGGACAAGTACGACGCCGCGTTCGTCTTCGCCAACGTCAAGGGCTTTGCCCAGGAAGCGGCCATCCGCATCAAGTGGTCCACTCCCATGGCGGCGGAGATCCCCTGGTACGTCACCGAGGTACCCACCGTGCTGGTGTCGCTGAACCAGCCCAACCACCTTATTGACGTGCCGATGGTCAAGACCGCCATCCACACTCACGCCGATTCCGTGGAGGCTATCCGGGCCACGATCGGGAAGATCATGGGCAAGTCCGGGTTCCAGGGGACGTTCAATGAGAACGTCTTCTGCGACTCCTTCGACACCCGGCTCTAACCCGGTAACTGCACCGCACAAAGGCCGCACGCAATGTTATGCGTGCGGCCTTTGTGCGTCCGGCGTAGCGTTAGGGCATGGAGCGAACGGGATGCGCTGTTGTGGGCGGAGGCCCGGCGGGCATGATGCTGGGGCTGCTGCTGGCCCGGGCAGGCGTGAACGTCACTGTCCTTGAAAAGCACGGCGACTTCCTGCGGGATTTCCGCGGCGACACCGTGCATGCCTCGACTATCCGGCTGATTGACGAGCTCGGGCTCGGCCCCGGATTCCGCAAACTTCCGCAAAGCCGGCTAAGTACCGTTGCCTTACCCGTCCCGGGCGCCGGGCTCGTCACCTTCGGTGATTTAGCGTCTTTGAAGCCCCCGTACGACTACATCGCCATGATGCCGCAGTGGGATTTCCTGAACTTCCTAGCCACCGAGGCTGCGCGCGAACCCACCTTCACGCTCTTGATGGAACATGAAGCCACGTCGTTAACGCTCGACGGCGGTCGCGTCACCGGCGTCCGCTACCGGACCCGTGATGGCAGGGAAGGTGTGCTCCGTGCAGACCTGGTGGTGGGCGCCGACGGGCGGAGTTCCGTGCTGCGTCGTGGCGCCGGATTGCAGCCGAAGGAGTACCCGGTACCCTTCGACACATGGTGGTTCAGGCTTCCGCGTCTTGATTCGGAAAGGGGTGCGGTGGCAGGGATCGTCCCCGCATTCCGGGACGGTGAAGCCATGATTGCCCTGTTCCGTGACGACTATTACCAGATGGGGTATCTCGGTCCGAAGGGAATGGACGCGCGGATCCGGGCCGAGGGAGTCGAAAGGTTCAGGGAACGGGTTGCCGGGCTGCGTCCCGACCTGGCTGACCGCGTTGACTCGATCCGTTCGGTCGAGGATCTTCATTGGCTGGATGTGCGGCTGGACAGGCTGAAGCGGTGGTACGTGGACGGGCTGCTGTGCATCGGCGACGCCGCCCACGCCATGTCCCCGGCCGGAGGCGTGGGCATCAATCTTGCCATCCAGGATGCCGTCGCGGCAGCGGCCCGGCTGGCTCCGGCTCTGCTCCGCGGGCAGGTGAGTGTGAGGGACCTCGCCGCTGTGCAACGGCGGCGCAGGATGCCCACCATTGTTATCCAGACCGTCCAACGCGTTATGCACCGGACAGTGTTCGTTCCGTTGTTCGCCGGGAAGCGGACCGGCGTCCCTCCGTTCCTGGTCTTTGTGGTCCGGCACGTTCCGGTGGCGCGGCGGCTCCTGCCCCGGATGATTGCCTTCGGACCGAGGCCCGAACACGCACCGGCCTTCGCTCGCCGCGTTCAGCAGCGGGAGCCATGAGGGCGCGCCGTCACAAACCCGGAAACCACTAAACTGGAGACCATGACTTCCCCACTTGATGCCGCTGCTGCACGTGCCCGCCTGCTGGAACTGATCAAGGAACTCGCCGTTGTCCGCGGCAAGGTGATCCTGTCCAGCGGCGCCGAGGCCGATTACTACATTGACCTGCGCCGCATCACGCTGCACCACGAGGCTTCCAAGCTGGTGGGTCAGATCATGCTGGCGTTGGCCGACGACGCCGGGATCGACTTTGAGTGCGCTGGCGGCCTGACCATGGGTGCTGACCCCGTGGGCACCGCGGTGATGCACGCTGCGGTTGATGCGGGCCGGCCCGTGGACGCTTTTGTGGTCCGCAAGGCCCAGAAGTCCTACGGCATGGGCCGCCAGGTTGAAGGGCCGTCCGTCGAGGGGCGCAAAGTCCTGGTGCTCGAGGATACCTCCACTACGGGCGGGTCCGCGCTGACCGCCGTCGAGGGTGTCCGGAAAGCCGGTGGCAACGTGGTGGCCGTGGCTGTCATCGTTGACCGGGACACCGGGGCCAAGGAAAAAATCGAGGCCGAGACCGGGGTGCCTTACCTGTTCGCCTTCGGCAAGGATGAGTTGGGAATTTCCTA
This sequence comes from Pseudarthrobacter sp. 01T43, assembly GCF_056398665.1. Classification (NCBI taxonomy): domain Bacteria; kingdom Bacillati; phylum Actinomycetota; class Actinomycetes; order Micrococcales; family Micrococcaceae; genus Pseudarthrobacter; species Pseudarthrobacter sp. 01T43. Next base: position 247,344 of record NZ_JBFTPV010000001.1, on the reverse strand, counting down.
GCAGCCAGGGCTAAGGAAGCAGGGCGCGGCGGCCAGGGAACCGGTATAATTCTCTCAGCCCTTTTCGCACCAATTGGAGAACGCGCACCATGCTCCCATCCGAATCACCGTTGAACACCACCGAACAGGTCCAGAACCTCATCTTGGAGAGTGCGGATTTTGAGGAGTTCCTCAATGAGCTGGCCCGGTTTTCGGCGCACCAGATGGCAGGCGACGGCGATGACGCGCTGTGCGGAATCACCCTCCTCCGTGCCCGCAAGGCTGCCACCATCGGCTGGAGCAGCGACGACGCCCGCGCCGTGGACGAAATCCAATACTCGCTGGCGCAGGGCCCGTGCCTGACGGCGGCCGAGGAACAGCGCGAAGTCAACGTGCCGGACCTGTTCGAGGAGGACCGGTGGGGGCCCGTTTACGCAGATGCCGTGGCATCCCACGGCCTGCGTTCCGTACTTTCGCTGCCCTTTGACCTTCAGGGCGACGCGCGGGCTGCCTTGAACCTTTACTCGGATGTGCCGCATAAATTCGACGAACGTGCCGCGGCCAAGGCCCGGGGATTTACGAGGGAGATCTCCCAGGCGCTGCGGTTGGCGGTCAGGTTCGCCCTTCACAGCGACAGTGCCACTAATCTGCGTGCCACCCTGGAGTCCCGCACCGTCATCGACATCGCGATTGGCGTGGTGATGGCACAAAACCGCTGCAGCCAGGACGCCGCGGTGCAGATCCTGACTGACGCCTCAAGCAACAGCAACACCAAACTGCGCGATATCGCCAAGGCCCTCGTGGACTCCGTGGGCGGAACCGGCACCCGCACCCACTACCAGCAGCCGGGAGATGCGAAGGCGGGCTCACGCCCACCAAGTGCGCTTGTGCCGGACTCCTCCGACGGCTACGCTTACGGAGGTTGAGCCGTCGGCCATAGACACCCCCTTTATTTGGAGTACCTATGGACCACCCCTCACATGGCACCGCCGGCTTAAACGCCACCACCAGCCGTGACGATCTCACAGACACCGTCCGGATTGGCGTGCTCGGGAGCCTCGACCAGGCATCGCGCCCGTCCCTCGTCCAGATGATTCAGCGGCTCCGCAGCATGGGAATCCATTCCCACGTCAGCGTGGACCTGTCCCGCGCCGCCCGGGTGGAATCAACTGCGCTGGCGGGCCTTCGCAGCGACTTGAACGCCATGGAAGGCGCCCCCGGCACCCTCGGCGGCGGAGTCTCCCTGACACTGACCGGCGTCGATGCGGAACAGCCGCAGGACAACACTGTGGTCCCGCTACGGGAAATCACTGATGTGCTTGAGGCCGAATTTGCCGCTGCTTTTGACGCAGGCAGCCGACGGAACAGCGAGCCGTCTCCGATGTCGCTGGCATTCCGCTCACTGGAAGAATACTCAGACGAGGAGCTCTTCGCCGCCAGCGACGAAGTCTTTTCGCTGCTTGACGAGCCCGAGGCCGTGGGCGGTCCGGACCTGCTTGGCCGGTACAACGACATCGGCCAGGAAATCCTGCGGCGGACCCCGCTCAGCGAACTTTTGAACCCAGCCGGAAACCGGCTAGCCGCAAGCTGACGGCGCTTCGCCCCCGCCCGGCGCCCGGCCAAGGGGAACCCGGGTTGCGGGGGCGGCTTCTCCTGTGGCTACGGTAGAGATGTGCCGTACAGGGAGGACGCAGAACCGCTGGAACAGCCAGGCCAGCCAGGATCCCAACAAGCCCGGCTGCTTGCGGATGCCGCTGCCCTCAAGCGGTTTTCGCGCCGCGGGTTCCTGGCCGGAGCGGGCGCTTCGACTGTGCTTGCGGCGGACATGCTCTTCACCCGCCGGGTCCAGGCGGAGCGGCGGGTCAACCGGATCCTGCAGGTCCCGGACGACTTCGCCGACGTGTACTATCCGAATGCCAGCTGGTTCCTCTTTCCGGGTTTCAAGACCAGCTGGGAAGAGGCGCAATGGATCCTGAACGCCCTGCGCGGGGCGCTCAACAAGCGGGGCCAGCTTGCCGCCGTCGGCTATTCCAACCAGGGGCTGGACATCGACCAGGTGGTGACCGCGGTCATTGATCACGTCCGCGCAAAGAAGCTCACCAAGCTCTACTTCTATGGACACAGCTTCGGCGGCATGGTGGCCACCGAAGTGGCCGCGCGGCTTCGGGAACTCCACGGCGTGGAAGTGGAGTTCATCCTGCTGGACTCCACCCCTTACAGCCGGAGCGACGTGCTGGACGAGAGCTGGTTCGACGGCGTCGTGTTCCTCTATGAAAGCGGCTTCCGGGTGCCCTCAGTGCTGAGGGGCAGCTACGAACTGGGGGAGCGCGTCATCCACAAGGACGAACGGACCTGGCGGCAAATCTTTGACCAGACCATGGAGCAGTTGTCCCCGATCGCGCCGTCCAGCGTGCTGATTCAGTCCGAGTCGGCGTACATCTACCACTTTGACGGCAACCGCTTTGTGGACCAGCTCGGCAGCGCGCGGATGGCGTATATCGGCAACACCAAGGACGGTACGGTCCGCTACCAGACGGCAAGGGCGGCGTGGTCCGCCGCATTCGCGCCCCACATGGTTTCCATGGACCTGCAGACCGAGGGCGCCCTGCCGGCGCATGCGAGCCCGGGTTGGAGTCCGCTCGTCTACCGGCCCATCGTGGAGAAGCTGATGGACGAGTTCTTCCCGCTGCCCAGGGGAGGTTCGAAGGTGAGCGTCTTCTAAATCTGGTTCTTCAGGTCCGCCACGGAGTTCAGCACCTGGTTGGGCCGGAACGGGAACGCAGCAATATCCTCGCGCTGCGTAATGCCTGTGAGCACCAGCACCGTGTGCAGCCCGGCCTCCATGCCTGCAACGATGTCCGTGTCCATCCGGTCGCCGATCATCGCGGTGGTTTCGGAGTGGGCGTCAATCTGGTTCATCGCCGAACGGAACATCATGGGATTCGGCTTGCCAACAATGTACGGTTCCCGCCCGGTGGCCTTGGTAATCAGGGCGGCGATGGCTCCTGTGGCGGGCATCGGTCCATCCTTGGACGGGCCGGTGGCGTCCGGGTTGGTGGCAATAAAGCGGGCACCTGCCAGGATCAGGCGGATGGCCATGGTGATCGCTTCGAAGGAGTAGGTTCGGGTTTCGCCGAGCACCACAAAGTCCGGGTCCTGGTCAGTAAGGATGAAGCCTGCCTCATGCAGCGCCGTCGTCAGCCCTGCTTCCCCGATGGTGTAGGCGCGGTTCCCCGAACCGGAACCCCGTACCTGGTCCTTCAGGAACTGGGCGGTGGCCAGCGCGGATGTCCAGATGTTCTCCTCGGGAATCTCCAGCCCGGAGGCGCGGAGCCGGGCCGCCAGGTCGCGCGGCGTGAAGATGGAGTTGTTGGTCAGCACCAGGAATCGCTTGGACGTGTCCACCCAGCGCTGGATCAGTTCCGCGGCGCCCGGGACGGCGTGGTTTTCGTGGACAAGTACGCCGTCCATGTCCGTTAGCCAGCATTCGATCTCCTGGCCGCTGCGGTATACCGTCGGGTTTCCCGCGGCCTGGTCTGCTTCTTCCACGTTTACCTCCACAAGAAGTGCTGATTCCTGGTCCAGTCTGTCATTCTTTGGACCCGGGACACGCTGGGGACGAAAAACAGCGGGCGGCACCAACTCCCACCGCGCCAACCGCTGGAAGCTGGGAGGCTTACCCCGGCTAGAGTTGGAGGGTGACTGACCACCCCCAAACGCCGCCGCTGCCCGTGCCACCGACTGGGGAGGAATCCGAGCCTAAGCCGGAGGTCGGCGTCGGACCCTGGGAAGGCGAGCTGCCCGAGGGGGAACATTGGGATCCTGAGCTGCTGGCGGACGGGGACCGGCGCAACGTAGTGGACCAGTACCGGTACTGGAAGCACGACGCGATCGTGGCGGACCTCGACTCCAAACGGCACAACTTCCACATCGCCATCGAAAACTGGCAGCACGACCTCAACATCGGCACCGTGGTGCGCACCGCCAACGCGTTCCTCGCCAAGGAAGTCCACATCATCGGACGACGCCGGTGGAACCGCCGCGGGGCCATGGTCACCGACCGCTACCAGCACGTCCGCCACCACCCCACCGTGGCGGATTTCGTGGCATGGGCGCAGGGGGAGGGGCTGGCCATCATCGGCGTCGACATCTTCCCGGACTCCGTGCCGTTGGAGACCTACGAGCTGCCTCGGGACTGCGTGCTGGTGTTCGGGCAGGAGGGCCCGGGGCTGACGCCGGAAGTCCACGATGCTGCGCTGGCCACCCTGTCGATCGAGCAGTTCGGCTCCACCCGCTCCATCAACGCTGCCTCCGCGGCGGCCATCGCCATGCACGCCTGGATCCGCCGGCACGTGTTCAACCAGACGGTGTCCTAGCCCGTCCGCCCCCGCCCTGCGGGAGTGTTACCGGCCCGGGTGACCCGAAACACTGTCCTCTGCAGAGAAATGGCTAGGATGGTGGCTAGCCGTAAGAGGTCTACTCCAGGGTCAGAACCCATAGACGAAAACTCAGCATAGGAGTCAGCATGCCCATTGCAACCCCAGAGATCTACTCCGAGATGATCGACCGTGCCAAGGCCGGCGGCTATGCATTCCCGGCCGTCAACGTCACCTCCTCGCAGACCCTGAACGCCGCATTGCGCGGCTTCGCCGAGGCTGAGTCCGATGGCATCGTCCAGGTTTCCACCGGCGGTGCCGCTTACTGGTCCGGCGCTGTCACCAAGGACATGGTGGCCGGTTCGCTCGGCTTTGCCGCGTTCGCCCGCGAAGTTGCCAAGAAGTACAACGTCAACATCGCCCTCCACACCGACCATTGCCCCAAGGACAAGCTGGACGGCTTTGTCCTGCCGCTGCTGGCAGCCTCGGAGGCTGAGGTCAAGGCCGGCCGCAACCCGATCTTCAACTCGCACATGTGGGACGGCTCGCACGAGCCGCTCAACGAGAACCTGAGCACCGCGCGCGAACTGCTGGAGCGTACCGCCGCCGCGAAGATGATCCTCGAAGTTGAAATCGGCATTGTGGGCGGCGAGGAAGACGGCGTGGAAAACGCCATCAACGACAAGCTGTACACCACGGTCGAGGACGCCCTGGCCACCATCGAAGCCCTCGGCGCCGGCGAGAACGGCCGCTACATCACGGCCCTGACCTTCGGTAACGTGCATGGCGTGTACAAGCCCGGCGGTGTGAAGCTTCGTCCGGAGATCCTTAAGGACATCCAGGCCCAGGTGGGTGCCAAGCTCGGCAAGAACAGCCCGTTCGACCTCGTGTTCCACGGCGGTTCAGGCTCCTCCGACCAGGAAATCGCCGACGCGGTCTCCTACGGTGTGATCAAGATGAACATCGACACCGACACCCAGTACGCCTACACGCGTCCCGTCGTGGACCATATGTTCAAGAACTACGACGGTGTGCTGAAGGTGGACGGCGAGGTGGGCAACAAGAAACTCTACGATCCGCGCGTCTGGGGCGCCTCCGCCGAGGCAGGCCTGTCCGCCCGCGTCGTGGAGGCAACCAAGCAGCTCGGTTCCGCCGGAAAGACGTTCTAGTATGTCCGACGAGTTCCGCAAGAACCTGATGGGCCCGGAGCCCACGCTCCTGCCTGCCGAGACGGACGTCTACCAGCAGCTGGACGCGGGCGCAGAAGCCCTGGACCTGGTGGAGAAGCACCCCACGTCGTCGCTGTTGTGGGCCGTCCTGGCGGAGGAGGCGTGGGCCGAGGGCCGCACCATCGATTCCTACGCCTACTCCCGCGTGGGGTACCACCGCGGCCTGGACTCGCTGCGCCGCAACGGCTGGCGCGGCGTTGGCCCCATCCCCTGGGAGCACGAACCCAACCGCGGGTTCCTGCGGGCGCTTTACTCACTGGGCCGCGCTTCTGCCGCCATCGGTGAGGCCGAGGAGCCTGAGCGCATCGAGAAGTTCCTGAACGACTCGGACCCGGCCGCGAAGGCAGCCATCGAAGCCGGCGCCTAGAACAAAGCGTTGTTGGTTAAAGTGCGACGGCGGGCGGTTACCTTTCAGAAAAAGGTAACCGCCCGCCGTCGTACGTCTTGCAGCGGTACTAGCTGGAAGCCTTCGCCAAGCCGGTGCGGGCCATGGCGTCAGCGTAGGCGACGCGCATGTCCTCGAGGTACTGCTCCTGGCGGGCGGGGGTTCCGGCGAACGCGCGGCCGCTGAGGGAACGGACCTTGTAGGTCTTCAGGCCGCGGCGCCAGATCATGGGCACCTCGGTCTTCAGCAGCAGGTTGGCGAGGCGGTTGGCTTCGGTGCCGTGTGCCACGATCACCGAGGCGCGGGGGACCAGGGCCAGGAACTTGAGCAGGGGCTTCAGGCCGGAGGAAATCTGGTCCGGGGTGAACTTGCCGTTGACCTCGCCGGGTGTGTGCCACGGGTGGACGTTCCACGGCATCACGAACTCCGGGCGCAGTCCCAGCTTCCACTGGATGCCGAGCATCCGGGTAGCGGCGTCATCGTCGCCTGCCGTGATGAAACCGGACGGGTCGGCCTCACCGATGTTGGAGTAGAGGCTGATGATGCGGCATTCGTCAACGTCGTGCATGGGGTCGACGTAGGGAACTTCGGTGTGGGGCTTGACGCTCTGCAGGGAATCGCACAACTCGTTCACCGCGGCAACGTTGGGCTCGTAACGGCGGCTCATGAGCTGTTCACGGAAAGATTCGGGGGCCAGGGCTGTCATATAGTGCAAAGTCTCCTGCGGGGCTCGGTGCTGCGCCACCCCGGAAATGGGCGCAGTAGGGCGCAGCAAATCCGGGATGGTTTGAAATGTGGTGTGGACCGATTCCTAGTCGATCTATATCAGTCTATCAAGCTCCGCAAAACGAAACGCCGGGCCGTCGCCGGCAAACATTTGGCGACGGTCCGGCAAAGTCTCAACCGTTCAGGACGCTGCTTTCGGCCAGGGCACCTCTGGCCTGCCGGGCTTCAGGGGTGGACAAAGGCTGTGATCGGCTAAACTTGGGTGGTAAGGGCCCCGGAACTCTTGCGTTATCTTCGCCTACCGGCGGACAGCACCTGAACATTCGGGGCATTCTCATGTACGGCGCTGAGCCATCGCGGCCTGGCCCGAAAGAATGGGGGAGGATCCCATGCCAGCAATCGTGATCGTAGGAGCCCAGTGGGGCGACGAAGGAAAAGGCAAGGCAACCGACCTTCTGGGCGGCCGTGTTGATTATGTGGTCAAGCCGAACGGCGGCAACAACGCCGGGCACACCGTCGTCGTAGGCGGTGAGAAGTATGAGCTCAAGCTCCTTCCTGCCGGCATCCTGAGCCCCAACGCGGTTCCTGTCATCGGCAACGGCTGCGTGGTGAACCTTGAGGCGCTCTTCCAGGAAATTGACGGCCTGGAGGCCCGGGGCGCGGACACGTCCAAGCTCCGTGTGTCCGCCAACGCCCACCTGGTTGCGCCCTACCACCAGGTGCTTGACAAGGTGACCGAGCGCTTCCTCGGCAGCCGGGCCATCGGTACCACCGGCCGCGGCATCGGACCGGCCTACATGGACAAGGTGGCCCGCCTGGGCATCCGCGTCCAGGACGTCTTCGACGAATCCATCCTCCGCCAGAAGGTGGAAGGCTCACTGCGCCAGAAGAACGAACTCCTGGTCAAGGTCTACAACCGCCGCAGCGTTGTGGTGGAGGAGATCGTCAGCTATTTCCTCTCCTTCGCCGACCGCCTGCGCCCGCTGATGATCGACAGCACGCTGGTCCTCAACAACGCCCTGGACGAGGGCAAGGTGGTTCTCATGGAAGGCGGCCAGGCAACATTCCTGGACGTGGACCACGGCACCTACCCCTTCGTCACGTCCTCCAATCCGACGGCCGGCGGCGCTTCAGTTGGCTCGGGCATCGGCCCCACCCGCATCTCGCGCTCCATCGGCATCATCAAGGCCTACACCACCCGCGTAGGCGCCGGCCCGTTCCCCACGGAACTCTTCGACGAGATGGGGCTGTACCTGCAGAAGACCGGCGGCGAGTTCGGCGTGAACACCGGCCGGCCGCGCCGCTGCGGCTGGTATGACGCCGTGTTGGCTCGCCATGCTTCCCGCGTCAATGGCTTCACTGACTACTTCGTCACCAAGCTGGATGTGCTCACGGGCATCGAGCAGATCCCGGTCTGCGTCGCCTACGACGTGGACGGTGTTCGCCACGACGAAATGCCCATGACGCAGACCGAGTTCCACCACGCTGTGCCCATCTTCGAGTACTTCGACGGCTGGACCGAGGACATCACCGGTGCCCGCACCCTGGAGGACCTCCCGGAGAATGCCCGCAACTACGTGCTGGCCCTCGAGAAGCTCTCCGGTACCCGTTTCTCCGCCATCGGAGTTGGCCCGGACCGGGACCAGACAATCGTGGTCCACGACCTCATCAACGACTAACATGTGGGCCCAAGCTACCGAGGGGCCCCAATCGAGCTTGCGAGATTGGGGAGGTAGCGGGGAGGAACTTTCGACGGCGGCGGGTCACCCTTGGGGGTGGCCCGCCGCCGTTTTGCGCGGGTAGGCCGTGGTTGGGCGGAGTGGATGGACGCAATTTACACAGGGTTAACGCCGCTGGCCTTGTGAGGCAGCAGGGGCGGCCGGGAGACTTTTAACATAAGGTGAACTGATCAACAGATCGTTCGACCAGACCCGCGGAGTGATGGCGCAAAGACGCGTCCGGGCATGCCTTGTGACAACGAAGCCACTTGGGGTGACCTCCGCCGACCCGGAAGGAATTTGTTATGGCTGGGATTTTTGAGGTATTTCTCGACTCGGATTCGCTCTTCAGGTTCAGGCTCAAGTCGCCCGACGGCACCGTGATGGCCGTCTCCGGGGCTTTCGCGGACAAGCCCGCAGTCGCAGCAGGAATCGCCGCGGTCCGCGAATGCGCCGGAACCGGGCTGGTTACCGATCTTTCCGCCGCTGCCCATCATGACCAGCGCACCGCCGCATCTGCACCTGCTCCGGCCCGGTCCGTGACGGTACCCTCTGCGGCAGCAAAGTCTGCATGTGACAGGCAGCAGGTGCCTGTCAGCCGGGTCCGCGCTTTTGCCCACTTCAATGCGGTGCGCAGCAGTGTCTAGCCAGCTTTCCAAAGTTTTTTGTGACAGCGCGTAACCCTTTGCAGTCCCGGAACGATTACCCCTATGAAGCGCCGGTCTGAAACTTGTCCCCCATCAGGTTTCAGACTGGCTCTTTTGTTCCTCACCGAGGCGCGCACTGCTCCGGGGCCGCGTGATTACCGGAGGGTAGAGTTAGCGGGTCACCCTCCCCCAACGAAGGCACTACGTCCGTGATCGATGCGCTGACAGACGATGCTTTGCGTGCGCGCGCCCGGGAACCGGAGCTTTTCAGCATCGTGTACCGAAACTACGCAGCACAGGTCCTGGGCTACCTCACAGCCCGCGGGGTAGAAGATCCGGAGGCCGTTATGCAGGAAGTGTTCCTCGCCGTCCTGCCGCGGCTGGAAACGGTCACCGGTGGCGTGGCCGGGCTGCGGACCTTTGTCTTCTCGGTGGCCCACGCACGGATGGTGGACGACCACCGGCGCCGGCGCCGCACACCCGTTGAGCTGCCGTTCGAACCTGACCTGGACGGGCGCGAGGAATCATCAGCCGAAGATGAAGTCATGGAGCGTATCTCCCCTGACGAAGTACAGGACCTCCTCATGGTCCTCCCCGACGAGCAGCGTGAGGTCCTCACACTGCGCCTGGTGGCAGGCCTGACCATCGAACAGTCCGCGGAGGTCATGGGAAAGAGCAGCGGCGCCGTGAAACAACTGCAGCGGCGCGCCTTGATCCGGCTGCGCGAACAGTCCGCAGTGAAGGAGTATGTGGCACAATGACGGCCAACACCAGCCAGCTGCGGAGCACCGTGGACGGCATGCTGCTCGACGCCGGCGAAACCGACCCGGCGCTTCGCACCGCTTTGCTCTCGCTGGGCGCCTTCGCGTTCCTGCCGGTCCCTGAGCCCCGCCCGGAGCTGGCGGCTCTCCTCTCAGCGCATACCACCCAGCTTGGCCGGCACCGGTTGCGCCGCAGGCACCGGGCTGCTGCGGTGGGCGTTGCCGTCATTGCTGGAATGGGGCTGGGGGTCTCTGGTGTGGCAGCCACCGCCTCTTCGCCGAAACTTCATGTCAGCCCTTCCATCCAGCACATGTTGCAGGACTGGGTTCCTTCCTGGACCATCGCGGGGACCCAAGCCGCCAGCGCTGCCGCAGCCCACCTGCCCGGGGAACCCGCCCTGCAGCCTGTCGCCGGGGACGAGCCGGCGCCTGCTGATCCGGGAAGGACGGATGTGGAACCTGCCGGTCGCGGCTCTGCCGGGCACGGACCGGCGGCGCCTGAGTCCGAGGTGCCAGGGAGCCCTGAACCGGGCTCTGCCGGGAGGAACAACAGCCAAGGATTGGCGAACCGGGGTGCAGGCAACCCCGGGGCCGGCAACGCTGCCACAGGAAACCCAGGTGCCGGTAATGCTGCGGCCGGCGGCGGCGAATCACGGAACGCGGCAGGCGCCACCGGTGCTGGTACCCCGCAGGACAAGACCGCCCGGGAAGCTCCCCAACGTGGCGCAGGCGGGGCCGCGGTTGATGTGCTCGAAGGAACCGGGAAGCTCGTGACCGAAGCACCCGCCGTCGTAGGGAATCTGGCCTCAGCCCTCCTCGACCCGTCACCGAACGAAAAAACCGGGGCCAGCGATGCCGGCCCCGGTTCCATCTGGCTGAAGAAGTTCAACCGCTAACGGCAACTCCGCTTAGGACAGGAGCTGCCGGCGGGAGGAGATCACGCCGGTGTCGAAGCCGGCGAGGTGCAGGCCGCCGTGGAACCGGGCGTGTTCGATCTTCACGCAGCGATCCATCACCACGGTGAGCCCGGCGGCTTCGGCGTCTGCGGCCACGGCTTCATGCCAGGAGCCCAGCTGCAGCCAGAGGGTCCTGGCGCCGGCAGCGATTGCTTCGTCCAGGACGCCGGGGAGGTCATCGTGCTTCCGGAAGACGTCCACGATGTCCGGGCTTTCGGGAAGATCGGCAAGCGAGGCATACGTGGGCTCACCCAGGATCTCCTTGACCACGGGATTCACGAAGTACACCTTGTACCGCGTGGACGACTGCAGGTACGTGGCCACGAAGTAGCTGGCGCGTGACGGCTTATCCGAGGCGCCGACGATCGCAATCGACTTGGCTGAGCGCAGCAGGTTCAGGCGTTCAGGTGCGGACGGGCCTTCCCAGGTGCGGGTTTCGATGCTCATGCGCGTGCTCCGATCGTGCAGGAATCGGCTTCGAGGGTGAAGTCTTCAGTGGTTGCGTCAACCGAACCCACGGCTGCCGAGGCCTCAGTCAAGGCCTGGTCAAGGTCCCACAGGATATCGTCGATGTCCTCCAGGCCAACGGAGATACGGACCAGGTCCTCGGGAACACCCGCGGACTCCAGCTGGGCCGGATTCAGCTGCTGGTGCGTGGTGGAACCCGGGTGGATCACCAGGGTGCGGGAATCTCCCACGTTGGCCAGGTGCGAGGCCAGCTGCAGGGATTCGATGAACTTCTGCCCGGCCGCGCGGCCGCCCTTCACGCCGAAGGAGAACACCGAGCCGGGGCCCAGCGGCAGGTACTTCTTCGCGCGTTCGAAATGCGGGTGCGAGGGAAGCCCGGAGAAGTTGACGTACGCCACGCGGGGATCGGCCTCGAGCCATTCGGCCACGGCCTGCGCGTTCTTGAGGTGCTCGTCCAGTCGCTGCGGCAGGGTTTCCACGCCCTGCAGCAGCTGGAAGGCCGAGAGCGGCGACAGTGCCGGGCCGATGTCGCGCAGCTGCTCGCAGCGCAGCTTGGTCAGGAAGCCGTACTCGCCGAAGTTGCCCCACCAGGAGACGTTGCCGTACGAGGCCACGGGCTCGGTCATCGTGGGGAACTTGCCGTTGCCCCAGTTGAACCGGCCGCTCTCGACGATGACACCGCCCAAGGTGGTGCCGTGCCCGCCGAGGAACTTGGTGGCGGAGTGGATCACGATGTCGGCGCCGTGCTCGATGGGCCGCACAAGGTACGGCGTGCTCAAGGTGGCGTCGACGACGAGGGGGATGCCGGCGTCGTGCGCTACCTTTGCCAGCCCCTCCAGGTCCTGGACTTCCGACGACGGGTTGGCCACCACCTCGACGAAGATCGCCTTGGTGTTTTCCTGGACCGCCGCGGCGTAGTCCGCGGGGTCGGTGCCGGGGACGAACGTGGTGTCCACGCCGAAGCGGCGCAGCGTCACATCAAGCTGGGTGACGGTTCCGCCGTACAGCTGGGACGCGGCCACAATGTGATCACCGGACTGGGTCAGCGCGGCGAAGGTGATGAACTCCGCGGCCATGCCGGAGGACGTTGCCACCGCGCCGATGCCGCCTTCGAGAGAGGCGATGCGCTCTTCGAACGCGGCCACGGTGGGGTTGCCGATGCGGGAGTAGATGTTGCCGTACTTCTGCAGCGCGAACAGGTTGGCAGCGTCCTGGGTGTCCTTGAACACGAAGGACGTGGTCTGGTAGATGGGCACCGCGCGGGCGCCGTGCTCGGCGTCGGGCGTGCCGCCGGCGTGCAGAGCGCGGGTGCGGAAACCGAAGGTGCGGTCAGACATTACGCGTTCACCAGCCCGGACGTTGCGGCAGCCGAAGCCGCCGGGGTACCGGAGAGGTCAAGTTCGGTGCCGTTCTTGCGGGCAAGGTCGGCCTCGAGTTCGCGGACGATCGGCAGGATGTCCTGGCCGAACGCCGCCACCTCCTCCTGGAAGTGCAGGTAACCGGTGAGGAACAGGTTCACGCCGATCTTCTTGTATTCAACGATCCGCTCGGCAATCTGTTCCGGGGTGCCGATCAGCTGGGTCTTGAAGCCGTCGTTGTACTGGACCAGGTCCTCGAAGGAGGAGTCGGCCCACATGCCCTTGCCGTCCTTGGTGGACGCGCCGGCTTCCTGCACGGCGTCGCGGAAGCCCTGGACTGCGGGCTTGTGCGCCTTCTCCACGATCTCGCGGAGGGTGTCGCGGGCTTCCTTCTCGGAATCGCGGGCGATGACGAAGCCGTTCAGGCCGAAGCGGGGTGCCGCGAGCCGGCCCTCGGTGCCGCGCTTGGTCTCATCCGAAGCGGCAACCACACCGGCGATGTTCTCCTTGAAGCCCTCCAGGTCCTTGCCGTTGGAGAAGTACCAGTCAGCCACCCGGCCGGCAGTGGCCTGGGCTGCAGTGGAGTTGCCGCCGAAAAAGATCTCCGGGTGTGCGCGGCCCGGAACGTCAACCGGGGCCGGGTTCAGCGTGAAGTCGGTGATGTTGTAGTACTTGCCGGACTGGCTGTACTCCTGCTCGGTCCACAGCCCGCGCAGGACCTTGATGAACTCCTCGGTGCGGACGTAGCGTTCGTCGTGCTCCAGCCACTCAAGGCCGAAGTTGGTGAACTCGTTCTTGAGCCAGCCGGAGACGATGTTGACGGCGGCACGGCCGTTGGAGATGTGGTCCGCGGTGATGATGTATTTGGCCAAAACGCCGGGGTGCCACATGCCGGGGTGGACGGCGGCGATGACTTTGAGCCGCTCGGTGGCTCCCAGCAGGGCCAGGCTGAACGAGGTTGCCTCGTGCTGCTTGTCCGCACCATAGGAGGCGGCGTAGCGGGTCTGCGTCAAGGCGTACTCGAAACCGGAGTTCTCGGCGATCTGCGCCAGCTTTTTGTTGTAGGCGAAGTCCCAGCTGGTCCGCTGTTCGATGGTGGAAACCACCAGGCCGCCGGAAACGTTCGGCACCCAGTATGCGAACTTGAGCGGCTCGGAAAGACGGGCAACGTTGCTGATGTCATTCATGAATTTTCCTTTGCTAGGGTCCGCTCGCGCAGGACATCCTGGATTCCGGATATCGCCGGCTCGTTCTGGAGTGAGGTGGTGTCGCCCAGGGCGGTCCCCTCAAAGAGTTGGGTCAGCAGCCGGCGCATGATCTTGCCGCTGCGGGTTTTGGGGACATCGGGAACCACAACGACGTCGCGCGGCTTGGCGATCGGGCCGATCGCCTTCGCGACGTGGTTGCGGAGCTCCTCGGCGGTTGACCCCGACGTCACCGTCGAAGACTTAAGGACAACAAACGCCACAATTGCGTGCCCGGTTTTGGCGTCAGCGACCGGACAGACACCGGCCTCCACCACGTCCGGGTGGGACACGAGCGCGGACTCGATCTCGATGGTGGACAGCAGGTGGCCCGACACATTCAGGGTGTCGTCCACGCGCCCCAAAATCCAAATGTCGCCGTCGGCGTCGTATTTGGCGCCGTCGCCGGCCAGGAACCAGCCCTGTTCGGCGTACTGCCGCCAGTAGGAGTCCAGGTAGCGCTGGGGGTTGCCCCAGACGGTCCGCGCGATGGACGGCCCAAAAGCGTCAACCACAATGAATCCCTGGACGCCCGGCGGAACTGTATTGCCGGCGTCGTCCACGATCCTGGTACTGACCCCCGGCAGCGGACGGGCCGCGCAGCCGGGCTTGAACTCGGTATCCGTGGGGGCGGGGGAGAGGATGGTGGCCCCGGTCTCGGACTGCCACCAGGTGTCCACCACGGGGGCGGTGCCGGCGCCCACGTTCTGCCGCAGCCAGCGCCACGCTTCGGGGTTGACGGCCTCGCCCACGGTGCCGAGCATGCGGATGGAGGAGAGGTTGTAGGTGTCCGGCACGCCGTCCGGGAACCAGCCCATGAGGGAGCGGACCAGGGTGGGCGCCGTGTAGTACTGCGTGACGCCGTAGCGTTCGATGATCTCGAAGTGCCGGCCCGGGTGCGGGGTGTTCGGGGTACCTTCGAAGATCACCTGGGTGACGCCGTTGGAGAGCGGCCCGTAGATCTCGTAGGTGTGCGCGGTGACCCAGGCCAGGTCCGCGGTGCACCAGTGCACATCCGCATCGCGCAGGGCCGGATCCGGGTTGCTGAACAGGTGCTCGTAGCTCCAGGACGCCTGGGTCAGGTACCCGCCGGACGTGTGGACCAGGCCCTTGGGCTTACCGGTGGTCCCGGAGGTGTACATGATGAACAGGGGCGTCTCAGCGTCGAACGCTTCAGGTGCATGGACGTCCGGGGCGCTCCCGACGGCGTCATGCCACCAGACGTCGCGGCCTTCAGTCATGGGGACGCTGCCCAGGTCCTCGGCGGCGGTGGTGCGGTTGACCACCAGGACGTGCTCGATGGCGTTGTCTCCGGCGACGGCGGCGTCAGCGTTGTCCTTGACGGGCACGGCGACGCCGCGGCGGAACTGGCCGTCGGTGGTCACGAGCAGCTTGGCCTGGGTATCCTCCACGCGGAATTTCAGCGCCTCGGCGGAGAAGCCGCCGAACACCAGGGAGTGGACGGCACCGATCCGTGCCACGGCAAGGGTGATGATGATGGTTTCGGGAATGACCGGCAGGTAGATGACCACTCGGTCACCCTTGGTGATGCCAAGGTCCAGGAGTGCGTTGGCTGCCTTGGACACTTCCCGCTGCAGTTCGGCGTACGTGATGGCGCGGCGATCGCCCGGCTCGCCCTCAAAGTAGAGGGCCACCTTGTCGCCGCGGCCGGCCTTCACATGGCGGTCCACGCAGTTGTAGGCCACGTTCAGGTGGCCGCCGGCGAACCACTCGATGCGCGGCACGGAGTACTCCGCGTCCTCGGCGGGAACGTCCGGGCCGCTGAGGCGCACTGCCTTCTCGAAGGTGTGGGCTGTGTGCCACGGCTCGGCCCATTCGAGGCGCCGGGCAGCGTCCTCCCAGAACGCGATGCGCTCGGCCTCGGTGCCGGGGTGCGTGGCCTTCGTGGTTTGTGTTGCTTCAAGGGTGCTCAGGCCCATCGTTTTACCGCCCATTTCTCTGCCAGGCCCAGGAGGGCGTCCGTCAGTTTTCCGATCACGGCCAGCAGCACAATGGCCAGGAAGAGCCTGTCCGTGCGGCCGTTGTTTTGTGAGTCAGTCAGCAGGAAGCCGAGCCCCATGGACGAGGCAATCAGTTCCGCGGCCACCAGGAACAGCCAGGCCTGTGCCAATGCCAGGCGCAGGCCGGAGAACACCGCCGGAACCACGGCCGGCAACTGCACGGTGGTCAGGAGCCGGACCCCTTTGAGCCCGAATGCCCGGGCTGCTTCCACCAGGTTGCGGTCCACGTGGCGCAGGGCCAGGGACACCGTGGTGAACACCGGGAAAAAGGCGCCGATGATGATCAGGGTGACCTTGGAGTCCTCGCCGATCTTCAGCCAGAGGATCAGCAGCGGCACCCAAGCCAGCGAGGGCACGGCCCGCAGGGCGCCGATGGTCGGCGCGAGCAGGGCGTCGGCAATCTTCGACAGGCCCACGGTGGCGCCCAGAATCAGGCCCAGGGCTGCGCCGATCAGGAACCCGATCACCACCCGCTGCGTGGAAATGGCGATGTGGGTGCCCAGCTCGCCGCGGGCCAGCAGCTCGCCCGCCGCGCCCAGCACCAACGCCGGGGGAGGGAGCTGCACCACGCTGAACAGGCCGGTGGAGGAGGCTACCTGCCAGGCTGCCAGCAGGAGTGCCGGGATGATCAGGCCAAGGGGCAGACGCGCCCAGTTCCGTGACCGGACTCCGGCGGGAGACCATCCCGTTGCCGGAGCGGGCGCCGGAACGGCCCCCGTCTGGGCGGCGTCTGCCGTTGCTGCGGTAGCGGCTGCAGCGCGCTCATCCGCAACACTGTTGCCGGTCAGATAGGGGCTTCCGAGATTGCTCATCAGGAGCCCCTAATGGCTGACGGATCAGCCTTCTTCACCAGCGAGTCGTCGAGAAGGGTGGCCACGGCGTCGTTGATCTGCTGCTGGGTCTTGACGTCGCCGGTTTCCACGAAGGTGGGACCGATCTTCTCCAATACTTTGCGCTGCGCCTCACCGGGCGCGGCGTCTACGTTCAGGTTGCTGCGTTCCAGCACCACTGTCTTGGCCACGGCCAGGTCCAGGCCGGCAACATTGGCCAGGATCTGGGCTGTCTGGTCCGGGTTGGCGGCGGCCCAGGGGCGGGCCTTTTCGTAGGCATTCACAACGGCCTGGGCCAGCTCCGGCTTTTCCTTCAGGAAGGATTCCGTGGCGTTGAGGAAACCGTAAGTGTTGAAATCCAGGTTCCGGTAGAACAGCTTGGCGCCCTTCTGCTCAGCGCCGGCCATGATCGGGTCCAGCCCCGACCATGCCTGTACGGAGCCGTTCTCCAGAGCGGTGCGGCCATCGGCGTGCTGCAGGTTCTGGACCGTGACGTCGCCAGGCTTCAGTCCGGCCTGTTCGAGGGCCTGCAGGAGGAAGAAGTAGGGGTCGGTGCCCTTGGTAGCGGCCACGGATTTGCCCTTGAGGTCTGCCACGGACGTGATGGCCGAACCGGCGGGCGCAACCAGCGCGGCCCATTCCGGCTGGGAGAAGATGCTGATGGTCTTGATGGGCGAACCGTTGGAGCGGGCCAGGAGGGCCGCGGAACCTGCAGTTGACCCGACGTCGATGGCGCCGGCGCGCAGTGCTTCGTTGGCCTTGTTCGAACCGGCGGACTGGACCCATTTGACGCTGACGCCCTGGTCCTTAAGGGACGCTTCCAGCCAGCCCTGGTCCTTGATGACCAGGCTGAGCGGGTTGTAGGTGGCGAAGTCGATGTTCAGCGTGCCGCCGGAGGTGCTGCCCGCGGCCGCCGCCTGGCCGGAGGAGCCCTCACCGGCAACGCAGCCGGTCAGCGCCAAGGCAGAGACCGCTGCCACGGCGGCCGCCCCGAGGAGGGAACGGCGGGTGAGGGGGCGTGCGTGCTGCATTATTTTCCTTTGCGCTGGTGATGCGGAGCAACGAAAGTCCGGCCGTATTGGGTGGGCGCCCGACGGCGGAGCTTGCGTGAGTGGATGAGAGGGGAGGTGGTTCGTTGCTGGCCTTGCCGTGGCGGGCGTCAGTGCCCGTCCACGCCCAGGCTGGCGAGGAGGGAAATGCGCAAGGCGGCGAGTTCTGCCGAAGCGCGGGCGCGGGGCCGTTCGCCGGGGACTCTGACGGTCCGGAGGATCGTGGCACCCTGGCCGGCGTCGGCTGCGCCCAGGACGATGATCCGGTCTGCCAGTTGCAGGGCCTCATCAACGTCATGGGTGACCAGGAGCACTGTGGTGGGCTCGGCCTCATGGACGTTAAGGAGCAGGTCCTGCATCCTGATGCGGGTCAGTGCGTCCAGTGCGCCGAAGGGTTCGTCGAGCAGCAGGACACCGGGGTTTCGTGCCAGGGCCCGCGCCAGGGAGGCCCGCTGGGCCATCCCGCCGGACACTTCGCGGGGGCGGTGCTTGGCGAAGCTGTCCAGTCCTACCAGCTCAAGCAGCCTGGAGACCTTGGCTTTGCCTTCCTTGGCGCTGCAGCCCGTGGGAAGGCCGATGGCCACGTTGGCCTGCAGCGTGTGCCAAGGCAGCAGCCTTGGCTCCTGGAAGGCAAAGGCGCACCGGGGATCGATGCCTTGGACGGGGGTGTCCTGGATGACGACGGAACCGGCGCTGGGAGAATCCAGCCCGGCAGCAGCGCGCAACAGCGTCGATTTGCCGCAGCCGGACGGGCCCAGGATGGCCAGCACCTCTCCTGCTGCAACGTCGAAAGTGACGTCCTGCAGCACGGTATGGGCGGCATCGCCGGTTCCGAAGGTTCGGCGCAGGCCCCGGAAGGACACGGGAAGAGCGGAGGAAGTGCCGGTATGGTCGCCGGCACGCTCGGGAGACAGGACTGCAGTCATAGGATCACTCCATCGGTCCTGGCAGTAGCACCCTACGGAGTCCAGCCTCTTAGCGGAGTGGTCAGCTCCGGGTACCCAAGGCTTTTTCCTTGCTATCAGCGTGCGCGATGGGGGCCCACACTGACCAGGGTTGCTGCGGCTTCAACGATCCAGGTCTCTCGGCCGCTCGGGATGGTCACTCCCACTACACCCGATGCGAATCAAACAATCCAAATCAGCGGCTGTCCACGCGTAATGTTCGTTCACATGTTACGGAATGGCATTTCGTCGCCCGAAAATTCGGCATTCGGTACTTTGGGAAAGCGGCGTAGGCTGGGGGCATGGGCCACACCAACGATCCTGCAGTCATAGAGCGCCTTATGCGAACCAAAGGGCGGTGGGCCATCGTGGGCCTGACCACCAACGAGTGGCGCGCCGCCTACGATACGTCTCTCTTTATCCGGGACAGGCTGGGGATGGAGATCATTCCGGTGAACCTGCCCGGGGACCCGGTGCACGGCGAAACCGGGTACCGCACCCTCCACGACATTCCGGCGGATAAGCAACCCGTCGACGTCGTCGACTGCTTTGTGAATTCGCAGAAAGTCGGCGCGGTGGTTGACCAGGCGATCGCGGCCGGCGCAAAAGCTGTGTGGCTTCAGTTGGGCGTCATTGACGAGGCAGCCGCCGATCGGGCCAAAGCCGCTGGCCTGGACGTGGTGATGAACGTCTGCCCCGCGCAGCAGGCATGGAAATATAACCTCTGACTAGACCTGCGGGGGCCGCGCCTCGGCCAGCGGTCAGCGCTGCATCAGCTCCGGGTAGTGGCGTTCCGTGACATCAGGGTGCGCGCGCATCCTGCCCTTGAGCATGTTCAGTCCGAAAGATGCCAGCATCGGGTTGGCCGGGTCGTCAGAGAGCCCCCGTGCCTGCGCCTTCAGCTCCGGCGGCAGCGGCACCGGATCGATGACGGCGTCCAGCCGCGGGGACCAGAAAAACGGTACGGAGTAGCGGTCCACGCCGGGCGGCGGGGCCTTGACTCTGTGGATGGTGGCAGCCAGGTACCCTTCGGTGGCCACCTCCAGCATCTCGCCAAGGTTCACCACGAGCGCACCGGGAATCGGCTCAACAGTTGCCCACTCGGTGGTCCCCGGCGGCAGGACTTCCAGCCCGCCGACCTCGTCCTGGAGCAGGAGGGTGACAAAACCATAGTCGGCGTGGGAACCCACACCCTGATCGCCGGCTGCTTCCACCACGCCGCCAACGTAGTGCACCAGCTTGCCCATCCAGGCGGGTTCATCACCAAAAGGCTCATCAAAGTGGTCCTCGGGCAGTCCGAGGGAGACCGCGATGCCGCGGAGCAGCTCCATGCCGACGCTGGACATCAGGTCAGCCCAGGCCATGGCGGCCGTCTTCAGCTCCGGCAACGCTTCATCCGGCCACATGTTGTGCCCCTGCAGCAGCCAGTAGGGCTGGTCTGCCGGGTAGTCCGGGACGGGCTCGCGTTCCGGTGAGTAGTCGATCTGCTCGCGCGCATCGGCCCTGCCCTGGGTGACTTCGGTACCCATCCGGGTATAGCCGCGGAAATGTGGTGAGAGCCTGTTGTCCAGCTTCATCCGCTCGTCGATGGGCAGGTTGAAGAAGCGCTTGATGAGGGCCAGGAGTTCCTCGGCCTGGCCGGGGGCGGCCCCGTAGCCGGTGATCTGGAAGAAACCCACGTTGTGTGCGGCATCCCGCAGTTGGTCAATGAATTCCGGACTGAACGAACCGTACGGTTGGCGGGCGGCGCTCATATCGAGAACTGGAATGGTTGCCGGATCGGGTGACATCTTCGCAGACTAGCACCGCCGGGTTGGGCTTTGTAGGCTCGCTCCATGGACGCAGCACAACTGAAGGCCTTCTGCCTGTCGTTTCCGGGCACCTTCGAGGATTTTCCCTTTGGTCCGGAGACGTCGGTCTTCAAGGTCCGCGCCGCCGTTTCCGGGGGAGTCCGGCACGAAGCGAAGATGTTCGCATTGTCCGCCCTGGACCAGGCGGACTGGTCGGTGAGCCTGAAGTGTGAGCCCGCGTTGGCCGAGCAGCTGCGTACGGCCCACCCGGAAATTACCGGTGCCTGGCACATGAACAAAACACACTGGAATGGCGTGCGGCTGGACGGGGACCTCCCGGACGCCATGGTCCGCGACATGGTGGAGGACTCCTACGACCTGGTGGTGGCCACCCTGAGCAGGAAGCAACAGGAGCAGCTGGGCTGGGCCAGGTTGACCGCCTCCCCGGAGGGCCCCGTTGGCTGAAAAGCGCCTGGCCGGAGGCCGGCTCGATTACCCCGGTGTCGGCGCCACCGAGAATGGCCGGCCGCCGGCGGGGTACCCGTCCCTGGTGTCCCAGGTCTACCTTGGTGACGGGCTGGGGCTCTACCGCCGGGTGGCGCATGGAATCCTGACGTGGGAGCTTCAGCGCAGGTCGGGGCTGCGGGTCCGGGCGGAGTCCGACGTCGTCCGGCCGGGAACACGCGTGGTGAGCGGATTCGGCGTCGGGCCTTTCCGCATCAACGCACCGTGTGAAGTGGTGTGGGTCCGGCGGCCGGTACCGGGCGAGGGGCCGCAGTCGGCTGGGTTCGGGTACGGAACGCTTCCCGGCCATCCGGCGCGTGGCGAAGAGGCCTTTGAGGTGGAGATCGACGACACCGGGCGGGTGTTTTTGAAGATCACTGCATTCAGCAGGCCGGCCAACTGGTTCTACCGCAGTGGTGGCCTGGTGACCAGGGCGGCGCAGCGGCACGTCACTTCGCGATACGTTGAAGGGGCACGCCAACTCGCCGCAGGTGAAAGCTGATCAGGAGAAGGTACATGCTGGACCAAGAGACCCTTGACCGCCTATGGAATTTTGAGGATCCCGGACTGTCCGAACAGCGTTTCCGGGACGCCATGGCCTCGGCTGGGTAGTTTAACCATCACCAACGGAAGGAAACCCATGATCTTTATCGTGGTTAAGTTCAAGGTCAAGCCCGACTGGTCCGGGCGCTGGCTCGGTCTCGTGGACGACTTTACGAAGGCTACCCGGGAGGAGCCCGGGAACCTCTGGTTCGACTGGTCCCGCAGCGTGGATGATCCGAACGAGTTTGTCCTGGTGGAAGCCTTCAAGGACGATGCCGCCGGGGACCACGTCAACAGCGCGCACTTCAAGCAGGCCATGGCTGCCATGCCGCAGGCCCTGGCCGAAACACCCCGGATCATCAGCCGCCAGCTCGACGGCGAGGGCTGGGACCGGATGGGCGAACTCACCATCTGACCCCCATCGATTGCTCCGTAGCGGCCCTTTTGACGCTTCATAACGGCGGTTACGGAGCAATCGATACGATAAGTGCATGTGGGTTGGCTGGATTGAATTCGACATCCTCCTGGGAGATGTCCAGAGCCTGAAGGAAAAACGTTCCGTCATCAGGCCGCTGCTCGCTGAGGTCAAGCGCCGCTTCGATGTCTCAGTTGCCGAGGTGGGGGACCACGATCAGTACCGGCGCTCGCAAGTGGGCGCAGGACTCGTGGCAGCGGACCGGGCGCACCTCGTGGAGGTGCTCACCGCCGTCGAACGTTTTGTGGCCGCGCGCCCGGAGCTTGAACTGCTCAGTGCCCGGCAGCGGGAGCTCCACAGCGAGGACTGACCCATCGATTGCTCCGTACCGGCCCTTTTGAAGCGTCAAAAGGGCGCCTGCGGAGCAATCGATGAAGGGTGTGGATAACTTCTGCAGTGTTCGCCGTCTTCTGCTCTGATGAAGCCATGAAGACCCCGCGCCCGCTGCCTGCGGAATTACAGGACCGCCCGTTCACAGTGGTTGAGGCGGCGCGCGCCGGGGTGTCGCAGAAGCGACTGCGACACCCGGCACTAAAGCGCCTCGGCAAGGGAATCCGGTCGGAAATCCCGACGGCGGAGCTCCCTTTGAGTGACAGGGTCCGGCCCTTCATCGAGGTCAACGAGCGATGCGCCGCGTCGCACGTCACCGCGGCGGAGATGCTCGTGCTGCCGCGCCGTCAGCAGACAGGGAATCCAGCGATGTTTCATGTGACCAGGCCTGAGGGCTCGGCACACCTGAACAGGCCGCATGTCATCGTGCACCGAATGAAGCTCTATAGCGACGAGGTCACCACAGTTGACGGGATTCCCGTAACCACACCGGAGCGGACGTGGCTGGACATGGCGGAAATGCTGACGGTGGACGAGCTTGTGGCCATGGGAGACAGCTGCGTTCGAGTACCGCGGGTGTCCTTTGAGGAACGGGACATGCCCCTGTGTAGTCTGGCCGACCTTCAGAGGATGATCGACAGGCATAAGGGAAAGCGCGGCCTGCGTAAGGCCAAGGAAGCCATCAAACTCATCCGGGTGGGTTCGGACTCGCCGCGGGAAACACTGCTTCGCCTGGCTATCGTGAGGGCCGGGCTGCCGGAACCGGAGTTAAACGTGCCCATCATTTCGGAAGATGGCGTGAGGCATCACGAGCCGGACCTGTCGTATCGGAAGTACCGGATCGGGGTGGAGTATGAAGGCGAACACCACGGTGAGGACGGGCAGATCGTCCGGGACATTGCCCGTTCCGAGAACTACCAGGCCCTGGGATGGACTGAGGTCCGCATCTCGAAGCGGCACATGCTGAACGACGCCAAGCCCGCGGTGGCCAAAATCCGCACGGCCTTGATCCAGGCGGGCTGGCGAAAGGGCCATTAAGTAACGATTGCTCCGTAACCGCCGTTTTGAGGGTTCAAAAGGGCGTTTACGGAGCAATCGAGGAAGGGGTTAGCCGAAGTACTTCGGCAGCGTCCCTTCGTGGGCTTCGCGGAGGGCCTCCAGCGACATGGTGTCCACGCCGTTGATCTCCAGCTGGTTGCTCGCGGCGTCCACCACGCCGATCCGGACGTGGGCAAAGCCGCGGGCCGTGCACATGTCCTTAAAGCGGACTTCCTCGGAGCGGGGCACGCCAACAATTGCGCGGCCCTGGGACTCGGAGAACAGGGCCGTGAACAGGTCAACTCCGTCGCGGTCCAGGACGTCCTGCAGCGCGATCCGGGCACCCACGCCGTAGCGCAGTGAGGACTCCACGAGTGCTGCCGCGAGGCCGCCTTCGGAGAGGTCGTGGGCGGAGTCCACCATGCCGTCGCGGGAGGCATTGATCAGGATTTCACCCAGCGCGCGCTCGGCGGCGAGGTCAACCTTGGGCGGAAGTCCGCCAAGGTGGCCGCGCATGTTGGCCCACTCGGAACCATCCAGTTCAGCCGCTGTTGTACCCAGCAGGTAAATGGCCATCCCGTCCTCACGCCAGCCTGACGGCGTGCGGCGCGCGACGTCGTCGAGCTTGCCCAGCACTGCCACCACGGGGGAGGGGTGGATGGGGGTGGTTCCGGTCTGGTTGTACAGCGAGACGTTGCCGCCGGTGACCGGGATGCCGAGCTCCATGCAGGCATCGGACAGGCCGCGGATGGCTTCGGCGAGCTGCCACATGACGTCCGGGTCCTCGGGGGAGCCGAAGTTCAGGCAGTCGCTGACGGCCATCGGCACGGCGCCGGAGGTGGCCACGTTGCGGTAGGCCTCGGCCAGGGCCAGCTGCGCGCCGTAGTACGGATCCAGGTAGGTGTAGCGGCCGTTGGCGTCGGTGGCCAGGGCAACGCCCAGGCCGGTTTCCTCGTCCACCCGGACCACGCCGGCATCGTCCGGGAACGCCATGGCGGTGTTGCCGCCGACGTAGCGGTCGTACTGGTTGGTGATCCATGCCTTGGAGCACATGTTCGGTGAGGCCACGAGCTCGGTGACGGCGGCAGCCAGTTCCGCGGGGCCGGCGGGGCGGCCGGCGTCCTGCACGGAGCCGGTGAAGGAATCGGACTGGACCGAGTCCTGCCATGAGGGACGGGCATATGGGCGGTCGTAGACCGGGCCGTCGTGTGCCACGGTGCGCGGGTCAACGTCCACGATGACGACGCCGTCCCACGTGATGATGAGGCGGCCGGTGTCGGTGACCTCGCCGAGCCAGGAGTACTCCACGGCCCACTTTTCCATCACAGCTTCGAAGGCTTCGATGTTCTCCGGGGTGACCACGGCCATCATGCGTTCCTGCGACTCGGACATCAGGATTTCGCCCGGAGTCAGCGTGGGGTCGCGCAGCAGCACGGAGGTCAGCTCAACCTGCATGCCGCCGTCGCCGTTGGATGCCAGTTCGGACGTGGCGCAGGAGATGCCCGCCGCGCCGAGGTCCTGGATACCCTCAACGAGGGAGCCCTTGAACAGCTCCAGGCAGCACTCGATCAGGACCTTCTCGGCGAAGGGGTCACCCACCTGCACGGCCGGGCGCTTGGAAGGCTTGGTGTCATCGAAGGACTCCGAGGCCAGCACCGAGGCGCCACCAATGCCGTCGCCGCCGGTGCGGGCACCGAACAGGACCACCTTGTTGCCCTTGCCCGAGGCGTTCGCGAGGCGGATGTCCTCGTGGCGCATCACGCCAACGGCCAGCGCGTTGACCAGCGGGTTGCCCTGGTAGATGGAGTCGAAGACCATTTCGCCGCCGATGTTCGGCAGGCCCAGCGAGTTGCCGTAGCCGCCGATGCCTGCCACGGCACCGTGCATAACGCGGGCGGTGTCCGGGTGGTCGATGGCACCGAAGCGCAGCGGATCCATCACGGCCACGGGACGGGCGCCCATGGAGATGATGTCGCGGACAATGCCGCCGATGCCGGTTGCCGCACCCTGGTAGGGCTCAACGAACGACGGCGAGTTGTGGGATTCTATCTTGAAGGTCACGGCCCAGCCGTCGCCCAGGTTGGTGACGCCGGCGTTTTCGCCGATGCCCACCAGCATGTCCTTCTTCATCTCGTCGGTCACCTTGTCGCCGAACTGGCGCAGGTGGTTCTTCGAGGACTTGTAGGAGCAGTGCTCGCTCCACATGACGGAGTACATGGCCAGTTCGGCGCCGGTGGGGCGGCGGCCCAGGACCTTAACTACCTCATCGAACTCGTTCTGCTTCAGGCCCAGTTCGGCCCAGGGCAGTTCGGTGTCCGGGGTCTTGGCAGCGTTCTCCACCGTGTCGATGTTGAACTTCTTGCTGGTTTCCGTGGTCACTTGGCGCCTCCCACAATCTTGTTCAGTACGGAGGTGAAGAAGCCGAGGCCGTCGGTATCGGACCCGCCGATGCCGTCCAGGGATTCGGGGCCGAAGCCAACCTCTGTGGCGTGCTCCGGGTGGGGCATGAGGCCCACCACGTTGCCGGCGGCGTTGGAGATGCCGGCGATGTCGCGGCGTGAGCCGTTCGGGTTGMAGCCCACGTAGCGGAAAGCCACGCGGCCTTCGGCCTCGAGCGCGTCCAGGGTTTTTTCGTCGGCGATGTACTGGCCRTCCTGGTTCTTCAGCGGMACMGTGATYTCCTGGCCGKCCTCGTAGTCCAGGGTCCACGCGGTGTTGCTGTTCTCAACCCGCAGGACCTGGTCGCGGCACAGGAACTTCAGATGGTCGTTYTTGATCATGGAGCCGGGCAGCAGGTGCGACTCGGTCAGGATCTGGAAGCCGTTGCAGATGCCCAGGACAGGCAGCTTGGCGTCGGAGTTCGCGGCGTCGATGATTTTGGCCATCAGCGGAGCGAAGCGGGCGATCGCGCCGGCGCGAAGGTAGTCACCGTAGGAGAAACCGCCGGGAATCACGACGGCGTCAACGTCACCCAGGGTGGTGTCCGCGTGCCAGAGCGGCACTGCGGTGCCGCCGGCCAGGCGGACCGCGCGCGCGGCGTCGCGGTCGTCCAGCGTGCCGGGGAAGGTCACGACGCCGATGCGGGCACCTGCGAGCCGCGGATTGGCGGCGACGGCGACTGCCTCGCCGATCAAAGGAAGCTCAGTCATGTCAGGCCTCGACGACCTCGACGTTGACGACGTCCTCGATCACGGGGTTGGACAGCAGGGTCTCGGCCGCTTCGCGGGCCTGGGCCAGGATCGCGTCCGTCACCTCGCCGTCGACCGTCAGTTCAAAACGCTTGCCCTGGCGGACAGAGCTAAAGCCGGTGAAGCCCAGGCGGGGCAGTGCACCCACGATGGCCTTCCCCTGCGGGTCCAGAATCTCGGGCTTGGGCATGACGTCAACAACGATCCGGGGCATCCGGCAACTCCTGTGCGTGAGCTTTGGGTAAGGGCGCAGCGGAGTGGTGCCGTCTTACGCCGTTCCAGAAATGTTGGGGGACCTGCTGTTTTGAACAGTGCCTTTAACAGTGAGGACGGGCGCTCCGCGAGCTTGCTAGCTCATTCTACCGGCCTGAGCCCCGGACCCCGTATTCGGTGGGCCCCGTCACTCTCATCGGCCGCTGAGGTCCCTCCGGGAGTGGAATAACGACGGCGGCTCTGGCCCCGCGGAGGCAGCGTCACTAGGATGGCGGAATGGCTGAGAAATCGAAATCCGTACTGTTACCGGTGATGGCCCTGGCTGTATTCGCCGGGTTAGGCCGCATGGTCATGCAGAAGATCAAAGCCGACCGGGCGGCCCGGGAAACCCGCATTGCCGGCCCCGTAGACGAAAAGACCCGCCAGTGGATCAGCGACGTGGTGCGCACCCCCAGGCAGTAGGCCAACCCCCACAGAACCAGGATTATCGAAGCGGGCGTCCCCAAAGGGGCGCCCGCTTTTCCGTATGCGCCAGGGCGCTCACCTGCGCATCTTTCGGAATCTCCTAGCCATGTGACGCTCTACACATTATGGTCATAGGATGTCGTATGTGGCACGTGGTATCCCTTGAGGGTAAGACCGCCCGCACGGCAAATTCTCCCGATTCCGCCGCGCTTTGCGGTGCCTTGAAAGGACATGAACTTGCGAATTTTCACCCCACGGAGCCGACGAAGGCGGGTTGCCCGCACGGCAGGAGCCGGCCTGGTGGCACTGGCACTGCTGGCAGGAACCGGCGTTGCCACGCAGGCCGCCCCGATCCCGCCGAGCAACCCGGCGTCAGCGCCCGGCGGCTTCACCGAGGCCAATATTGGTGCAGACCGCACAGCGGCCAACTTCTTCTACCGGATCCCCGCCTTGACCTACCTCGGCAACAACGTGGTCCTCGCCGCCTGGGACGGACGTCCCGGCAGTGCCGCGGATGCCCCCAATGCCAACTCGATCGTGCAACGCCGCAGCACTGACGGCGGCCAGACCTGGGGCTCTGTGCAGGTCATCGCCGCAGGATCTGTAGGCGATGCCAGCACTCCGAAGTACGGCTACAGCGACCCCTCCTATATCTACGACGAGGTAGCCGGCAAAGTCTTCGGGTTCTTCGTCTACTCCAAGGACCAGGGCTTTGGCGGAAGCCAGTTCGGCAACAACGACGCCGACCGCACAGTCATCTCCTCCGCTGTGATCGAGTCCTCGGACGGCGGCGTCACCTGGAGCCAGCCGCGGCTCATTACCAATGTCACGAAACCGGGCACCAGCAAGACCAGCCCCGTGGCCGGCGATGTCCGTTCCAACTTCGCGTCCTCCGGTGAAGGGATCCAGCTCAAGTACGGCCAGTACAAGGGCCGGCTCATCCAGCAATACGCCGGCGATGTCCGCCAGGCAGACGGCACCAACAGGATCCAGGCCTACAGCGTCTACTCGGACGATCACGGCGTCACCTGGCACAAAGGTGCCAACGTGGGGGACCGGATGGATGAGAACAAGACCGTTGAACTCTCAGACGGCCGCGTTCTGCTGAACTCCCGGGACAACGCCAACCAGGGCTACCGCAAGGTGGCCATCTCCTCCGACGGCGGCGCCACCTACGGGCCCGTGACCCAGGACACTGAACTGCCCGATCCGGCCAACAACGGTGCCATTGCCCGCATGTTCCCCTCGGCGGCGCAGGGCTCAGCCGACGCCAGCAAGCTCATCTTCACCAACTCCAACACCAAGACCGGCCGCGAGAACGTTTCAGCCCGGGTCTCCTGCGACGACGGTGCCACCTGGCCCGGCGTGCGCACCATCCGCTCTGGCTTCTCCGCCTACTCCACCGTGTCCCGGCTGGAGGACGGCAAGTTCGGCGTCCTGTACGAGGGCAACTACACGGACAATATCCAGTTCGCCAAGTTCGACGACGCCTGGCTGAATTACGCGTGCGCGCCGCTGTCCGTCCCCGCAGTCACCACCGCACCGGGCGCCACGTCGCAGGTAGCCGTCACCATGACCAACCAGGAGGCCGCCACCCTCTCGGGCGCCAACGCCACGGTCTACACCCCCAGTGGCTGGAACGCCACCACGGTACCCGTTCCCGACGTCGCTCCCGGCGCGTCTGCCACAGTCACCGTTGCCCTGACCGCACCCGCGAACGCCAGCGGCCCGCAAAACCTCAACGCGGCCTTCACGACGGCGGACGGCCGGGTTTCGCAGTTCACCTTCACCGCCACCGTTCCGGTGGCCCCGCAGGTGGGCCTCGCGATCACCGGAACGGCTCCCGCCCGCGATGTGGTCGCCAGCCCTTACCAGGCCGGCGAGGCCCTGACCTACGCACTGACCGTTAAGAGCACTGCCAACGTCACCGCCAACGCGGTCCCGGTGGCCGGGACCTTCGACTCCGGCTTCCTGCCGCCGACGGCCCCAAACTGCCGGTTCAACAACCTG
Organism: Pseudarthrobacter sp. 01T43; assembly: GCF_056398665.1. NCBI lineage: Bacteria > Bacillati > Actinomycetota > Actinomycetes > Micrococcales > Micrococcaceae > Pseudarthrobacter > Pseudarthrobacter sp. 01T43. Next base: position 218,097 of record NZ_JBFTPV010000001.1, on the reverse strand, counting down.
GCTGCCGGTGCCAGCTACAACTGCACCACGGCCAAACACGTGGTGACGGCGGCCGACGTCGAACGTGGCTACTTCGTACCGGAGGCGAGCTTTAGCATTACCGCCAGCTCGACGCCGTCGCTCACGAAGACGGTCCCGTTCACGGGCGCTGCAGTCGCCCTGCGTGACGATCTGCTGGCCGCGGACATCAGCGGCGCGCGTGCCGATACCGGACGTGATCTTGGCACCCAGCCGTACGCTGCAGGTGACTCGGTTCCGTACACGTTCACCGTGGCGAACCCGAGTCCGCTCCTGGAGAAGGTGGTCCCCACCGCGGGCAACTTCAGCCCGTTCGTTCCGGACGGTCCGGGGAACTGCCGCTACAGTGCCCTGCCGGCCGGGCAAGGCTACACCTGCGCCACTCCGCGGCACACCGTGACCGGAGAGGAAGCCGACCAGGGCTTCTTCGTTCCCCGGACCACGTGGGAGATCAGCGCCGCGGGCCAGGCCACCAGGACGTACACGATCGACGGCGGCGAGGTGGACCTGAAGGTACGCGACGCCCAGTTGGCAGGGACCGTCACTGCCGAGTGGAACGACGCCGACGGCAGCCGCTTCGCCAGCGTGGGTGACACTGTTGTCTACACGTTCACCGTGGGCAACGCCGGCAACGTCGCCCTGACTGGCCTCACTGCCCCGGACGCTTCCATCAGCCAGGACGTCCTGGCCGTGGGTGGCACGGTGACGGCAACCCGTGAGCATGTCCTGACGGAAGCCGACATCGCGGCAGGCAAGCTCGGCGCTGTCTCCTTCCAGGCCAGCGCTTCCAACGGCGCCAAGGCCGTCACAGCCTCGGTATCCGGTGCTGATGTGGTTCTGAATCTGCAGCCGGCGCAGCCCGCAACGGACCCCGCCCTGGCCGTCAAGGACCTCGAAGGGCTGACCGCTCCCTTCGACCTGGGGACCCTTGACAAGTACCGCAACGGCCAGAAAGTCACGCTGAAGGGCCTCGACTACGGCCAGTGGTACTACGTTTACCTGAACAAAAAGAGCTACCGCATCGGCTGGCTCTTCCCCACCACGGACAACACGGTGGAGTTCATCCTGCCCTCCGACGTAAAGAACGGCCGCGACGACGTGGTGGTCCTGGACAAGGACGGCAAACAGGTTTCCTTTGACCGGCTGCAGGTGACGCCCAAGGGCTGAGTCCGGCTGGTTCCGTAACACCGCGGAAGGCTCCCTCGTGGGCCGGGCTCGTCCCGGGTCCCGCCCACGAAGGGGGCCTTTTCCGTGGCAACTCATGGCAACTCCTTGACCGGGCGGACCCTCAGCCGACTCAATGGATTTGCCCGGGGAACTCCCAGCAAGTGACCCATGGTGTCCAATCAAAGGAGATATGAGACATGGAAACAACCACACGGAAGAGGGTCAGTAGAACCCTCCGCGTGGGCATGGTGGTGGCGTTGGCGCTGGGGTTCACAGTGCCGACTGCCGCCACCGCCGAGGACCTGCCGTGGATGAACAAGGCCCTTGCGGCCGGGCAGCGTTCGGACCTGCTGATTCACGCGATGACGCTCGACCAGAAAGTCCAGCAGATTGCCATGAAGCCCGTGGCCAACACCACCATCCCCAACTGCGCCTTTTCAGCACAGGGCCGCCACGTCGAAGGCATCCCCGAGCTCGCCATTCCCACCCTCCGCATGACCAACGGACCGTTCGGCAATGGCGACTGCCTGGTGGCACCAACTTCCACCGGCCTGACCAGCGCCTTGACCGTTGCCTCGTCCTTCGATCCCGCCGTTTCGACGGCGTGGGGAGACATCATCGGCCAGGAAACCCGTGCGAGTGCCCACAACGTGTTGCTCACGCCCGGAATCAACCTGGGCCGTGTGGCCAACGCCGGCCGCAACTTCGAGTACTTCGGCGAAGACCCATACCTCGCCGGTGTCATGGCCGTCGCCCAGGTGAACGCCGTGCAGGCCCAGGGGGTCCAGTCGGTGGCCAAACACTTCGCCGCCAACGAACAGGAAACCGGCCGGAACACGATGGACACCATCGTGGATGACCGGACCATGCACGAGCTCTACCTGCTGCCGTTCGAAATGACCATCCAGGAAGCCAACCTGGCGTCGGTGATGTGCTCGTACCCGCACCTGAACGGCGTATACGCCTGTGAGAACAAGGAGCTGCTGACCGACTGGCTCCGCGACGACCTCGGCTTCGAGGGATACGTCATGTCTGACCGCGGGGCAACCCACAGCACCGCCCCCGCGATCAAGGCGGGCCTTGATCTGGAGTTCGCCAGCCCGCGCTGGTTCACCCCCGAATTCATTAAGGCGGCGCTCGCATCGGGCGAGCTTGTGGAAGCCGACATCGACCAGCAACTCCACCGCCGCTTCACCGTGATGTTCGAACTCGGACAGTTCGATGACCCGATCAATTCCCTGACGCCCATCGACTTCGCCACCAACGGACAGCGGATCCAGGACATCGGCGAGAAGGGCAGCGTACTGCTGAAGAACACCAACCGCACCCTGCCGCTGAAGGCGAACGCACTCAACACTGTGGCCTTGATCGGCGCCCCGACCTTCGCCGGTGCCGCGAAATTCAACTCCCAGGGACCCTCCGACGCCATCGTCGTGACCTCCCCCTACACGGTGACTCCCGAGCAGGGCCTGAACAACGCCCTCAACGCGCTCGGTTCAAACGCCACGGTCACCTATAACAACGCCACTGACATCGCCGCCGCCGCCGCCCTGGCAGCAACGTCCGACGTCGCCGTCGTGATGGTCGGTGACATCTCGCGCGAAGGCGTTGACCGCGCCTCACTTGCACTGCCCGTCCGGGACGGGGTGGACCAGGACGCCCTGGTGGCGGCGGTGGTCGCCGCAAATCCCAATACCGTTGTTGTGCTCAAGAACGGCGGCGCGGTGCTGCTCCCGTGGCTTGACAAGGTTCCGGCTGTCCTCGAAGCCTGGTACCCGGCGCAGGAGGACGGCAATATTGTGGCCAATCTGCTGTTCGGCATTGAAAACCCGTCCGGCAAACTGCCCATCAGTTTTCCCACCCAGGAACGCGAAGCGGCATTCGCCACGACTGCCCAGTTCCCGGGCATTGACCCCGACGGCGCCGGCCCGCTCCCGCTGACTGCCACCTACAGCGAGGGCTTGGAAATGGGGTACCGCTGGTACGACGCCAACAAGGTCAAGCCGACCTTCGCGTTCGGGCACGGCCTGTCCTACACCGATTTCGAGATCTCGAAGCTTGTTGTGACACCGAAGAAGACCGATGGCACGCACCAGATCGATGTGTCCTTCTTCATCAAGAACACAGGCGACGTTGCCGGTGCCGAAGTGGGCCAGGTCTATCTGGGCCTGCCGGCCTCGGCGAACCAGCCGCCGAAGCGCCTGGTCGGGTTCGACAAGGTCATGCTGAACCCGGGCGAGAAGAAGCGCGTCACAGTGACCATCGATCCCGGTGCAGCGAATCACCCGTTGTCGGTCTGGGACGAGGCAACGGACAAGTGGTCAACCCCCAATGGCGACTACACCGTGTACGTGGGCAACTCCTCAGACAACGTCGCACTGCAGCAGAGCATCACCATCCGGACGCCGGGCGGAAAATAGCCTCCTGCTTTCGACTGACCAGTAGTACATCCTGTCCCCGGGGCCGGCGCTCCCTCAAGCCGAAGGAGCGCCGGCCCCGGGCGTTTCCCCGGAGTAATAGAGGTGACGTAGTTGTCAAATTGGTTGACAAGCAAGGCAACCGGTTGCATGATCTGATAAGTCGTATTCCGCGGCTCTCGAAGATGAGAGAAGGTGGACCTTTGATGGACCAAAGCCTGCCCACCATTTACGACGTGGCGCGTGCCGCCGCAGTTTCCCCCTCAACGGTTTCGCGGGCCTTCGCCCGTCCCGGCCGCGTTAGCCACAGCACCGCGGAGCGCATCTTTGCCGCCGCCGCAGAGGTTGGATACAGGTCTACGCACGTCCGCGGCGGCGTTTACACAAGCGGCGAAAAACGTTCGGTGATCGCCCTGGTCATCGCGGACATGCGTAACCCGGCATTTGCCGAAATGGCCCGCGGTGCGGAGGCTGCCGCGGCTGCAAGCGGCTACGTGATGCTGCTTGCGCACACCCGGGAATCCGAACAGCAGGAACACCTCGCCATTGAGCGGCTGTTGCCCGCGGTGGACGGGATTGTCCTGACGAGTTCCCGGATGCCGGACCTCGCCATCCGGATGATTGCCAGGCAAAAGCCCACCATCGTGATGAACAGGGTCGTCTCTGATGTGCCCAGCGCAGTCTCGGACAATGCCCGCGGGATGATGCGTGCAGCCGAGCACCTGCGGGATCTGGGCCACCACACCATCGCCTACCTTGCGGGACCCGAAGCGTCGTGGGCGGACGGCATGCGCTGGCGTTCCCTGCGTGAGGCGGCCTCAGGGTTGGAGCTGTGCGTACGCCGCCTGGGTCCAGGCGTACCCACCGTCCGCGGTGGCGAAGACGCGGCCCTGGAATGGCTGCGAAACCGGACCTCCGCGGTGATCGCCTATAACGACCAGATGGCCATGGGCTTCATCCGCGCTCTCCAAAGGCGATGCATCAGCGTTCCGGAAGAGGTCAGCGTGGTGGGCTTCGACAACAGCTACGAAGCGGGCCTCGTTGCTCCTTCGCTGACCACCGTGGAGGCTCCGCTGTATGCACTCGGATCAAGCGCGGTAACCAACCTGCTGGCGTTTGCCCGCGGCGCACAGCCCCGGTCGGGGCAGCCGCTGGTCCTGCCAACGCGCCTCATAGTCCGGGGATCGACGTCCGTTTCGGCTGGTCTTCCGGCATCCGCTTGAAAGTTGGATGATTGACCCACAACGCGGATGTGTTCTATGTCATATTGAGCTCTCATTCTGTACTGTTTGTAACGGCTGGTCACAGCATTACAAAACCTGTAATGCGATATGCCGTTCCCAGCTGCTCCAGACCGGCACCGTGGCCGGCCGTTCCTCGTGAAAGGTGTAGTCGCTCGTGAAATCAACTGCAAAACGCCCCCTCCGGGGCAGGGGACTCCGGAAAGCGACGGCATTTGCCGTTGGCCTGCCGCTACTCCTCACCTCGATGGCGATGAGCCCCGCTACCGCGGCGCCCGCCGGGCTGAATACGGCAATAACCGCACAAAAATCCGCGGCGAGTGACTTCCAGGATGGCCGCTACATTGTGGTCCTCGCGGCCAAGGCCGCGGCCGCCTATGACGGGGAGACCCCTGGCCTGCTGGCTACCAAGCCACAGAACGGCCGGAAGCTTGACGAGGACAGCCCTAATTACAAGGCCTACGACGCGCACCTCCGCAAGACCCAGCGGGACGTGGCCTCCCAACAGGGTGTGACGCCGTCGAAACAGTTCACGGCGGCCCTGAACGGGTTCACTGCAGAACTGACGGCAGCGCAGGCAGGCGAACTTTCCAAGGACGCCAGAGTGCTGGCGGTGGAGCCCGACGTCCAACATGCCCCCGACTACACCACCGGCGATTTCCTGAAGCTCACCGGCGAGGAAGGCGCGTGGGAGACCCGATTCGGCGGCGAGGAGAACGCCGGCAAGGGGATTGTGGTGGGAGTGATCGATTCGGGTTATGCCCCGGATAATCCGTTTCTCCAGGGTGAGCCGGTTAAGCCTCTCAGCGGCCCCGCGGAGATGGGCGTGCCCTACCGCGCCGCCGACGGCCGGATCGCCATGCTTAAGGCTGATGGCACCACATTCGAAGGCGAGTGCCAGAAGGGTGTGGGTACCGGGGCCGGGTTCGACGGGACGCTGTGCAATTCCAAGGTTCTCAGCGCCCGCTACTTCGCTGACGCCTACCTGCAGTCCGTGAAGCCGGAAAACAGGGCCCCGCAGGAGCTGATCTCCCCGGTCGACGTGGGTAGTCACGGCACGCATACGGCCACCACGGCTGCCGGCAACGCCAACGTTGAGCAGGTGCTCGACGGCATGAGCTTCGGCAAGAGCTCCGGCGTGGCACCCGCCGCAAAGGTTTCGGTCTACAAGATCTGCTGGGAGGATGACAACCCGGCTACCGGCGGTTGCTATACCTCGTCATCAGTCGAAGCGATTGATGCCGCCACAAAAGACGGCGTTGATGTCCTGAACTACTCCATCTCAGGCAATACGGACAGCACCACTGATCCAGTGGCGCTGGCTTTCCTTAATGCTGCCGCGGCCGGAGTGTTCATCGCCGCCTCCGCCGGTAACTCCGGGCCGGTCGCGTCCACCGTCAACCATGCGTCGCCGTGGCTGACCACGGTGGCGGCCTCCACTTTCCCCAGTGAACTGCTTGGAACAGTCAAGGTTTCGGACGGAACCCTGTACCGCGGTGCCTCCATCATGAAAACCGAAGTCACAGACAAGCCGGCGATTGTTGCTGCGGCCGCTGCAGCCGCAGGTGCGGCCAACCCCAGCCTGTGCGGACCCGGCACTCTCGATGCGGCCAAGGTGGCCGGCAAGGTCGTAGTCTGCGACCGCGGCGTGGTGGACCGGACGGCCAAGAGCCTTGAGGTACAGAGCAAGGGCGGTGTGGGCATGATCCTGGTCAACCTCACCAACAGCTCGGAAGACGCCGACAACCACGTCCTCCCCACCGTCCACGTCAACGCCCCCAAGAGCCTGGAACTGAAGTCCAAGCTCGAGGGAGACGCCGCCCTCACGGTCAGCCTCGTCAAGGGCGACCTCACCGATGAACCGCTGCCTCCCGCCCCGCAGGTGGCCGGGTTCTCGTCCCGGGGCCCCACCCTGGCATCCGGCGGGGACCTCCTCAAGCCGGACATTTCCGCCCCTGGCGTCAACGTCCTTGCCGGCGTTTCCACCATCGGCAACAAGGGCGCCCAGTTCGGGTTTATGTCCGGTACGTCCATGGCAGCACCGCACATCGCCGGTTTCGGCGCCCTGGTGCTCAGCAAGCAGCCGCACTGGAGCCCTGCGACGGTCAAGTCCGCCATGATGACCACCGCCTACCCGCTGGTCAACGCTGACGGCACGCCCAACCGGAATCCGTTCGACGGCGGCGCCGGTCAGATCGACTCCCTGCGTGTGCTCGATCCGGGCCTGGTCTACGACTCGGGCATCCAGGACTGGCTGGGGTTCCTGAACGGGCAAGGTGTGGCTACGGGCGCGCCGCAGGCCGGCACGGTCGCCGCCCAGGACCTGAACCTGCCGTCCATTGCCCTGGGCAGCCTGGTGGGTGAGGTGCAGGTCAAACGCCAACTGACGGCGCTCGTCCCGGGCATGTACCGGCCGCAGGTGGAGATGCCGGGCTTCAAGGTTAAGGTAGAGCCGCAGGCGTTGAATTTCGCCAAGGCAGGTCAGACCCGTGAAGTGACCCTCACCATCCGAAACGTCAGCGCTCCGGTCGGTAAGTTCACCACCGGCACACTGACCTGGAAGGGTCCGCGGACCGTCACCTCACCCATGGCCGTGCGGCCCGTCGACGCGCGGATCGCGCCGTCCTTCTCCTTCAGTTCCGCCACCGGAACCGGCAGCGGAACCATGGACCTCGTGTCCGGCTCCGATGCTCCCCTTGCCGTGGCAGTGGAGGGTCTTGCCCCGATGAGCCAGGCCGCCGTTTCCAAGACGCCGGGTGCTTACGCGGCAACCAATGATCCGCACAACGCCCTCGTGAGCGTGACGGTTCCGGCCGGTACCACTTTTGCCCGCCTTGGGGTGCAAGCGGAAAAGAACGACGTCGACTGGGACATGGTGGTTTACGCACCGAATGGCGCGGGCGGGTTAGTGCCCATACAGGTGGCGACGGCTTCGGCCAGTGAGTTCCTGGAGCTGGAGTCGCCGCAGGCCGGCACGTACTACATCGTGGCCAACCTCTACTCCACACCGGACAAGGGTGCCGCCAAGGCAACGGTCCAGGCGGCCTCCCTCTCGGGTGATGCCGGGAACCTGACGGTCACTCCGAATCCGATCGTGGCGCCGAATGGCCAAGCCACGGCAACAACGCTGAACTGGACGCGGCTCTCGGAGGGCTCCTACCTGTCCCGCCTCAAGCTGGGGGAAAACGGGATCAAAACCCTGGTCAATGTCCAGGTGGGAGCCGCTGCCGCAAAGGCCCCGGCGGGTGCTCCGCTTATGTCGCCCGCGGACAGGATCCCGGCCGGCTAAGGCGGGGATAAGTAGCAGATAGCACCATCAGGGGCGTCCCGGTCGGCTTTGCTGGCCGGGACGTTTCATGTCCGGGACGTTCATGTCCGGGACGATCCAGTTGTTCCGAACGTCCCGCCGGCCCCGGGTGTCCCGCCCAGCAACGCGGACAGTGTGTTCCAGCGGGCGATCTCGCAGCCGTCCGTGCGCCGGAAAACTGCCTGCACCTGGCGTCCGTGAAAGGTCCCGGTGACTTCGGCCACTTGGGGTCCGCCGTACTGCTGCGTGCAGAGCCGCGGCGGTCCCGGTTTGGGGAAGAAGATGTCCTCGCCGAACTGCTCTATAGCCTCCAGCGCGGCATCGGGCGCCGGGAGGGTGGAGCCGCCCTGGACCCTGCCGCCCGCTGCCACCAACCGGAAGAGATACTCGCCGGCGGCGGGCTCCTCCCGGAGCCTGATGGCCAGGTCCACACTGTCGCTGGGTTCCGGGACCGGTTCAGGGACCGCCGTGCCGGTCATGACAGTGCCGCCGCGGAAAGCGGGGCCAGTGCCTGCGCCAGGCGATCCCGGAGGACAGCAGCCTCGGCCGCGAAGGCCCGCTGGTGCTCCACATAAGCGGCTTGGCCCCCGGGTGTTTCGATCGCGATGGGCGGCAAGCCCCACTCTTCGAGGTCGTAGGGCGAGGCCTGCATGTCCATGGCGCGGATCCGCCAGGACAGTTCGAAGCAGTCCATAACCAGCTCGCTGGGCAGTGCGGGCAGGAGTTTGTAGGCCCACTTGTAGAGGTCCATGTTGGCGTGCAGGCACCCCGGCTGTTCCATGTGCCGCTGGTTTTCGCGGCTTGGTGCCAGCTCGTTGAGCCCGCTGGCGTCCGGCGTGTAGAAGCGGTAGGCATCGAAGTGCGAGCAGCGGATGCGGTTGTCCTCCACCACCTTGTCCGTGCCGGCGGACCCCAGCCGCAGCTGAAGATATTCGTGACGAAGGTCGAATTTATCCTGGCGGTAGACCATGGCCCATTCGTGCAGCCCAAAGCAGCCGAACTGGGCCGGCCGGGCCGCGGTTCCGCGGAGGATGATGGCTGCGAACGCTATCGCCTCACGCCGGTCAGCCAAAAAGGCGTCGCGGTCCAAGGTGACCGCCACGCTCCCCGACGGCAGCCCGGCGGCGGTGAGTTCGCCGTCGTCGAGCGTTCTGTAGTGCTTCCATCCGGTGCGGGCGGCCGCACGTTCACCGGTGAGCACGACGCCGGCGCCCGGGTGCCAGCGCAGCAGCTGGCCGGGTTTCTGGGTGTAGTAAGTGAAGAGGAAGTCTTCCACCGGGTGCTTGCGCCCTGCCGAGCGGCGGGCAAGGTAAGGATCGGAGTAACGACGGACGCGTTGCTGGTGCGCTTCTTCGCGGGCACGCCAGGCATCGGCCGTCAGCAGGCTAAAGTGCTCCACCGGTGGCACCCAGGACATCCTCGGCTGCTTTCCAGGCTCCAATTTCGCAGCCGTTGGTCAGGGCGAAAGCGGCTTCCACGGGGGAGTCGTCCACAATGCCGGTCACCGTTGCGGTCTGCGGGCCGCCGTACTGCTCTGTGCAGACCCGGTGGGCGTCCTGTGGCGCAGGGCTGAGGAGGGCTGCGTTGTTCTTGAGGGCGGCGCAGGCAGCATCAGCCTTGGGGTGTTTGCTTTCCGCGGTGGGGACTCCGTCACGGCAGACAAGGGTGTAGTTGACGGCCGGTTCGGTAGCGGACGGCTTCACCATAATGGCAAGCTCGGCGTTGCCGGCGCCGGGGCCCGCTGTCGGGGCCGGGAGTGCTGTGGGGGACGGTGCGGGAACGGTGGTCTCGGTGTCCGGGGACGGGGTGTTTGAGGTGCCTTGGGAGGCGGATGAACTGACCGTCGGGCCGCCGGACGATGGGGCAGGATTATTGGGCGTCGCCGTGCACGCGGCGAGCCCGGCCACGGCAAGAATCGCCAAGAACGGCCGTACTGTTCGCAAAGGCATGAACCCTCCTAGGTTGCTGCCATTTTACGCGCTGCCGGCGTCCGCGTGTTCTGCCCCGGTAGCGGCAATGAGCGCCATCATCGAGCTGTGCAGCTCGCCTACCTGTTCCCGGGTCAGGCCCAGCCGGTTCATCATGGTGCCTGGGACCGCCAGTGCCTGCTGCCGAAGCTCGGCGCCTGCGGGAGTCAAGCCAACGGCCAGGCTGCGTTCGTTCCCGTCCACCCGCTGGCGCGTGACGAAGCCCGCTTCCTCGAGCCGCCGAAGAAGTGGTGAGATGGTTGCCGGCGCCTGGGCCAGGGCTTCACTGATGTTGCGCAGAGTCCGGGGGGCAGACTCCCACAGGCAGAGCATCACGAGATACTGCGGGTGGGTCAGGCCCAGCTTGTCCAGGACCGGCTTGTAGGCGCCCACCACGCTCCTGGAGGCCACGGTGAGTGCGAAGCAGAGCTGCTGCTCCAACAGGAGATCGTTGTCCTGATGCCGCGCGGGGTCAGAAATGGACGTCATCACAATCCTCCAATAATTAGTGCACTAATTATTAGCGTACACTGGACGGAGTAATTGGTTCTATCGAAGGGTTTACTGCCATGGGCAAAGGCAACTCGGCGGACAAGGCGAACGGGTCCCAGCGGTTCATGCGGGCCATGGGCAGGCTCCGGGTCGTTCTCGGACCGGCCAACCGCAGTTCCCTGGTGCATGACATGACCGAAGAGAACCGGGCTCTCCTGATCCAGCGTGAGCGGGAAACCCAGCAGTGGGAAACGGTCACCCGCCCTGACGGCAGCACCTATGTTGTGCCCCGGAACCCGGGCGACCAGTCCTTGCGCTGAGCTCCTTCGGTCGGCCCGTCCGGGTCGGCAACTTCTGGTCCTTTTTTGGGATCCGGGCGTAAAATGGGGGCACTGACTCCAGCAGGAGCCAGTTGCTCTTCGCCCGCACAGTGGGAAGGGGGTGGAAACAATGGGACATGCTCTCACCGGTTTTATGAATACCACCGATCGGCTCCGGTTCTTCTTCGGGCCGGCATCACGCCTGGACACTGACACTCCAGTAGTGCACACGCATGATGACTTCGAGCAGGCCTCCGAGGAGGACCTTTCCCACTTCGTCGTGGAAACCGATTCCGAGGGACACCACTACGCAGTGCGCCGCGAAGTACCCGGCAGGCAAGCCTGAACCAGACCAAAAGCAACGCGGGGTCACTTCCAGCCCAATGAACGAAAGTTATTGAGCCGGAAGTGACCCCGCGTTGTTCGTAAAACAGGGTGCGGCTAGCGGCCGGTGCCGCCGTAGACGGTTGCCTCGTCGTCGCTGTCCAGGTCGAAGGCCTTGTGGATGGCGCGAACGGCGTCATCGAGGAGATCAGCGTGCGTGACCACGGAGATCCGGATCTCTGAAGTGGAGATCATGTTGATGTTGATCCCTGCGTCGGACAAGGCCTTGAAGAATGTTGCGGAGACGCCGGGGTGGGACCGCATACCGGCTCCGATGAGCGACAACTTACCGATCTTCTCGTTGTACTCGATGTTCTCGAAGCCGATGTTCGGCTGGGCGGCCTTGAGCGCAGCCAGGGCTTCAGCGCCCTCGACGATGGGGAGGGTGAAGGAAATGTCCGTCCGGCCCCTGCCATGCGTGGAAACGTTCTGAACGATCATGTCGATATTCGAGTGGGCGTCAGCGATGACCTGGAAGATGGCGGCGGCCTTGCCGGGGATGTCCGGCACCCCCACAACGGTGACCTTGGCTTCGGAACGGTCGTGTGCGACGCCGGAGATGATTGGCTGCTCCAAGGCAACTCCCTCTTGAGTGGTGATCTTGTCTTCGGCGCTGGGAATGACCCAAGTGCCTTCGTTCTGGCTGAATGAGGACCTGACGTGCAGGGGCACACCGAAGCGGCGCGCGTATTCGACGCAGCGCAGATGCAGAATCTTCGCGCCGGATGCCGCGAGCTCCAGCATTTCCTCGCTGGAGATCGTGTCGATCTTCCGGGCGGAATGAACCACCCGGGGGTCGGCGGTGTAGATGCCATCCACGTCGGTGTAAATTTCGCAGACGTCTGCTTCCAGCGCGGCCGCCAAAGCCACTGCCGTGGTGTCCGAGCCGCCGCGGCCAAGAGTGGTGATTTCGTGGGTGGTGCGGCTCATGCCCTGGAACCCGGCAACGATGGCGATGTGCCCCTTGTCCAGGGACGTGCGGATGCGGTGCGGATCGACGTCGATGATCCGGGCCTTGCCGTGGATGCCGTCCGTGATCATGCCGGCCTGGGAACCGGTGAAGGACTGGGCAGAGGCGCCGAGTTTATTGATGGCCATGGCCAGCAGGGCCATGGAGATGCGTTCGCCGGCGGAGAGGAGCATGTCCATCTCGCGGGCGGGGGCGGAGTCGGTGACCTGGCCGGCGAGGTCCAGCAGTTCGTCGGTGGTGTCACCCATCGCGGAGACGACCACTACCACTTCGTTGCCGGCGCGCTGTGCGTCGACAACCCGCTTGGCGACGCGCTTGACGCCGTCGGCATCCGAAACGGACGAACCGCCAAATTTCTGCACGATCAGCTGTTTGGTGACGGCAGCGCCTTCGGGCAGCGCCTGCTGCTTCGTGGCTGCGTGCACTTCGGACGTGGGCGTACTCATGCGCGTACCTTCACTGGATCAATCGGAGTTCGGGAGGTCAGGCACGGCCATTTGCGGCTGGACGGCGTGACGTGTTCAGGCCAGTTTATCGCCGCCGGCCGCAGGCGGGGAATTGTGACCGAATCTCAGCCTTTCGGCGGACGCTTCGGCCGGCCCCCCCAGCGTAGTCTCGGATAGTCAGTAAGCATGCAATGGTTTGGGGGACAGGTGCTCGGGGAATGACAGCAAATCAGGACGAAATGGATTTACCGTCCGGGCCGAGGGGCCCTGGCACTGACGGTATTACTGCGACGGCGGTGAGCCGCAGCTTCGGGCAGGTTAGCGCCGTCGAGCACATGGATTTTGATGCTCCGGCAGGCAAGGTTACCGCCCTGATCGGGCCCAACGGGGCCGGCAAAACGACCCTGTTGCTGATGCTGGCCTCATTGCTGGCGCCGGATTCCGGCACCATCACGGTGGAGGGGCTTGATCCACGGCACCACCATGCCGAGGTGCGCAGGCGGATCGGCTGGATGCCGGACACACTGGGGGTGTGGGAGTCCCTGACAGCCCGCGAGATCCTCTCCCAGATGGCACGCTTCTACCGCCTGCCCAAGGCTGGAATCCCGCAGCGCGTGACCGAGATGCTGGACCGCGTCCGCCTCAGCGACCTCGCGGACCAGCCTGCCCGCGTCCTGTCTCGGGGGCAGCAGCAGCGGCTCAGCCTGGCCCGTGCCCTCATCCACGATCCGTCCGTGCTGCTGCTGGACGAGCCGGCGTCCGGGCTGGACCCGGGATCGCGGGTGGAACTGCGCGTGATGCTGCGGCAGCTTGCGGCGGAAGGAAAGTCCGTTGTGGTCTCGTCCCACGTGCTCAGCGAGCTTGACGAAATTGCCGACGCCGCGGTGTTCGTCAACCATGGCCGCACCGTCCGGCATCAGACCACGGAGGAGGCTTCCGCGGCGGGCAGGCGCTATGCCGTCTCGGCTCAGGATGCGGGGGCACTCGCTGCCAAGCTCACCGAACTGGGCCTGACCTTCCGGGTGGAGGACGGCCGCCAGCCGGCCGTCAGCCTGGTGCTGATGAACGACGACGACGCCGCCCGCCTCCTGCGCGACCTGGTGCTCGCCGGCGTCGCGGTCAGGTCATTCGCCCCCGCCTCGGGTGCGCTGGAAGAGACGTACATGAACCTTGAGGGGGAGCAGCAATGAGCCAGACATGCGCAACGCAGCGCCCACCTGCCCCGGGCCGGGGCGTCGGCTACCTCGGCGGTATGCGGGACGTGGTGGTCCTTGAGCTCAAGCAGCGGCTCCGGTCCCGGGGCTGGTACATCATGCTGGCTATCTGGTTCTTGCTCACCGGCCTGGTGACGTGGTTGACGTGGGCGAGCTGGGAAGCCCAACGGGCAGCACGGGGAACCTACACCGACATCAACCCTGCCGATATTCCCGGGCCGGGATCGATGATCTTTGAAGTGGTCCTGGCCTTCGTCCTCCTCTTCGCGTTGCTGGTGGCGCCGGCGCTGTCCGCCAATGCCGTAAACGGCGACCGGGCAGGAGGTACCTTGGCCATCCTGCAGGTGACCCTGCTGACGCCCGGCCAGATCCTGTGGGGCAAATTCGTGGCGGCATGGTGTGCCGCGCTGGCTTTCCTGGTTGCCAGCACCCCGTTCCTGGTGATCGGGGTGGCCCTCGGCGGCATGACGCCGGGCCATGTCCTGGTGGCACTGCTGATGCTGGCGGTTGAAGTGGGCGTGGTGTGTGCCATCGGCGTCGGAATTTCAGCACTGGCGGGGCGGCCGCTGTTCTCCATCGTGGTCACGTACCTCGCCGTGGCCGGACTGGTGTTCGGCTCCCTGATCGCGTTCGGGCTGGGAACCGGGCTCTCGCAGGGCACCATCATGGCCAACCAGGCACAATACCGTGGCTACGCGCCGTACCAACCGTTGGAGAAGCAGCCCGCGCCAACGGAACCTGACTACACGTGTTCCGGACCGCTGCGGTCACAGCCGGCCGTGCACACCGAACGCGTGGCCTGGATGCTCGCCATGAACCCCTACGTGGTGGTGGCCGATGCCATCCCGTACCCCGTGCGGACCTCCAATTCCTTCGGAATGTCATCACCGGTGGGGGCTATCGAAACAGTGAGCCAAGGTGCACGCTACGCCATGGCCGGTCCTGAAGGCACTTACCCGTGCGCCAACGGCCAAGCCAAGCCGCAGTATCTGGCCCAGACCACTCCGTTGTGGCCGTTGGGGCTTGGCCTGCAAGTACTGCTTGCCGGGCTGCTGATGTGGCTGGGCCGGCGCTCGCTGCGCACCCCGGCCCACAGGCTTGCGCGGGGAACCCGCATCGCCTGAGCCGGTCTAGATCAGCGCGTTACGACGGCCCTCAAAAGCTCGGCCGAGGGTGACCTCGTCGGCGTACTCAAGGTCTCCGCCCACGGGCAGGCCGGAGGCGAGCCTGGTGACGGCAATGCCGATTGTCTTCAGCATCCGGGCGAGATACGTCGCCGTCGCTTCACCCTCGAGGTTGGGGTCGGTGGCGATGATGACTTCCTGGATGGCGCCGTCGTTCAGCCGTGTCAGGAGTTCGCGGATCCGCAACTGCTCGGGTCCCACCCCGGCGATGGGATTGATGGCCCCGCCCAGTACGTGATACCGGCCGCGGAAGGACCGGGTGCGCTCCACCGCCAGGACGTCCTTGGATTCCTCCACCACACAGATGACGGACGGGTCACGCCGCGGATCCCGGCAGATGTTGCACAGTTCCTGCTCCGTGACGTTCCCGCACACGGTGCAGAACTTCACGCGCTCCTTCACCGTGGTGATTGCCTCGACGAGGCGTTTCATATCCTGCGGATCGGCTTCGAGGATGTGGAATGCCAGCCGTTGGGCGGACTTGGGACCTACACCGGGAAGGCGTCCGAGCTCGTCGATCAGCTCTTGGACTGCACCTTCGTACACGTTTTCCTCTTTTGGTTTGGCTTGGATGATGAATGGAGCCGGGTGCTTGGGTGGCGCCGGCGGCTGGAATCCAGCGGACTAGAAACGCGGAACGATCGGGGTCCCGTCCGGGGAACGCTCCTCGATCAGCTTCCCGCCCAGAATACGCTCGACGGCGGCGCGTCCAAACACGCCCGATTCCTCGATGGTTTCGTCATCCGCGCTCGGGATGTCCTGGACGTAGGTCGCGGCTGCCGCGCGGGCCGGGGCCTTGGCGCGGCCGGCCTCGGCCTCGGGGCTGTTGGACAGCCGCTGGTAAAGGCTTTGCCTTGCCTGGGTCGCCGAAGCGGACGTTGCCGGGGCAGGCTGCAAGGGTGCCGGAGCCACGGCCGGAGCCGCCGACGCCATGGCGTACTCGCGGACCTCGGCCCGTTCCGGGACAGAGGTCTCCCGGTCCGGCGCCGGAGCCTGACTTCCCGGGCCACCGGGTTCAGGCGCGGCACCCTCAAGAGCGGGGCTTTGAGGTGTCCCTGCATCCGTTGAGGCGACGTAGGCCGCAGGGAGACCGGCCCGGGAATCGGGGCTCTCGGGTGCAGCCACATGCACAGAAGGGACCCCGGCTGCACTGATGCCGGCTGCAGGGATATCGGCTGCCGAGTCGTCCAAGGGACGGCCGGGCGCTGCCGGCGGTAGGCTCCAGCTGGCGTCTGCTTCGGACTGGGTGCTGACCGAAGCCTGCGGGATCTGGGCGGTGGCGGGCTCGTAGTCAGGGGCAGGCGCGGCGGGTGCTTCGTCAGGCGTGGACGTTGCCGGGATCTTCCCCACGTTAGGTTCGGTGCCTATTACCCAAACGCCCGGTGCCTGCTCGACGGCGCGGCCCCACGGGTCGTGGGACGTGTCGGGTGAGGGAGCGATTGGGGCAGCAACCGTGGCGGTTGGCGTACTGCCCGCGGCCGGCCGGGCGCCAGTGCGGGCTGGCCGTTTGCCGGACTGGGCCGCTGCGGGCCCGGGTTGCGACGGCGAGCGTCGCGGTTCGGCCGGAGCGGAGGGATCCCAATCCATGGGCGGTTCCTCCTCCAGCGGAGGAGCATCCTCGTCCCGCGGGGGACCCCAGTCGTCGTCGGAGTAGGCGTAGGAACCGGCGTCCGGCTCGGGGGGACGCGGCTGATCCTGCTGATCCGGCCCCTCCGCCCGGTGAGACTCTTCGGCTGACAGCTCGACGGCGGGCGTGCGCGAAGCGGCCGGTGCAACAGCAGTGGGGGCCGTCCTCGTCACGGCCCGGGCGGCTTCGGCGGCCGGCGTGGCACCGCTGCCCGCAGGCGCGGCTTCAGCGGCAGGCGCGGGGGCGGCTTCAGCGGCAGGCGCGGGGGCGGCTTCAGCAGCAGGGGCAGGGGCCAGCCCCCAGGCGACGTCCGCCGAGCTTGGCGGGGTTTGCGCGCTAACGGGTGCTTTTGGGTTTGGCTCAGAGCTCGCTGAGCTATTGGTGCCCCCGGCGACGGCAGTGATCTGGCAGTCGATGCCCACCGTTTTGTGGATCGCCTGCCGGAGGTTCTCCGAGTGGTCGGCCCGGCCGAACGCGCCCGCCAAACCGGTTGTGGTGAAAGCCAGAGTCAGGACCTGGCCGTCGAAGGCGCCCACCTGGGCGTTCGGTTCCACCAGGGCCCATGTGCTGCGCTTGATCTTGGACAGTGTCTGAAGGACCTCGGGCCAGGCGCGGCGCAGGACCTCAACGTCACCTGTCGCGGCGGGGCCAGCTGGTGCCGACGGCGCGGACGGGGCGGCCCGCTCCTGTGCCGCAGGCCGCTCCTGTGCCGCTGCCTGGGGACGGGTTCCGGCGGGCTCGTCCACTGGCCAGTCGCTGGTGCTGACCCGCGGCGGGGTCAGCGGTGTCCTCGCATCGTCGGACCCAACTGCCTGCTGCGCGGCCGGGACGGGGCCGGGCGAGGCTGTCGGCGCTGATGACTGCGCTGAGGAGGGTGCTGAAGAAGCCGCGGACGCAGGACCCGGAGATGTCTGAACCGGTGCTGCCGGAGCGGACGTTGCCTGCGGCGGTGCTGCTGGAGCCGATGCCGCCTGAACCGGCCCTGGCTGAACGGGAGCAGCCTGAACGGGAGCCGCTGGCGCAGGTGCTGGCTGGACGGGAGCAGCCTGAACGGGAGCCGCTGGCGCAGGTGCTGGCTGGACGGGAGCGAGCTGAACGGGGGCCGCTGGCGCAGGTGCTGAAGCCGGGACCGCCGGAGCGTGGGCTGCCGAAACCGGCGCGCCTGCGGATGCGGCAGCCCCGGCGTCGTCCTTCGCGGCGTAGTTGAGCCGGCGCTCCACACGGTCGATCCGGGCAGCGATGCCGCGTTCGGTCTGTTCCGAACTTGGGAGCAGGATGCGGGCGCAGAGAAGCTCGAGGTGCAGCCGGGGTGAGGTGGCGCCGGTCATCTCGGTCAGTGCTGTATTGGTGACGTCCGCGGCACGTGAGAGTTCAGCGGCCCCGAGGTTGTGCGCCTGGTTCTGGAGCCGGGCGATCTGGTCTGCCGGCATGCCGCGCAGGATCACCTGGGCGCTTTCGGGCATCGCTTGGACGATGATGAGGTCGCGGAAGCGTTCCAGCAGATCCTCGACGAATCGGCGGGGATCGTGGCCGGTCTGGATGACACGGTCCACCGCCTTGAAAACCGTGGCGGCGTCGGACGCGGCCACGGCTTCCACCACGTCATCGAGCAGTGACGCGTGGGTGTAACCGAGGAGGGCCACAGCCAGTTCGTAGTCAAGGCCGTTGGCACCGGCGCCGGCCATGAGCTGATCCAGCACGGACAGGGAATCGCGGACCGACCCGCCGCCGGCCCTGACCACCAGGGACAGCACACCCGGGGCCACAGGCACATTTTCCTGTTTGCACAGCAGTTCCAGGTACGCCATCAGGGGCTCGGGCGGTACCAGCCGGAAGGGGTAGTGGTGGGTGCGGGAGCGGATGGTGCCGATGACTTTGTCCGGCTCCGTGGTGGCGAAGATGAACTTGATGTGCTCCGGCGGTTCTTCGACGATCTTGAGGAGGGCGTTGAAGCCGGCCGGCGTGACCATGTGGGCCTCATCGATGATGAAGATCTTGTAGCGGTCACGGACGGGGGCGTAGGTTGCGCGTTCGCGAAGATCGCGGGCGTCGTCCACACCGCCGTGGCTGGCGGCATCGATCTCGATGACGTCCAGGGAGCCCGAACCGCCGCGGGCAAGTTCAACGCAGCTGGGGCAGGTTCCGCAGGGCGTGTCCGTGGGGCCCTGGGCACAGTTCAGGCAGCGGGCCAGGATGCGGGCGGAGGTGGTCTTGCCGCAGCCGCGCGGACCGGAGAAGAGGTAGGCGTGATTGACCCGGTTTTTCCGCAGGGCCGTCATCAGCGGCTCCGTGACATGTTCCTGTCCGATAACGTCAGCGAAGGAGTCCGGACGGTATCTGCGGTACAGGGCGGTGGTTGTAACAGTCACGTGAAAACCCTACCAATCCGGGCCGACAGTATGCCGCCCTGTGGGGGAATAGTAAAGACCCCCCATGCACCCGCCAGAGCCCATTTACCCTTGCTACCTTCCGGTCCTGGGGGAGTTCAACAGGATGACGCCACATGAGGGGCCGCAGACAACTTTACCCGAACTTTTGGCTTGCCTCGAACCGGCGTCAGAGGCCGGGCTTTGCCGGTTCTCCCGGTTGGCGTGGCTCACGTCGCCAGCCGTTGACCGGCCAGGTCATAAACGCAGGTTCCTCGTACGGGTGGGCCTCGCGCAGGGCCAGCACAACGGCGTCGAGCATCTCTTCCTCCACAACGCACTCGATCCGGAGTTCAGGCACCTGCTCTCCCGATCCCACGGTACCGAGGAAGGGCTCAGCGCCCGCAAGCGGGGTGAACCGGCCGGTCCCCGGTGCCGCAAAGGAGCAGTGCGAATAGTTACCGATCCTGCCTGCACCGGCCTCGCCGATCGCCCGGAGCAGCGCCTCAGCGTGGGCCTCCGGAACATAGACAACCAACGCGTGCAGCTGTGTCATGGCTTCATCCTGCCAAGGTGCCAGCGTAAATGGGAGGAATTTCATTGCTTATCCGGCGGGCAGGGCCGATCATGGGTATGTACACCGATTGGGGCAATCTCAAGATTGTGAGCTGCGGGGCCTGGCTGGAGGGCCGGACCCGGCAGCTCAACGGTATTCCGTAGGAATGGGCGCATTGGGGGCGTCCATTTTGACGTTAACGGGCGCTCCCCGAGCTCAATTGGGCGATGCTGGAAAGTTCAGGTAGTCTAGTGTCTGCTTTTGATTCAGAAGCAGCTGGAGAATTCGCCTAGCGGCCTATGGCGCACGCCTGGAACGCGTGTTGGGTTAACGCCCTCGGGGGTTCAAATCCCCCATTCTCCGCCAGTGAAAAACCCGGTCCTGACCCTGTCAGGACCGGGTTTTTTCATTCCCGGCCGGTCAGTCGCGCTGATACCCGAGCCGGCGCAACCGCGACCGGGCAGCCTGCTCGCTGGGGCCGGGCCCGCGCCCCAAGGCAAGATGTACGACGCCGAGACTCACCTTCGTCGCCAGCCTTACCGGGAGCGGGAAGGGGCCCAGCCGGGGAATCTCCAACCCCAGCATCTGGCGGTATTGCGGCTCCAGGCTGAATACGGCGCCGGCGAAGATGATCCGGTAGCCGGGCCGCAGCAGCGGGTGCAGCGGCGGGTTGCGGATGAAGCCGACGGTCTCGGCAACCCGGCTGTCCGCCAGCAGCTCGCCGCTGCGATAGTAGCTGTCCAGCTGCAGCCTCATGTCAGCCTCAGTCAGCGGCGGATCCTGCACTCCCATCAGCCTGCCGGCCTGGGCCCATTCGCTGACGTACGCATCAGGGCCGCCGGGGATCCTGCTGCCCCAGATCTCATGGGATGTGACGAAAGCGTCAACGAATGCGAGGTGAACCCAGCGGGCCAGTTCGGGATCGTTGGCCGAATAGGAATGCACAGCGCCGCGCCGGTCGCTGTAGCTGCCTTGGACAGGCACGTGCAGGCGCCGGACCCTGTCTGAAGCTTGTTCGGCGGCGGCTGTAGAGCCATAGGTGACAGTAAAGATCCACTGGATGGTCCGGGCCAGCCTCCTGAGCGGATCGGCCCGGAAATCGGAATGCTCATGGATGCCGGCCAAGGCGGCGGGGTGCAGTGACTGCATGAGCAGCGCCCGGATGCCGGCGACGATAGGGGTCATGGAACCGTGCACCGCCCAGACCGCTGAACCCGGAAGGTGATAGCCGGCGTCATTCCCGTCCGCCAGCCGTGGAACCCACTCAGGCAGGGCGTCCGCGCTTCCAGTGAAAACGCGCTTCAGTTCGCCTTGCCATTCCCTGAGGAAATTGCGCATGAAACCATTCTTGCCGATGACCGGGCGGGGAGGGATTGCCGCAGAATCCACAAGTATTCCTCAAGCTCGGGACAAGGGGTTCACAGCCCGGGGGTTGTGTGGTCCCATGGGATGGAAAGCTCGTCCGGATTGGGGTCCGACGGGCCAACCGGGAGTCAGCGAGTGGGAAATCATTGGGGTTCCGGCCGGGACAAGCAGTCTCCTGGCGCCTGTGCGAGGGCTGCGCGCGCGCTGGCAGCCGGCGCGGCCATCGTTGCGGCTGCGTTCGCCCTTGGGCTACCGGCCGCCCCGGCGCTCCAGACCGGCGGCGCTGCACCGCAGGCCGTCACCGACCATGTGGGTGCATCCGCCTTGAATCCGGCTATCCYGACGGACGGCAGGTCGCTGGTCCCCTTCGGCCGCACCATGGTCAGGACGATCGCAAAGGATGGAAAGGCTCCGCTGAATGTGGCTTCCGCGCAGCTGAGCCGGCCGCCGGAAGGCTCCCTGATGTCCCCCCTTGAAGTACTCACGGCAAGCTCGCCCTTCGGGTTCCGCATCAGTCCCATCTCGGGCCAGGCAGGGGACTTCCACCTCGGCCAGGACTTCGCCGCGGGCTGCGGCACTAGGGTGTATGCCGCCGATACCGGCGTGGTCCGGGCCGCTGGGTGGCATCCCTGGGGCGGTGGCAACCGCGTGGAAATTGACCACGGCAACGGCCTGATCACCACGTACAACCACTTGGAGGCCATCGCCGTCCACACCGGGGACGCCGTGCAGGTGGGCCAGGTCATCGCACGGGTGGGCACCACCGGCTGGTCCACGGGGTGTCACCTTCATTTTGAGACCATCCTCCATGGCGTACACACCAATCCGCTGAACTGGACGCTCTTGCCGATCCATCAGGTGGACACGCTGGCGGACATTGCCATGGTCAGTTACGAGGGCAAGGCCGCGGACGGGGCCAGTGCCCAGCCGTGGGCTATTCCGGTCGCCACGGACAACAGCCACACTGTCCTCCACGGTGAAGAGGAACTGCCTGCACCGCCGGCGGCGACGCTCGCCGTGCCGGCGACGTCAACTGCCACGCCAACGGCATCTCCGTCACCAACAGCAACCGCAACCCCGTCTGGGACTGCTTCGCCGTCGACGACTGGCACCGCCTCGCCGTCCGGCACGGCTTCGCCGTCGACGACTGGCACCGCCTCGCCGTCCGGCACCGCTTCGCCGTCGACGACTGGTTCCGCGACGCCACCGCCGACTGCGACCGCAACGCCTGCGGCTACCACGCCTCCGCCCTCGGGGACTTCGTCGCCTGCGACGACGACAGCACCTGCGACGACGTCAGCACCTGCGACGACGTCAGCACCTGCGACGCAAACGACGCCAGCGCCCGGCGCCCCTCCTCCGTCAGGGACTGCGCCGGCCACTGGTTCGACACCGCCGGCGGCGGCAACTCCGACGGCGACTTCCACCGCAGCACCTCCGGTGACGGCACCGCCACCCCCACCTGCTACCACGGCAGCACCTGCACCGGCGACGCCAACAACTCCGCCGCCCGCCGCCCCCGTGCCCACGTCGGCACCGGCAGCAAGGGCTCCCTCTGAATCAGAGCACCCGGCGACGCCACCAAGCACGACTCCGGCTGCTGCGGCTCCGCCCGGAACCACCACATCGTCGCCCGAAACATCAGCCACAACCACTGCGTCGGTGCCCGCCCCGACGAAACCCTGACAGAAATCTCCCAGCGATCGCCAGTACTGTTGATGGTTGGCAACGAATCACCTTCATAACCAACCTTCCAAGGACGGCGCTGTGACCTCTCTTTACACCATCCCGCTGACGCTCAACGACGGCACCCGGACCGACTTCGGCCGGTTCAAGGGAAACGTGGTGATGGTGGTCAATGTGGCGTCGCAGTGCGGACTGACACCGCAGTACGCCGGCCTCGAAACCTTGTACGAGAAGTTCCGGGACCGGGGCTTTGAGATCCTCGGTGTGCCGTGCAACCAGTTCGCCGGTCAGGAGCCGGGCACGGACAGCGAGATCGCCGAGTTCTGCGAGCGGAACTTCGGTGTGTCCTTTCCCCTGACGGCCAAGGCCAACGTGCGGGGCAAGGACCAGCATCCGCTCTATGCGGAACTGACCAAGTTCAAGACCAGCGTGCTGCCCGGCCTGGTGAAGTGGAACTTTGAGAAGTTCCTGATCAACCGTGCCGGCGAGGTGGTGGGACGCTTCGCCCCCACCGTCGTACCCGACTCACCCGAGGTCCTCGACGCAATTGAGCAGGCACTGGCCGAATTTGATGGGCCGGAAAGCCCGTCAGGTCATTCAGTCGCGTAAATCTTTTGCTTTTTTCCAACTTGGCCGCAGTAATTTACTCAAAGTTTCCCCAATATCTGGTTTGATAAAGGTTACTGAAGGGTAGAAGGGAAACGCCGTTTCCCACCAACCACAGAGGCAGCAATGAAGCACATCGAGGCCGAACATCCCCGGCCGCGCCACTTCCTTCTCCACCTGAGCGACCCCCACCTGATGGGAGGTCCGGATCCCCTCTACGGCGCAGTTGACAGCGAATCGAAGCTCATCCAGCTTTTCGATGAAGTCCGGGCTTCCGGCGCGCGGCCCGAGGCCGTGATCTTCACCGGTGACCTCGCTGACCAGGGCCATCCAGAGGCCTACGCAAAGCTAAGGGCAATCGTTGATCCCGCCTGCGAAGACCTGGGCGCGCGTGTCATCTGGGCGATGGGAAACCATGACAACCGGGCCAACTTCCGGACCGGCCTGCTGGATCAGCCGGCCAGCGATACACCGGTGGATCACAGCTACTTCATCAACGGCCTGCGCGTCATCACTTTGGATACGTCGGTCCCCGGCTACCACCACGGCGAGCTGAGTACCTCGCAGCTGGAGTGGCTGGCCCGTGAGCTGGAGACACCCGCGCCCGACGGCACCATCCTCGCGCTCCACCACCCACCGGTCCCGTCCGTCCTGGACCTGGCCGTCCTGGTGGAACTGCGCGATCAGGCAAGCCTGGCCGCAGTGGTCCGCAACTCGGACGTTCGGGCCATTCTCGCCGGGCACCTGCATTACTCAACCACAGCCACGTTCGCGGGGATCCCAGTGTCCGTGGCATCGGCCACGTGCTACACCCAGGATCTCAACGTTGGAGTGGGCGGCACGCGTGGCCGGGACGGCGGGCAGGCGTTCAACCAGGTGCACGTCTACGAGCACACCATTGTCCATTCCGTGGTTCCGTTGGGCAGCACGCCCACCGTGGGCGAGCACGTAACCGCCGAGATGACCGCCGAGCGGCTGGCTGCGGCCGGTATCCGTATCCCGGACAAAGCAAAAGTCGGGACTCCCACCAAGGTTTCCCTGCCTTACGCTATCTAGCGGCAGCGCCCAGGGCAGGGGTGCGGTCGGCTGTTCCCGGCTTTACAGTTCCCAGGGCGCCTTAATGGGGTAGTACTTCTCCAGGAAGTCCGTTACCAGCCGGGCCCGTTCATCCGCCGGGACTTCCGGGAAGCTGCCGTCGTTGAGGCAGAAGAAGTCCATGTTCCGCTTGGACAGCAGTTTGGGCAGGTAGTTCAACCCTGCACGCATGGTTGTGTCTACGTAGCGCACTTTGGCCGCTGTCTGGGTGACAGCCCGGCCTGTGAGCAGGGCGTAGTAGTGGTAGAACGAGTTGGTCACCGAGATGTTGTCCGCGGCGCGGAACCGGCTGGCTGCCGTCTTCTGGAACTCGTCGGGGAACTCCCGCTCCATGGTGGCCACCACGCTGCGCCGCAGGGGCGCGGCAGTGTGCTCGAGGTGCCTAGTGGTGATGCGGCCAAAGCGGTCCCAGAGCAGCTTGCGGTTAACGCGGGCCGCGTTCTCGAAGCCGCTGCGCTCGGCGTCGTTGTCGCCCAGCCCGATCCGTGTCTCGGCCTCGATGAATTTGGTGATGCCGCCCGGCGTGAAGAACAGGTCAGGCCCGACAGGCCGGCCGAAGAACATATCGTCGTTGGAATACAGGAAGTGCTCCGAGAGGCCTTCGATGTTGTGCAGCTGGCATTCCACCGCCTGCGAGTTGTGCGTGGGCAGCACTGACGGGTCAGAAAAGAACTCTTCGCTGCGGACGATGGTCACGGACGGGTGCTCGGCGAGCCATTCCGGCGCAGGGGAGTCCGTTGCGATGAAGATACGGCGGATCCACGGCGCAAACATGTACACCGAACGCAGGGCGTACTTGAGTTCGTTGATCTGCCGAAAACGTGCTTCGTTGTCGTCGCCTTCGCCGAGAACCACACCCTTCTGCTGGGCGCGGCGGGCGGCGATGTACTCAGGGGAACTGCCGTCCACCCAGGAGAACACCAGGTCAATGTCGAAACTGATGTCACTTGCGTGGTCCGCGAACATATTCTCGATGGTCGGCCAGGAGTGGCCGTACCGCTCCACGGTGCCACGGACAGCGTCCTGCGCGAGCATGGTTCGGCGGGTGAGGGAGTTCTCGATGGGCAGGGTGATCTGGTTACCGTCGAAGCTCCAGAGCTCAATCTGGACGCCGGCAGAGGAACCGAACTCGAAGCCGCCGTCAGGTTCAACCCGGGGACGGTAGATCCGGAAGATGCGGGCCTGCCGGTTGCGCGAGAGCTCCCCATCGGCCACCAGGACGGATGATTTCTTCTTCGCGTCAACCGTCATGGAGTAGACGGGCTCGTTGCGGCAGGCTTCCACCAGGGCGGTCCGCAGCTTTTTGCGGTTCTTCCAGTCCAGGGCGATGACAGGGCGGTCGTTGTTTCCACGGACCAGGAGGTAGTCCAGGCCAGCGCCGGCCAGCACGTTGCGCAGGAACAGCAGATCCTCAACCATGGCCTGGTAGGGGGTCCGGTTGTGGTTAATGAGGGCATACCGGCCTTTGTGCCGGACCACATCCTCGCGGTGCTTCAGGCGCGCCTCGGCAGCCGGGGAGGTTACCTCGGCATGCGTGCGTGGTTCTGCCGACGCCTGGCCGCCGTAATAAATCTCGTCCTGGACAGGCGCTTCTGTGACGGGTGCTTCTGTTGCTTCTGTAACGGGTGCTTCTGTAATGGTTGTCTCCGTCGCGGTTAACTGGTATGCGGTATTAATTGAATGATAGCGGTAGCCTCAAAACGCACGGCTCCGGGCAGGGCGGCGCGCCACCAGGCAGGGGCTCAGCTGCCCACGGACTCCCGCCAGCCGCGAAGGAAAGCCGCGCCGGCGTCGTCGTGGATTACTTCGCTGCCAAGCCCCAGGTCCGTTGCGGTGAGCACGTCATAGGGTTTGACCGGAACGCCGTCCGCCGGGCGGACGTCAACGTGCTTCACGGAATGGTCGTTGTGATGCAGCCAGTCGGCCATGGCGTAGTCAGTGCGGGAGTCGCCCATGGTCCGCCAAGCCTGCGGCGTGATGCCCTGTGCCGCCAGCAGTTCCACAGCGCGGCTGGCTCCCAGATCCTTGCCCAGCCGCACCGACTCAATATCGGTGGAAATGATGGTGGGGTCAAAGCGGTAGTCCACAACGTCGTCGGAATTCGGTGCGTGATGGTCAAGGCGGACCACACCCAGGCCGTGGCGGACCATCAGGTCCATGGCGTCCGAGTCGAAGAGCTTCTGCTCGGCGAGGTAATCGGCGGAGGGCACCTCGATGTGCTGCTCCACGGACACCATGGCCCGCTTCGTCTCGTCGAAGAACATGTGGGCCGAATAGTCCTCGGCCACAAGCCTGCGAACGTCATCGCCATAGGCCTTGGGCACGGCCAGCTCGTGGTCAACGTGGATGGGGCCGGGGCCGGCAGCGGTATAGCTGAACCAGACGGCGCCCTTTTCGCAGATGGCGTGGATGACGGTTCCGGCCGGCATACCGACGGCGATCATGGGTTCCATGACCTGTTCCCGGATGAACGTATCGGAGCGGCCGGTGTTGAAGATGACGGGAATACCAGCGCTCGCCAGTGCCACCATGTCGGCGATGATGCCCGGCTGCACGTCACGGGTCACCGGGCTCGCCACGGGACCGTCCACGTCCAGCAGAAGGGCGAGCGGCGGGGTGGACGGCAGGCGGACGCCGGGGGCGGAGCTGGCGGGGAAATCGGATGCAGTCATGGGTCCATTGTGTCAGCCGCCGGCCTGCGTCCCGGCCTGCGTCCCGGCCCGCGTCCCGGTGCGATCGGCCCAAAGCCGGCGGCCCTGCAACGGATGGTCACTGTTTGGCTACAACCTTGAAACGGCGCGGGCCGGACTCTTCTCTTGGGCCGTCAAGGTGCCTAGGGTTGCAGGGTGATCTTCAAAGCTGTGGGCGAGGGACGCCCGTACCCCGACCATGGTTACACCACGCCCAAACAGTGGGCGTCACTGCCGCCGCGCCCCGTCCGCCTGGACGAACTGGTGACCACTAAGCGGACCCTGGACCTTGAGGCGCTCCTGGCGGAGGACTCCACGTTTTTCGGCGACCTTTTCCCCCACGTGGTGCAGTACCGGGGAACCCTCTACCTGGAGGACGGGCTGCACCGCGCCGTCCGGACAGCGCTGCACCAGCGCACCGCCATCCATGCCCGAGTGCTGGTGATAGATGGCTAGGAAACCTAAGGATGCACGGGTCCTCCACGGGCACCGTGTTGTTACCGGCCCGGAACTGCGCGCCACCTTTGAAGCGGCGGGGGATCCCGACGATCCCGTCCGGCTCCGCCGCAGGGTCATGCACGGCGTGGTGCTGGTCCTGCTGCTGGGCCTCATTGCCGGGGCCATCATCACGGCGCTCGCCATCATCAACGGGCATTTGAAGCTCCCGTCGACGGCGGCCAGCGACGAGCCCCGGAGCACGTGTCCCGTGACCACCTTCGACTACACCCCGCCAGAACAGATCAACCTCAACGTCTTCAACTCCACCAGCCGGCCCGGACTGGCCCGCACGGCGGCGGACGAACTCCTGGCGCGGAAGTTTGTGGTCGGGAACGTGTCCAACACCGAAGCGGGCTACCGTGGCGTGGCTGCAGTGGTTTCGGGTGCGGCCGGACAAGCGGCGGCCTTCACCGTCCAGCGGAATGTGCCGGGCTCCGACTACTTCCAGGACGGCCGGACCGACGCCAGCGTGGACGTGATCCTTGCCGGCGACTACAAAGAGCTGGCCGCTGCGGACCGGGTGGACCAGACTCCCGGTACGCTCAGCTGTCCGCGGGAAAGCCGACGGATCGCCGACGACGCCAAGTGGCCTGTCATTCCGACGCCCACGCCCACGCCCTAAGTGTTGCTCTATCACCTTTGGTTGCCAAACCTGCCGGATAACGACCGGGACTGATAGAGCAACGCAGGGGATTAGGGCAGGGGCGCCTTAGCGCTGATGGGAGCGCCGTCGTCGTCGAACCTGGCTCCGGCGCCCAACTGGATGAACCGCACCGTCCTGGCGATACGCGCCTCAAGTTCGGCGGGTTCATTGCTGCCGCGGGCGGCACTGGAGGACAGGGTCCCGTGGATCAGTTGTGCCTGCTGGCCGATGTCAGCCTCCGGCAGGTAGCCCTGCGCCATGCCGTCGCGCAGGATGCCCTGCAGCATGACGCTCAGTTCACCCACATGGTCGGCGAGTTTGGCAAAGGACGACGGCGACAGCACCGCCGCCATGGCAGGTCCGGGCGGGAGGTGGCGGCGGCTGAGGTCCTCCACCTGGGTGCGGACGTACAGCGCCAGACGCTCGACGGGGTTGTCCACCGCGGCAAGGGCGTCCCGCAACTCGGCGAGGAACCGCTCGGTCTCATCCAGGGCGTAGGAGATCAGCAGCTCTTCGATATCGGCGTAATAGTTGTAGACCGCTGTGCGCCCGACGCCGGCATGCCGTGCGACGTCTGTCATGGTCAGCCCGGGCAGGCCATGGGTAAAGAGCAGCTCACCAAAGGCCGTCAGGATCCGGCGCTGCGTGTCGGCGCGTTGCGCGGCGTTGGTGGCCGCCGAAATCCTGGGCATACAGACACTTTATCGCGATGTGTCAGTAAACGGGGTGGGCTAAACGGCGCAGCCGTCCGGGCCGCAGGCATCGCCGTCCGCGGCGTTGACCAGTACCAGCGGGCTGGCCTCCTGCCAGGCCTGGTTGAGCGCAGCGGTGAACGTTTCCGCAGGCTGGGCACCGGAGAGCCCGAACTTACGGTCGATGACGAAGAACGGCACACCGGTGATCCCCAGTGCGCGGGCTTCCTCGAAGT
This sequence comes from Pseudarthrobacter sp. 01T43, assembly GCF_056398665.1. Classification (NCBI taxonomy): domain Bacteria; kingdom Bacillati; phylum Actinomycetota; class Actinomycetes; order Micrococcales; family Micrococcaceae; genus Pseudarthrobacter; species Pseudarthrobacter sp. 01T43. The sequence goes on along the minus strand of NZ_JBFTPV010000001.1, from coordinate 188,910 downwards.
CGAAGCGGACGGCGTCGGCGTACTTGTCCGTGGTGAAGAGCTCAGCTACTTCTGCGGCATTGATGCCCAGCGCGAGGCCCAGTTCCGTGAGGTAGCCCTGGCTGCCGATGTCCTTGCCGTGCTCGAAGTGGTCACTCAGCAGGCGTTCCTTCGCGGCATCCTGTTGCCCGTGCCGGGCAGCAAGGTGGATCAGGCGGTGGGCGGTGAAGCTGTTGGCCACCACCACCTGGTCGAAGCGGTAGTTAAGGCCCTCACCCTTGGCCTGGGTGCTGACATGCTCAAACATCTGGGCGACCTGCTGCTGGGCCATGCCCTTGATCCGGCTCAGGTATTCAAGTTCGGTGCCTTCGTAATGCTCCGGGAGGCTGGGATCCAGCTGGTAGCTGCGCCACGTCACGTCCACGGAGTCGCGGTGCGGGAACTCGGCCAAGGCAGCCTCAAACCGGCGCTTTCCGATGTAGCACCAGGGACACGCGACGTCTGACCAGATCTCAATCTTCATGCTGGCCACAACCGTCTCCGGGCGGAAGGCATTCCCGGTGCGGTGTGTTCGCTTTGTCACGTCGGGGGTTGAAATGGGACCCCGGGCAGGGTAATAGTCAGAACAGCAGGTTAAGCAACGGCCTTTCTTGAACTCACTTCACTCGCCATTTCTGGGGGCGTGGCATGTGTCCTCACGGAGGAAAGCATGCGGATAGGACTTATTGCAGCACCATGGATTCCCATTCCACCAGCCGGATACGGGGGCATAGAGCGGGTTGTTGACTCCCTTGCCCGGGGTTTTATTGCGGCCGGGCACGATGTCATGCTCGCCGCAGCGTCGGACAGCGTCTGTCCGGCACCTTTGGTACCAGGGATGCGGCCTTCCGAACCAGCGGAAATGGGCATGGCACTCTCAGAACTCAGCCACGTCATCAGGGCCTATGACGGCTTGGGCGATGCGGACATCATCCATGACCACACCCTGGCCGGGCCGCTGGTGGGCCGGAGGAGATCCAGAGCCCCTGTTGTAACCACCATTCACGGCCCCCTCATTCCGGCGTCGGCGGATCTGTACCGTGCGATGGCGGGCGACACAGCCATCATCTCCATCTCGCGTGACCAGGCCTCAAGGGTCCCCGATGTGCCCATCACGCAGGTGATCCACCATGGCATGGACGTCGCCGGTGTGCCTGTTGGCTCAGGGGGCGGAGGCTATGCCTGCTTCGTCGGCAGGATGTGCCCGGACAAGGGCGTGGTTGAAGCCATCAACATTGCGCGCAGGGCAGGCATCCCGCTGCGGATTGCGGCCAAGATGCGCGAGCCGGGGGAGATTGAGTACTTCCGCTCAGTGGTTGAGCCGCTCCTGGGCACCAACGAGGAGTTCCTCGGCGAGTTGGGGGACGCCGACAAGTACCGCCTGATGGGTGAAGCGATGGCATTCCTCAATCCCATTCAATGGCCCGAACCATTCGGACTGGTCATGATCGAATCACTTTCAACAGGCACACCCGTGGTGGGAACGCCTATCGGCGCTGCTCCTGAAATCGTGGATGACGGCAAAACGGGTTACCTGGCGCCGACGGACGAGCTGCACAGGTTTCTTCCGCTTGCCGCCGCGCTGGACAGATCGCACTGCAGGGACAGGGCAATCAAGATGTTCAGCACGGAGAAGATGGTGCTCAACCATCTGGATCTGTTCGCAAAACTCGTGGAAAAGAGTCGGGAGACAGGGGCTCCGGATGATTCTTACGTCCACCAGAATCGCTGAAGGGGGACACTTGTCCGGGCGCCGGAACCGGGTCCGATTTCCATCCGGCGGCCCTGAGGAAGGAGCGCAGCCATGACTGCTTGGAATGCCGATACGGAAGCGGATATCGGCGGGGCCGACGCCGTAACCCTGGTGGAAGGGTCTTCCTTCTGCATCTCGTCCCACAGTGGTGACATCAGCTCCGAGGGAGGAACAAGCGGGGCGTTCTATCAGGACACCAGGGTGTTGTCCCGGTGGATCCTGCGCATCAACGGTGCGCTCCGTGAACCTCTGGTCGCGCACCGGCCCGACGCCTACGAGGCCACCTTCGTGGGCCGCGCCAGGTGGCCGGACGGCCGGTTCGACAGTCCACTGGTGGTCCGTCAGGAACGTCACATCGGACCCGGACTCCAGGACGACATCACCCTTGAGAACTATTCCTCGGAAGATGTGGACTGCGACATCGAACTCCTGGTGGACGCGGACCAGGCCGATCTCTTCGACGTCAAGGGGGGCCGCCCGATCAATGAGGACAGCCTGACCCGGACTGTCAACGGCGCAGAACTCCTGGTCGAAGCTGTCCGCAACGGTCAGCGGCGCGGCTCGGCGATCCGGGCCGCGCGGGCCGAAGTGACCGTCGACGCCCTTCGGTTCCACGCGCACATCCCGGCGCGCGGCAAGTGGTCCACCAGCGTCATAGTGGTCCCCCTCATCAACGGTGCCGCCCCGAATGAACCCTTCACTGAAGGGGGCTTGCCCCGACACCGGACGGGCGTGCAGCGGCACCTGGCGTGGGAAGAAAATGTCCCCCGCCTTTCCCTCGCGGACGCCAGCATCGAGGCTACGCTGCAGCGGAGCCAAACCGACCTGGGGTTGTTGAGGATTTTCGACGCTGAGCATCCGGACCGCGCTGCCGTGGCGGCCGGTGCGCCCTGGTTCATGGCGCTGTTCGGCCGGGACTCGCTGCTCTCCTCCTATATGGCCCTGCTGGTGGACTCGACCTTGGCTGCCGGAACCCTCCAGACCCTGGCGGGCCTCCAGGGCTCCAAAGTCGATAACGACTCCGAGGAAGAGCCCGGACGCATTCCGCACGAAGTACGCCTTGGGGTGACGGCCGGCCTCTCCCTGGGGGGAACCGCGTATTACGGCACTGCCGATGCCACCCCGCTGTTTGTCAGTGTGCTCGGTGAGCTCAGCAGGTGGGGGCTGTCCGATGACGTCATCGATTCCCTGCTGCCGCATGCAGACCGGGCCCTTGAGTGGATTGAGAAGTACGGTGACCGCGACGGTGACGGCTTTGTGGAATACCTCCGGCCCAACACTCACGGCCTGGTGAACCAGGGGTGGAAGGATTCCTGGGACGGCATCAATTTTGCCGACGGGCGGATGGCGGAGGCTCCCATCGCGCTCTGCGAAGTCCAGGGCTACGTCTATGCCGCCTACCTCGCACGCTCGCTGCTGGCAGGCTCCGCGGGGGACGCCGAGACAGAACACCGTTGGGCTCAGCGTGCCGCATCGCTGAAGAAGGCTTTCAACGAGAAATTCTGGCTGCCGGACAAGGGCTACTACGCCGTAGCGTTGGACAAAGATAAGAACCCGGTGGATTCCTGTACCTCGAACATGGGCCACTGTCTGTGGGTTGGCATCGTGGACGAGGACAAAGCGCCACAGGTGGTGGAGCGGCTGATGTCGCCGAAGATGTTCACCGGCTGGGGTATCCGGACGCTGGCCTCCGACATGGCAGCCTACAACCCGGTGAGCTACCACAACGGATCGGTGTGGCCACACGACTCCGCCCTTGTGGCTACGGGCCTGATGCGCTACGGGTTCGTGGCGGAGGCCAAACGGGTGGCGCGGGGGATATTTGATGCCGCCGCCCATTTTGACGGTCAACTGCCGGAACTGTTCTGCGGCTTCGACCGCAGCGAATACTCGGGACCGGTACCCTACCCGACGGCGTGTTCCCCGCAGGCCTGGTCCGCGGCGGCGCCTATCCAGCTTGCCCGTATCCTGCTCCGCTTTGACCCCGACTTTACCCGCGGTGTTGTCCACCTGGCCCCGATCCTGGCCGAGGACAAGGGAGACTTCAGGGCCGACAACGTGCGGCTGGGACATGCCAGGGTTTCCATCCGGGCGAACCGGCAGGAAGGAATTATCGACGGCCTTCCACCCGAACTGAAGCTGCTGAAGGAGCCACGACCAGCCCTGGACGATGGGCTCGCTGGACAGGCCGGCGATTAGGGCAGTCGACTACTGAGGCAACGCGCGTTCCATCACGAAGTCGTGCTCCACAGTGCTGCCCAGCCTGAAGGACTTGGTGCCGACCTTCCGGAAGCCAGATTTTTCGTAGAAGCGGATAGCCCGGGCGTTCTGGCTGTTGACGCCCAGCCACACCCCGGCCGCGCCGGCGGCAGCCGCCGGGTCAAGGCTGGCGTGCATCAGTTCCGCCGCGGCGCCCAGCCCGTGGTGCTCAGGGTGGACGTAGCACTTGCTGAGTTCGACCGAGGGCAGGAGCGTCAGGGCGGAGGCCACATCCGGGTCCGCCGCGGGACGGTTGACGAGCAGGCTGTAGCCGCGCAGGCTGCCGCGCACATCAATAACCAGAATGGTGACAGCGGGGTCAGCAAGGTATCCGCGGAAGTGCTCCTCACTCAGAGTGTTGGCCAGGTGGGCGGCAATGTCCTCCGGTGACGACGACGGCGGGCACGCCAGCGGAAAGGTGACCGCCGCGAGTTCGGCGAGTGCACCGGCGTCGTCCGTTGTGGCTTTTGCGGATGGTGTGGGTCATGCAGAAAACTCTAGCCGCCGGCCAGGACTGTCACTTGGCACCAACCAGGGCGTCAGCCGGGTAACTCAGCCCAATCTGGCGGCGGATCTCGTCCATCGCCGCCATCACCGCCACGCTCTGGCCCGGCGGCAGGACGGTGCCGGCGGTGGAACCGGACACGATCAAGCGTTCGAGTTCCGCTGCCTGGTATTGCATGCCCCGGCCGCTCACTGGCTGGTCGAACCGCTCGAGGACGTTGCCCTGCGCATCAAAAACGGTAAAGGGCGTGGGGTTGTACCAGGTGGGTTCGATGTCGATCCACCCGGCCGTCCCGATCACCACTGCACGGTTGGGGCCAGCCGCATCGAGTTCACAGTCAATGATGGCCTGCTGCCCTGGCCCATACTCGAAGATCGCCGCGGTCTGGCGGTCCACGCCGGTTGCTGTCATGGAGGCGCTGGCCCGGATGGATTCCGGAGCTCCCAGGATGTCGATGGAGAGGGAGACAGGGTAGACGCCCAGGTCAAGCAACGCTCCGCCGCCCAGGGCAGGATCGTTGAGCCTGTGCGCGGGATCCTTGGGGAGATTTTGGTTGTGGCTGGCGATGACCTTCCGGACCACCCCGATGGCGCCGTCCGCGATGACTTCACGCAGGCGGATCATATGCGGGAGGAAGCGGCTCCACATGGCTTCCAGCGCCACCAGCCCCTTGGACGCGGCCAGGTCAAAGACCTCCTCCGCTTCGCGGGCATTCATGGTGAAGGATTTCTCCACCAGCACGTGCTTCCCGGCATTGAGGGCGAGCAGGGCGTTCGCATGGTGGAACGGGTGCGGCGTGGCGATGTAAACGACATCCACGGCGGGGTCTGCCACGAGCGCGCCGTAGCTGCCATGCGCGGCTGCCACACCGTGCTGTTCCGCGAACGCCCTGGCCGATTCCAGTGAGCGGGAGCCGACCGCCTGTACGGTGAAGCCATGCTCTTGCAGGTCCTGCGTTTGAAGCCCGGCGATGAAGCCGGTGCCGAGGATCCCCCAGCGGATTTTCCCGTTGGACGTGCCGTTGCCGCCTGCGGTGCCGTTACCTGGAGTCATGGGCTTAGTCCTTTGAGGGGTCGGTGAGCGGGTACGCCACAAACGCAAAGCGCCGGGAATCCGGCGACCAGCTGTTGACGTTGAGGGTACCTTGGCCGCCGAAGAGCGGCCAGGTCTGAAGCGGCCGTGCCCAGTCGTCAGTGGAAACAAGGACGACGGCGACCGGCAGGTCCGCGGGGTGGCCTGCCGTTCCGCCGGGAAACCGGATGTAAGTGGCGAAGCGACCGTCGGGGGAGAGGTGCGGGAACCAGTCGACGGTCCTGGATTCGAGGAGCCGTTCGAATCCGGTTCCGTCTACCTGCACCCGGGCGAGCTGGGCGTGGCCCGGGGCCGTGGTGAAGGACTCCGTATTCAGGTAGAGCCATTTGCCGTCCGGCGAATATTCCGGCCCGTCGCAGTGCCCGCCGCCAACGTCGATTCTGGCGGGAGCGCCGCCGTCGGACGCCATGGTCATGAGGCGACCGGGCTGGGTAAAGTCACCCGCCTCGATAGCCACGTAGGAGAGTTCCTTGCCGTCCGGGCTGACGCCGTGCAGGAAATGGAAGGACCCGTCGTCGGCCGTGATTCTCTCGGTTTGACCGCCGCCGAGCGGCGCACGGTAGATGTGACCGTCGTTGGCCGACAGGAAAATGTGCCTGCCATCGGGGGCCAGGACGTGGTCATTGTTGAGGTCCGGGACGCCGTTGAGTGGGACCTCCGCGGGCTCGCCGCCTGCTACGGCCAGCGTCCACAGCTTTCCGTCCCCGTTGAGGACAAGTGAGGAGCCGTCCAGGGTCCAGTTCGGTGCTTCAAAAAGCACATCGTTGGTGCCGTAGAGCAGCTCGGCCTGGCCGGTGACCGACGCGATCCACACCTCGCAGCGTTGACCTGGTTGAAGGGTGCGGATCACGTCGGTTGGTCCTAGTCTTTGCTGCTGAAGGCGGCGTCAAAGGAGGTGTTCGACGCCGGGAAGTCGAACTTCTTCAGCGCGGCGAGGGCTTCGGGGGCGCCGTGGAGGCGGTCCATGCCGGCATCTTCCCATTCGACGGAGATGGGGCCGTCATAGCCGATCGCGGCCAGCGCCCGGAAGGAGGATTCCCACGGCACGTCGCCGCGTCCGGCGGAGACGAAGTCCCAGCCGCGGCGCGGGTCGCCCCAGGGCAGGTGCGAGCCCAGGACGGTGTTCCGGCCGGTCTGACGGAGCTTGGTGTCTTTACAGTCCACGTGGTAGATCCGGTCCTTGAAATCCCAGATGAACGAGACGGGATCGATACCCTGCCACATGAAGTGGGACGGATCCCAGTTCAGGCCGAACGCTTCGCGGTGGCCGATCGCTTCGAGGGTGCGGACGGTGGTCCAGTAGTCGTACGCGATCTCGCTCGGGTGGACCTCGTGGGCGAACCGGACGCCGCATTCGTCGAAAACGTCCAGGATGGGGTTCCAGCGGTCCGCGAAGTCCTGGTAACCGGCCTCGATGACCTTCTCGGGGACAGGCGGGAACATGGCAATATACTGCCAAATCGAGGATCCGGTGAAGCCGACGACGGTGTCCACGCCGAGAGCCTTGGCGAGCCGGGCAGTGTGCTTCATCTCCTCGGCCGCGCGCTGCCGGACACCTTCGGGGTCGCCGTCGCCCCAGACCTTCGACCCGACGATGGCTTCGTGCCGGAAGTCGATGGGGTCATCGCACACGGCCTGGCCCTTGAGGTGGTTGGAGATGGCCCAGACTTTAAGGTTGTACTTCTCCAGGACGGCGAGTTTGGACTCGACGTAGCCGGGTTCGTCCCAGCGCCAGGCGTCCAGGTGATCACCGGAGACGGCGATTTCGAGGCCGTCGTAGCCCCAGCCGGAAGCCAGGCGCGCGACTTCCTCGAACGGGAGGTCGGCCCACTGGCCGGTGAACAGGGTGTACGGGCGGGGCATGTCAGGCTCCTTCAGAGGCAGGGACGAGTGCGGTGGTGAGCTGGATGATGGCGGATTTGGCGTTGGCGGACTCTTCGATGGCGGCCAGGACCCGCTGCACGGCCAGGCCCTCTTCGAACGACGGCGACGGCGGGGTGCCGCCCTCGATCGCGGCGAGGAAGTCCCGGATTTCGTGCGTGAAGGTGTGTTCCCAGCCGATCACGTGGCCCTGGGGCCACCAAGCGTCCATGTAGGGATGCCCAGGTTCGTTCACCAGGATCCGCCGGAAGCCCTGTTCCCGGACGGGCAGGGTGGCGTCCAGGAAACCGAGCTCGTTGATGGTTTCCAGGTCGAACAGGAGGGAGCCCTTGTCCCCGTAAATCTCCAGCTTCAGGCTGTTCTTCTGTCCGGTGGCCATGCGCGAAACCTCCACGGAGGCGATGGTCCCCGAGTCCAGGGTCAGCGTGGCCCAGGCGGCGTCGTCGACTGTTACCTCTTCCGGGCCGTCCGCCCCGGGGCGGCTGGTCACGAAGGTATGCAGCCGGCCGGAGACTTCGGTGACGGAACCGCCCAGCAGGAACATGACCTGGTCGATCGCGTGGGACGCGATGTCGCCCAAGGCGCCGGACCCGGCGGTTTCCTTGTTCAGCCGCCACGTCATGGGGGAGTCGGCGTCCACCAGCCAGTCCTGCAGGTACGCGGCGCGGACGTGCCGGACCGTGCCAAGCCGGCCTTCGGCGATAAGCTCCCTGGCCAGCGCCAGGGCCGGCACCCGCCGGTAGTTGAACCCGATCATGGATTGGACGCCACGTTCCCGGGCGGCCCGGGCAGCGTCAGCCATCGCCTCGGCCTCGGCCAGGGTGTTCGCCAAGGGCTTCTCGACCAGGACGTGCTTGCCCGCCTCAAGCGCCGCGATGGCGATTTCGGCGTGCATCCAGCCGGGGGCGCAGATGTCCACAAGGTGAATGTCGTCCCGCTCCAGGACCGAGCGCCAGTCCGTGGCGGACTCCTCCCAGCCGTATTTCGAGGCGGCCGCTGCGACCTGCCCGGCGTCCCGGCCCACGAGCACTTTCTGCTCGAAGGCCGGGACGTCGAAGAAGGACGCAACATTCCGCCAGGCGTTGGAGTGGGCCTTGCCCATGAAGGCGTAGCCGATCATCGCTACGCCGAGGGGCGGCCCGTCCCGGTTGGTGCCATTTTTGCTGTCAGGAGGGTTCATGGTGTGAGTCCTAGAGAGTGGCCGCTGTGGGGTCCCAGTCCTCGGGGAGGGCCTGGGACGCCGGGGCGGAGCTTTCGACGTCGACGAAGGTGCCCGATTCCACGGACTCGGAAATCGACACCATAGTGTCGAGCACGTGGTAGGCGAGGTTGCCCGTGGCGCGGTGGGGAACTCCTGCCCGGATGGCCCGCGCCATGTCCAGTACGCCCATGCCACGGCCGTTCGTGGGGCCGGTGGCGGGGATAACCGTCCACTCGTTGTCCCCCGCACGCCAGAGCCGCACGTCGCCGTCGAAATAGTTCGGATCCGGGAGCGAAATGGTGGCTTCGGTGCCGGTGATTTCCACGAAGCCCATCCGCTGCCGCGGGGACTCGAAGGAGAAGACGCTGTGCGAGGACTGGCCGCCCTCGAACTGGGCCATGGCGGACACATGGGTCGGGACCTCCACCGTGAACTCCTCGCCAAGTTTGGGGCCGGACCCGATGACCCGGACTTCCTTGGCCTTGGAGCCGATGGCAGCGACCTTGCGCACGGAACCGAAGGTCTGGACCAGCGCAGTGAGGTAATACGGGCCCATGTCGAACAGGGGACCTGCGCCGTACTGGAAGAGGAAGGCCGGATTGGGGTGCCAGGACTCCGGCCCCGGCGTCTGGAACGTGGTCATGGCCGTCAGCGGTGTGCCGATGTCGCCGCGCTCGATCAGCCGGCGGGCCGTCTGCAGCCCGGCGCCAAGGAACGTGTCCGGTGCGCAGCCCAGCCGCAGCCCGGCAGCGTCGGCGGCCTTGAGCAGCCCCAGCCCGGATTCGCGGTCCAGCGAGAACGGCTTCTCGGTCCACACATGCTTGCCGGCGTTGACRGCGGCCGTGGCCACCTCCACGTGGGCGGACGGGATGGTCAGGTTAACGATGATTTCGACGTCGGGATGGTTCAGTGCCGCGTCCACTCCGCCGGATTCGGCAATCCCGTATTCCTTCGCGCGGGCCGCTGCGGCATCCTCGAAAAGGTCGGCGATGACGTGGACCTTCAGGTCAGGGAAGACGGTCAGGTTGTCCAGGTACTGCTTGCTGATGTTCCCGGCGCCGATGACGGCGACGCCTACCGGCCCGCGGCGGGAGGTGGTGCTGCTCATGCCTTCGCCCCTTCGGCTGTGTTTGCGGTCAGGTAGGCGAGGCTTTCGGCGATGCCTTCGAAGATGTCTCCGGCGTAGTCGTCAAACTCCACGACGCCAACCTCGAGGGACTTGGCAGCGGCAATGACGTCCAGAACCGCTACTTTTCCCTTGCCGGCGGGCAGTTGCGCTTTGGTGTCCGTGTTCAGCGGGCCGTCCTTGATGTGGATGAACTTCACTTTGTCGCCCAGCTTCGCCAGGATGTCCACGGGGTCCTGGCCGCCCACGGCAACCCAGTAGGTGTCCACTTCAAGGACCACTTCGGGGTCCAGCAGGTCGGCGAAGTACTCGAGAGCTGTGCGGCCCTCGATGAGGGACTCCAGTTCCCAGGCGTGGTTGTGGTACCCGACGCGGATGCCATGTTCGGCACCTTTCTTGGCTGCTTCGTTGAGCTTCGCCGCGGTGGCCTGGATGTCCTCGGCCTTCTGCCAGTGCTCGGCAGGCAGATATGGATCGATGACGGTGCTGATGCCCAGTGCCTTGGCGGCGGCGAAGATTTCGTCCTGGTCCTGGCTGAGGAGGGGTGCGTGGCCTGAGGGTGCGGTGAGGCCGTTTTCCTTCAGGGCTGCACCGAGCTCTGCTGCCGTGGCCACGAAGTTGTAGGGCTCAACCTGGGTAAAGCCGATCTCCGCGACCTTACGGATGGTGCCGGGCAGGTCCTCCTGGATGGCGTTGCGCAGGGTGTAGAGCTGGAGTGAGTAAGACATGGGATTCCTTTGCATAGCTATGTTTTGGGAAAGGCAGGGTGCCGGTCTAACGGCCGGCGAGGGATCCGCCGATGCCGCCGACGCTGAAGTATTTGTTCAGCGTGGCGAAGACGATGATGGGCGGGAGCATCATGACCACGGCGAGGGCCATGACGGAGGTCCAGTCGGTGGCGTTCTGCTGGAAGAAGGACTGCACACCCATGGGCAGGGTGAAGATTTCATTCGAGCGCAGGAACACGATGGCCACCAGGTAGTCGTTCCACGCCAGCAGGAAGGCGAAAATGGCCGTGGAAAGGATGCCGGGGAGTGAGTTGCGCAGGACCACCTTCGTGAAGGAACCGAACACCGAACAGCCGTCAATCCATGAGGCCTCTTCGAGGCTGATCGGGATTGAGTCGAAGTAGGCTGCCATCATCCAGGTGGCCACCGTCATGGTGGAGCCGACATAGATGATGGTGATCCCCAGCAGGTTGTCCACCAGTCCCATTCCGGCGAACAGGATGAAGAGCGGGACCACTGAGGTGATGATGGGCAAGGACTGCATGACGAACAGCAGCAGCGAGTAGCCTGACACTGCCTTACTGCGGCCCCGGGACAGTACGTAACCGGCCGGGGCAGCCACCGCTACGGCAACCACCACTGTGGATAGCGTGGTCACGAGGCTGTTCTGCAGCCAGGTCGCGGCGAGCGTGCCCGAAAAGACGTTGGCGAGGTTTTCGAACGTCAGGCCCGTTGCAGTGCTGTTGGGTCCCGGGGTGAACGCGAGGACCACGGTGACCATGATGGGCACCAGCACGATCGCGGTGATGACCAGGATGGCAGTGAACCGCCACCAGCGGCCCCGATCGCCCGCATCGGAGAGTGCACGGCGCTTGTTGCCGGAGTCAGTGACTCCCAGAGCCGGGCCGGATTGGGGATGGGCGTGGACTACTGCGCTCATTATTCAACACTCGACTTTCGGATCTGGCGGTACAGGACAACGGAGATGACCACCAGGGTCATGGTCATAAGGAACGCGATGGCGACGCCGGGGCCGGTAGCGAAGTCCTGGAAGACCGTGCGGTAGGCCAGGACCACCAGGGAGGTGGTGGCACTGACCGGGCCGCCGCCCGTGAGCAGGTAGATGGTGGGAAAGTCGTTGACGCAGAAGATGGTCATCAGGATCCAGGAGATGTACGTTGACCGGGCGATCAGGGGAAGCGTGATCTGGGTGAACTGCTGCCAGGGTGTGGCGCCGTCCATGCTCGCCGCTTCGTAGACGGTGGTGTCCACGGACGCGAGAGCTGCCGAGATCATCATCATCATGAAGGGGAAGCTGACCCAGACYTTGAAGACCATGACCRTGAYGGCGGCGAGGTTGGGATCAGCCAGAAAAAGGGGAGTGCCCAGCCCCAGGTTGCGGAAAAGCGACGGAACCAGGCTGTCSGGGGTGGCSACGAGCCAGTTCCAAGCGGTGGASGACACAACGATGGGAACCACCCAGGGCAGCAGGAGGAGGACCTTGAAGGTGCCGCCGGCGGGGATCCTGGTACGTAGCAGCAGTGCGAGACCCAATCCCACCAGCCATGATCCGAAGACCCCCACGATGGTGAACATCAGGGTGAACTGCGCTGCCTTCCAGAAGGCCGGGGAAGACAGGACCCTCGCGAAGTTGTCGCCGCCGATGAAGTTTCCGGTCTGAAGCAGGTTTCCGTCGTGCGTGGCCTGGACGGCCGCGTAGATGAGTGGATAGCCGTGGATCAGGACCAGCAGGACCACGGACGGGAGCAGGAGCCAGAAGAACGTCCTGGTGGTTTGCGCGGACAGCTTGCTCTTGCGGTTGCCGCTCCCGCCCCCGCCGGGAGCGATTCCCTTGCGGGCCCGGCTAAGTCCGGACGGCGCTGTAGAGGTTGTCATGGGGTGGCCGCTTTACTTCTTCAGAACCGATTCGAGGGCGGACTGGAAGGTCTGCAGCGCGGTCTTGGCATCAGACTTGCCGGTAATGATGGTCTGGCTGAACTGGTTCAGGGCCTGGCCGCCGTCGAGGGCTGCGAGGTTGGCGTTCAGTGTGTTGCCCTGGGACGCGAACGTCTTGGCGATGGGCTGCCAGTCCTTAACGATCTTGACGTTGTTGGGGTCGGACGCAAACTCGGGGATCTCGGTGATGGACTTGAACACCGGCAGGGCGGACATGAGCTTCTGGCGCCACAGCTCCTTGAGCTGACCGAGGTAGTAGACCAGGAATTCCTCGGATGCCTCCTGGGACGGGGTGTTGGTGTACATCATGATGTTGTTGGGGAAAACGATGGTTGCCTTGTCCCCGTGCGGGCCTTTGATGGGGTCCGCGACGAGCAGGTCACCGGAGGTGTCGCCCACGCGCTGCGGAACGTTGACCTGGAACAGGCCGTAGCCGGCCTTGCCGTCCTTCCACTGAGCGGACATGTTGTCCGTGGTGTAGCTGACGGCCGCGGGATCGACGATTCCGTTGGACACCAGTTCCAGGACGAATTCCATGGCTTCGACGTTGCGGTCGTTCATCAGGTCGAGCTGGCCGTCCTTGGTGAACACGCCGCCGCCGTTGTTGACCATCATCATGATCATGGAGTGGTTGGCGTAGTTGTTTCCTGACCCGGCACCGGTGGTGAAGCCGAAGGCGCCGACCTTCTTGAGTGCCTTGCCGGCTTCGAGGAGCGAAGGCCAGTCAGTCGGAAGGGCCACGTTGGCCTTCTCGAACAGCGACTTGCGGTACCAGAAGACGCGCATGTCCAGCTGCCACGGAACGGCTACGTAGCCCTTGTCAGTCTTGAAGGGGTCCAGCACACCCGGCAGGAAATCGTCGAACTGGCCATTGGCCTTGAGCTTATCGATGACCTTGTCCGCATATGCGATCTGGCCCTGCTGCTCGAACTGGAAGGCCTGGAAGCCGCCGCCGGTGGACACTGCAGGGCCGGTTTTGGACGCGATTGCCGAGGAAAACGTCTGGTAGAAGTTGTTCCACTGGATGATCTGGTAACTCGCCTTGCTGTTCGTTCCGGAGAAGCCCTCAGCAATCTTCTTTGCGGCGTCGTTATACGCCGGGGTGGCCCACGGCATATCCCAGAACTTGATGGTCCCGCCCGCACCGCCACCGCCGCCCTGGGACGCGGAGCCTCCGCCGCAGGCGGCCAGGAGGGGAACCGCGGCCGCCGCTGCGGTGAGGCCCAGGAATCCCCTTCGGGAGAGGGGGGACGAAGCGATGGAGGATTTGGTAGACACCATGGTTTCCTTTCAGGGCCCGGAGCGGAGTGAATGCCCGGGCCCCTCTCGACAATGAGCGGATACTGAATTGCGGTACTGGAACTGCTGGTAGTGCGGTGGTGCTGTCTAACGGTTGAGTTGGCTGAAGAGCGACATAACGGCTGTGAACTTCGCCAGGTCGGTTGACCGGGTTCCGGCAGAAAGATGGGAGTGGACCCGGGACCAGCTGGTCCGGTGGGAGGATTCGTACAGTGTGGGAAGCGTCGTTGCTCCGTCGTGGGTTACCGCGCGGACCACTGCCGGCCACGCCGCCGCGGCGTCCGGCAGCACAACGTCGGCACGGCCGGTTGAGGTGAGGATCGAGACGCTGGCGGTGGCAGGCAGCACTGACGTGAGGATGCCCTGCAGCGCGACGGGCGCCCCGCTGGCCAGGACGCCGGCAACGGTGTAGCCGTTTGCGTTGCGCTGGACCATCCGCACCTTCAGCACCTCGATGCCGCACTGGACCAGGACGGCGAGCTGATCCGTCAGCAGGTGCAGGGGATCCGTCCCCGGACCGGCCACAGCAACCGAGTCGAGCAGGACGGCATCGTCGAGCGCGCCGGCAACCACGCCGTGAACGTTTTCGCTGGCAGGGGCCAGCGCCGTGTTTCCAGCCCACTTCTGGTCGAGTACCACCACAGCAGCGGCGGCATCGGCGACGCCGGTGAGTGCGGCCGCGTCTTCGGGTACCGGGCAGGAGACCACTACGCCCTTGGCACCGTTATGGATCGCGGCGGCCGCCCGTTCGGTCCAGCCTGCATGGCCGGCGATGGCGGAGACGTCCGGCGCGGAGGCCGGGGCGGCGGGAGCAAACGAAAGCGGAAGGGAAGCGACGACGGCGGACACGGCACCGGCTGCTTCGGCCTGCGGATCCGCGTACACGGACAGTTGCGTGGTCATGCGTTGATCTCCTGCTCTGCAGTTGCCTCGCCGGCGGTGCCGTTGGGAGCGTCTCCCCGGGCTGTATCAACCCGGGCTGCGGCAGCCTCGGCGATCGCCAGCGCAAACTCAAGGTCGTGGATCAGCGCTTCGGCGGCCGGCGGCTGGCCGATACCTCTGGCCAGCTCCGCCAGTTTTCGCCACTCGCCCTCGTAGCCGTTGTGGCCGAAAGGCCCCAGGACAGTGGTCTTGCCAGCTGTCCGGATCCGGGCTGTCGCCGAGCCGGCCTGGACATAGGACGGGGTGAAGTCAATTTTCAGGGCGGCGTCGTCGCCGATTGCCTCAAACTCCCAGGACGGTTCCCAGGTACCGTTCATCGCCGCGCGGAGCTCGATCGCGACGTTTCCGGCCCGCAGGGAGATGACGTAGCCAAACGGGCGGACGATTTCGGCGTGCAGGACCTCTACGTCCGCGAGGTCGGGGGTGAAACGGCGCACCAGGGGCAAGTCGTGGATGGCGAGGCCCATCACGCCGCCGGTGAGCATCGCCTTGATGACCTCGGGATCGGTGGAGTCGCGGGCCGGAACCTGTGTACGGCCCACAATCTCGGTGGCGAAGTCTTCGAAACGGGGGTTGGGCGGAAGAACGATGGAGGACCGGACTGTGTGGACCTGCCCGGGTAGGTCGCCCCAGGCCTCCTCCGCAGCGAGCCAGCCCGGGTCGAAGGTGTGCATGGCGCCCACGATGATCGGAACGCCGGTCTCGGCCGAAACGGCGGAAATGGCGGCAGCCTCTTCGCCGTTCATCGCGAACGGCTTTTCGCACAAGACAGCCTTCTTGCCTGCCCGGCAGGCCGCGATGACCTGTGCGGCGTGGAACTGGTGCGGGCTGCAGATGGCTACAACGTCCACTGCCGGGTCGGCGAGGAGCTCCTCCATGCTGGTGCTGAAGCGCGCTCCCACCCGGCCCGCCACCGACTCGGCCACGGCGGGGTCGAGGTCCATGATGTGGAGGACTTCGAGAATGTTCCCCAACCGTGCGAGGGACGGAAGGTGGATTGCCTGGGTGACGGGTCCAGCGCCCAGGAAACCGACGCCGATGAGGGCCGGGGATCCGTCTGCTTGGCTCGACAAGTTGTTTACCTCTTTGTAATAGCTGGAGCGTGGTCCGTTTGTAATAGCTGGAGCGTGGTCTGCCGGTACCTGGTTCAGTGACACCGCTCACACCCAAGGTAGGAGTACTTTTGCCGGGCGTCAAGCAAAAGTTGAAAAGTAGCTGACATTCTTTGGGCGGCGTGACATGCAGAAGCCCTTCGTGCTATCACTGACTCATGAGTCAAATGTCCGGGAAAGAGGCTGGCATCGCCGGCTCCGACGCCGCGCCCGACGGCGCCGGGAGCCTTTCCCGTGCCGGCGACCTTTTCCAGTTGCTCCGCGACGGCAAGGCCCGCACCCGCGCGGAGCTGGCACTGACCACCGGGCTGGCCCGGTCAACAGTGGCCGCACGGATCGACGCGCTGATCTCCTCCGGCCTGGTAAGCCCCGCAGGCGAGGCGAGCTCCAGCGGCGGCAGGCCGCCGTCGCGCTTTGCCTTTAACCCGGCCGCCCGCTCGGTTTTGGCGGTCGACGTCGGTGCGACGCACGTAATCGTCGCCGTCACCGACCTGGGCGGGAACGTCCTTTCCGAACGCCGGCTGGCGCAGGACGTGGCTGCCGGCCCGGAAACGGTGCTGGACACCGTTGCTGCCGAAGGGCTGGCGGTCCTGGCCGAGGCGGGACGGGGCCTTAGTGACCTGGCCGGAGTGGGAATCGGATTGCCGGGCCCTGTTGAGCATGCCACCGGCCGCCCCGTGAAGCCGCCCATCATGCCCGGGTGGGATGGGTTCGACGTCGTCCGCTACGTCCAGCGATCCCTGCCCGTCCCGGTGCTCGTGGACAACGACGTGAACATCATGGCGCTCGGTGAGCGCACGGCGCACTGGCCCGATCACGAGAATTTCCTCTTTATCAAGGTTGCGACCGGCATCGGCGCCGGGATCATCAGCAACGGTGAGCTGCAGCGCGGCGCCAACGGAACAGCCGGCGACCTGGGCCACGTCCGTGTGCCCCGGGGCGATGACGTGCTGTGCCGGTGTGGGAACTACGGGTGCCTGGAGGCGCTGGCATCCGGGCCGGCCGTGGCTGCGGAACTAGACCGCCACGGCGTACCGGCCCGCAAGGGCAGCGATGTCCTCAGGCTGGTCAGCGACGGCAACCTGCAGGCCATCCAGGCCCTGCGCCAGGCCGGACGCGACGTAGGAGACGTCCTGGCCATGGCAGTGAACCTGCTCAATCCCTCAGTGATTGTCATCGGCGGCAGCCTGGGTCAGGCCGGGGAGCATCTGATGGCGGGTGTCCGCGAAGTGGTGTACAGGCGCTCGCTGCCCCTGGCGACCACGCACCTGCGCATTGCGCTGTCCATGGCCGGGGACCAGGCGGCAATCTTCGGGGCGAGCCAGATGGTGACGCATTACGTGTTGTCGCCTGCGGCAATCGAGTCCACCATCCAGGCGGCCGGCTAAGCGGATTCAGCCGAGGGTCACGATGCCGTAATCACCCGCACCGGCGAACCTTCAAGCCAGGCTTGGACGTCTTCAAAGGCGCCCCCATAGAACTGCCGGTAACTTTCCTGCGTGACGTATCCGAGGTGCGGGGAGAGCACCGTGTTGGGGGTGCTGAGGAGTGGATGGGCCGGCTGGATGGGCTCAAGGTCAAACACATCCAATGCTGCTCCCCGGATCCAGCCGTCGTTCAGTGCGCGCACCAGGGCGTCCTGCTCAACCAGGGGACCGCGGGAGGTGTTCACCAGCAACCCTTCAGGGCCAAGGAGCCGCAGTTCGCGCTCACCCACTGTCCCCTCGGAACGGGGAGAGAGCCGCAGATGGAGGGTGGCGACGTCGGAATTCCTGAAAAGGTCCTCCTTACTGACCTTGCGGGCTCCGGCGTCGGCAGCGGTCTCCGCGGTCAGGTTCTCGCTCCACGCAAGCACCTCCATGCCGAATGCCTGCCCGAACGCCGCGATGTGGCGCCCGATCTTTCCCAAGCCAACAACGCCCAGGGTCTTGCCCGACAGTTCCATCCCGACGGACGTTTGCCACGTACCGGCCCGCAGCGAGTTCTCCTCGGCCGGCAGGTTGCGGGCCAGTGCCAGCAGCAGCGCCCACGTCAGTTCGGGGGCGGCGGTGGGGGAGCCAGGCGTGCCGCATACGGTGATGCCGAGTTCATCCGCCGCGGCGACGTCGATGGCCGCATTAGCCATGCCGGTGGTCACCAGGAGTTTGAGGCCGGGAAGCCGCTCCAGCACCGAACGGGGGAAGGGGGTCCGCTCCCGCATGGCCACGACGATCTGGAAGCCGGCCAGCGCCGCCGCGAGGGCGTCCTCCGACTGGAACGGCTCCCGGAAGACGGACGTGGAGACGCCGGACTGCTGCAGGGAGGACCAGTCGGCGAAGCCGTGAGCCACGTCCTGGTAGTCGTCAAGGATGGCAAGCCGTTGCTGCATGTCTGTTCCTTTGTCCGGAGAAGCGGGCTGCGCGAGTTTTTGTCCAGATAATGCCAGGTCCCGTCATTCTAGGGCGCATCATCTGAACAAAAACTCCAACATGGCGAGTCGTGATAGCAATGGGGGTGATGAAATCATTTTTAACCTTGGAGGGCATGCCATGAGCGGACAGTTCCTGGCCAAGGTTCCCAAGGCATGGATATTGCTCGCTTGCATCGGCCTCCTGGCACTGAACCTGCGCGGACCTTTCGTGGCCGTCCCCCCGGTGGTAGACGTGATCCAGGCCGAACTCGGGTTCTCACCTGTCGTCTTGGGACTGCTGACCAGCATCCCGGTGCTGTGTTTCGCCGTGGCAGCCTCGCTGGCTTCCCTGACCGCCCGGAAATTTGGTGCCGAATTCGCCGTATCCCTCACCATCCTTGGCGTGCTGGCTGGCGTGATTGTCCGTTCAGCCGGCGGCGCAGCGCTGGTGATCACGGGAACGGTCATCATCGGCCTGGCCATCACTGTGGGTAACATCGCCGTGCCGCTGATCATCCGCCGGGACTTCTCGCCCATGCGTCAGGGCACCGCCATGGGCGTCTATACGGCAGCGCTGAACATCGGCTCGTTCCTGACATCGATGGTGACGGCGCCGCTCGCCGAGCTGGCTGGCTGGCGGGTAGCCCTCGCCTCCGTGGGCGTCCTGGCCGTGGTGGCCATTGTTTTCTGGACCTTGGCGGTAGGGCCACGCGCCGCCTTCGTCCCTTCAGCCGCAACCGTAAACGTGGGGGACGTGCATCCGGCAGTCAAAGGCTCCGGCTGGATCACCGCCGGCCTGACTGCTGGCTTCACCGGGCAGGCGTTCTCCTACTACGCCGTGACAGCGTGGCTGCCGAGCTACCTCAACGATGAGCTGGATATGTCCGCCTCTGCCGCAGGCGCGGGGTCCTCGCTCTTCCAGATCTTCGCCATCGTCGGTGGCCTGGGCGTTCCCTTCGCCGCCAAATACTTCAGTACGACGACGGTGGCGGTCACCTTGGGGCTCATGTGGACGGCGGTGCCCGCCGGGCTGATGCTGGCCCCGGACCAGTGGTGGCTGTGGTCCATTTCCGGTGGCGTTGCGCAGGGCGGCGGCATCACGCTGATCTTCATCGCGATCATCAAGCTGGCCAAGGACCAGGCATCGGCCGGCCGCATGTCCGCCACGGTTCAGGGTCTCGGTTACTGTTTTGCTGCCGTGGCCCCGCCGCTGGTGGGGTTCGTCCACAACTCCACGGGGTCCTGGACGCCGGCGCTGCTGCTGGTGTTGGGGTCCACGCTGATGTTCTTTGTTTGCACCACTGCCTCCGTGCGCCTGGTGCCCAAGGGCCGCTGACCCGGCACGCCGCCGTCGTAATTCTTCCCCCGTCCTTCCCAACGCTCTCTCACTTAATGCGGCTTAACGGCCGGCGCTCTCTCACTCTCTTGAAGAGAGTGAGAGAGCGTCCAAGATTTTTTCGCATTAGGTGAGAGAGCGTTGCCGTCATCGGAGTGGGTGTTCCGTCGCCGGGCAGGCTCCCCGGATCTCGGGGTGCCTGTTGCGAAGGGCGTGCCTGCCCGGCGGACGGAAATCTGTGCGGCTTTAAGCTGCGGCGAGCTCTTCCTGGGTTGCCTTTTCGCGTGCTTCGGTGAGGTAGCGGGCGTACGCGGGGAGGGTTAGGAAGGAGGGGAAGTCCTGGCTGAGCGTGACTTCTTCGAAGATGTCGCGGGCATCCTCGAAGCGGTCGCCGTCGAAGCGTTCCAGGCGTGCGAACTCTTCGTCAAGCAGCTCCTC
Organism: Pseudarthrobacter sp. 01T43; assembly: GCF_056398665.1. NCBI lineage: Bacteria > Bacillati > Actinomycetota > Actinomycetes > Micrococcales > Micrococcaceae > Pseudarthrobacter > Pseudarthrobacter sp. 01T43. Next base: position 168,875 of record NZ_JBFTPV010000001.1, on the reverse strand, counting down.
GATCCAGTGGTGGGTGATGATTTCGCCGTGGTCGGTGATGGCGGACGCGAACATCCACTGCCACAGCTGCGAGCGGGAGATCTCTGCGGTGGCCGCGTCTTCCATGAGGTTGTGGATGGCCACTGCGCCGTTCCCGCGGAGCCAGGACTCGATGTAGCGGATGCCCACCTCGATGTTGTTGCGGATGCCCTGCTCGGTGATGGTGCCTGTCGTGGCGGCCACGTTGATGAGGGCGCGGTCATCGGGGGTGACGTCCTCGCGGGTGCGGTCCAGCTGGTTGGGCTTTTCGCCCAGGATGGCGTCGAACACCTCGCGGCAGACCGGCACGAGGTCCGGGTGGGCCACCCAGGAACCGTCGAACCCGTCGTTGGCCTCGCGCGTCTTGTCGGCACGGACCTTCTCGAAGGCGTTGGCGTTGGCGGCTTCGTCCTTGCGGTTGGGCACGGCTGCTGCCATCCCGCCGATGGCCATGGCGCCGCGCTTGTGGCAGGCACGGACCAGCTGTTCGGTGTAGGCGCGCATGAACGGCTGGGTCATGGTCACCTGGGCGCGGTCCGGCAGGACGAACCGGGGGCCGCGGGTGCGGAAGTTCTTGATCAGGGAGAAGATGTAGTCCCAGCGGCCGGCGTTCAGGCCGGCGGCGTGGTCGCGCAGTTCGTAGAGGATCTCCTCCATTTCGAACGCCGCGGTGATGGTCTCGATCAGCACGGTGGCGCGGATGGTGCCCTGCGGGATGCCGAGCAGGTCCTGGGCGAGGATGAAGATGTCGTTCCAGAGGCGTGCTTCGAGGTGGTTCTCGATCTTGGGCAGGTAGAAGTACGGGCCCTTGCCCTGGGCCAGGAGGCGGCGGGCATTGTGGAAGAAGAACAGGCCGAAGTCCACGATGCCGCCCGCTACAGGGGCGCCGTCGATGATCATGTGCTTTTCGGGCAGGTGCCAGCCGCGGGGGCGGACCACGATGGTGGGCAGCTCACCGGCCGGGCGGAGCTTGTATTCCTTGCCCTCCGGACTCGTGAAGTCGATCCGGCGTTCCAGCGCACCCGTGAGGTTCAGCTGGCCCTTGATGACGTTCCGCCAGGTGGGGGTGGAGGAGTCTTCCATGTCCGCGAGCCAGACCTTTGCGCCGGAGTTCAGGGCGTTAATGGTCATCTTCTGGTCCACCGGGCCGGTGATTTCCACGCGGCGGTCCTCGAGGCCCGGGGCCGGGGGAGCGACACGCCACGACGGATCGTTGCGGATCCCTTCGGTCTCGCGGAGGAAGCGAGGGTCCTGGCCGGCTGCGATGTCGGCGCGGCGGGTCCGGCGTGCCTGCAGCAGCTCCTGCCGTCGCTCCGCGGTGGCCCGGTGTAGCCTTGCGACAAACTCCAAAGCATCCGGAGTAAGAACCTCGTCCTGCCGGCAAATGGGCTGCGCGGTGAGTGTAATTCCGTTAATAGTGAAGCTGTCAGTGAAGGTGTTCATGGGAGTTCTCCTTGAATACCCCGTTGCTCTATCACTTTTGGTCGTCAAAACAGTTGAATGGGGACCAAAAGTGATAGAGCAACGGGTGGGGAAGGGGGAAAGTTTTAGTGGAACTGGCCTTCTTCGGTCGATCCGACCAAGGCGAGGGTGGACGCGTTCGGGTTGAGCGCGGTAGCAATGTCGTCGAAGTAGCCGGTGCCGACTTCGCGCTGGTGCTTGGTCGCGGTGTAGCCGCGGGATTCGGAGGCGAATTCCTTTTCCTGRAGTTCGACGTAGGCGCTCATGCCTTCACGGGCGTAGCCGTGGGCGAGATCGAACATCGAGTAGTTCAGGGCGTGGAAGCCGGCCAGGGTGATGAACTGGAACGTGAAGCCCATGGCGCCGAGTTCACGCTGGAACTTCGCGATGGTKGCGTCGTCCAGGTGCTTGCGCCAGTTGAACGACGGSGAGCAGTTGTAGGAGAGCATCTGGTCCGGGAAGTCGGMCTTGACGGMYTCGGCGAACTTGCGGGCSAGTTCGAGGTCCGGGGTGCCCGTYTCCATCCAGATCAGGTCGGAGTACGGGGCGTAGGCCTTGGCGCGGGCGATGCAGGGTTCAATGCCGTTGCGGACCTTGTAGAAGCCTTCCGGGGTGCGAACTGGCTGTCCCCCTTCGCGGAGGAYGAATTCCTGGTCGCGSKSRTCGACGTCGGAGGTGATCAGGGTGGCTGCCTCGGCGTCGGTGCGGGCGATGAYYACSGACGGSGTGCCCGCGACGTCGGCYGCSAGRCGGGCGGCGTTCAGGGTSCGGACGTGCTGCTGGGTGGGGATGAGSACCTTGCCGCCGAGGTGGCCGCACTTCTTYTCGGASGCGAGCTGGTCTTCCCAGTGCACGCCCGCAGCGCCGGCCTGGATCATGGATTTCATGAGTTCGTAGGCGTTCAGCGGGCCGCCGAAGCCGGCCTCGGCGTCGGCGACGATCGGCACCATCCAGTCCTCGACCGTCTGGATGCCCTCGGAGAATTCGATCTGGTCCGCACGGAGCAGGGCGTTGTTGATCCGGCGGACAACGGTGGGAACCGAGTTGGCCGGGTACAACGACTGGTCCGGGTAGGTGTGGCCGGAGTTGTTGGCGTCCGCGGCGACCTGCCAGCCGGAGAGGTAGATGGCGCGGAGGCCGGCCTTGACCTGCTGCACGGCCTGGTTGCCGGTCAGGGCCCCCAGGGCGTTGGTGTACTTGCCGGTCTTGTGTTCTTCGGTGAGCTGCTTCCAGAGCTTCTCGGCACCGCGGCGGGCCAGCGTGTGCTCTTCGGAGACACGGCCGCGGAGCTTGACGACGTCGGAGGCTGAGTAATCACGGGTCACACCTTCCCAGCGGGGGTTGGCGGCCCACTCGAGCTCCAGGGCGGCGGCCTGCTGTGCGGGCGTCTGCTGGGTGGGCTCAAATGCTGCAGTCATCGTTGATCTCCTTGATTGAGCTCCGGATTCGGTAGGTAGGAACCGCGCCTTTGCGGTTCCTACCGGCTTCTCCGGTGCGGTGTTTCTTTCCGTGATCACTACTTTTCCGCACTTCGAAGCACTCCAATAGGGGAAAATGCTGGAAAGAAATGCACTTCTTCGCGTATCCTCAAGAAATGTCGCCTGGAAGCTGGAATCGCGAAGTTGCGTCGCCGCCGTCGTCCGCCGCTGCCCCGGAACTGGACGTCATCAGCCTGGGCCGCCGCGTGCGGCATCTGCGCAAGCAGGCCGGGTTCACGCTCGATGACCTGAGCGCCGCCGTCGGGACTGCGCCGAGCCAGCTGAGCCTGATCGAAAACGGCAAGCGGGAGCCGAAACTTTCGCTGCTGCAGGGCTTGGCCGTGGCTCTCAACGTGAGCATCGACCAGCTGCTGGGGGCCGAGCCGCCGAGCCGCCGCGCGGCCCTGGAAATTGAGCTCGAACGGTACCAGCGCGGGCCCCTCTACGAGTCCCTGAATCTGCCCAAAATCCGCGTCAGCTCGCGGCTGCCGCTGGATGTGCTCGAAGCCCAGGTGGGGCTGCTGCACGAGCTGGAACGCAAGCTCAACGAGCAGGTGGCCACGCCGGAAGAAGCCCGCCGCGCGAACGGTGAACTGCGTGCCATGATGCGCGAGCGCGGCAACTATTTTCCGGAGTACGAAGCCGAGGCGCAGAAGGTGCTTGGTTTGGTGGGTTACACCGCCGGACCGCTCAGCCAGCACGTGATCGCCGATATCGCCGAAAAGCTCGGGTTCACCCTCCACCACGTGGGCGATCTGCCGCATTCCACCCGTTCAGTGACCGATTTGAAGAACCGCAGAATTTACCTGACGCAGAGCCAGCGGCAGGACCACGACCCCCGTTCGGTCCTGCTGCAGGCTTTGGGGCACTACGTTTTGGGGCACGAGACGCCCAAGAACTACGGCGACTTTCTCGCCCAGCGGGTTGCCACCAACTACTTCGCGGCCGCGTTGTTGTTGCCGGAGCAGGCCACGGTGGATTTCCTGCAGAAGGCCAAGACGGCCAAGGAAATCGCCGTGGAGGACATCCGTGACGCTTTTGCCGTGTCCTACGAAACCGCTGCGCACCGCTTCACCAACCTGGCCACGAAGCACTTGGGGATCACCACCCACTTCCAGAAGACCCACCAGAGCGGCATCATCTACAAGGCCTACGAGAACGACGGCGTGACGTTCCCGATGGACCATACCGGCGCCATTGAAGGCCAGCCGTCGTGCAAGTCGTGGACCTCGCGGGCGGTGTTCGACGTGCCGGACAAGTTCAGCGCCTACAGCCAGTACACGGACACGCCGTCCGGCACGTTCTGGTGCACAGCCCGCACGGAGCGTTCGGCCAGCGGCGAGTTCTCGTTGTCGATCGGGGTGCCCTACCAGCATGTGAAATGGTTCCGCGGACGGGAAACCACGGCCCGCGAGAAGTCCACGTGCCCGGACCCGAACTGCTGCAAGCGGCCGCCGGCGTCGCTGGCGTCCGAATGGGCCGGCAACGCCTGGCCCTCGGCCCGCGCCCACTCGCACCTGCTGGCCGCGATGCCGCCGGGCGCGTTCCCGGGAGTGGACGAGACCGAGGTGTACAGCTTCCTGCAGGCGCACTCAGGCAGCTGAACCCAGGACGCTCTCTCACTTAACGCGGGTTTTTTCCGGAGGCTCTCTCACTTTCTTGGGGAAAGTGAGAGAGCCCTTCGGGTTTCTCCACCCTAAGTGATAGAGCGTCCTGTCCGGGTCAGCCGGGTCAGCCGTGCAGCTCCCGGTAGGCGGCCGCGGCTGCGGGGTGGAGCGCCAGGCCCGGGGTGTTGATCAGCGACTCGGGGCTGAGGAACTGGACGCCAAGGCTGGAACGCGGGACCAGTTCGTCCGCGTGGCCCACAAGGATCTCCACGGTCTTCTTCACCGTGCGGGCGTCCGCGTCGCTCCGGCACAGGAGGAGGTTCGCCACGCCCACCGTCCAGACCGCCGGAATGCCCGGGTAGGCGCCGGCCGGAATCAGTACGCGGTCGTAGAAAAGGCCATGTTTGGCACGCAGCGCCGGAAGCAGCGGGGAGAGGTCCAGTAGTCCCAGGCCGGCGGCTCTGTGAGCAGCCGCAATGGCCGCGGTGGGCACGCCGCCGGACCAGAACAGCGCATCAACCGAGCCGGCCTGCAGCGCCGCAAGGCCCTCGTTGAGGCCGAGATTAAGCACGGTGACTGTACCGGCGGCTGCGGGGCCCACTCCGCCGTCGGAGGATCTCAGTCCGGCAGCCTCAAGCAGCCGGGGAGTGGTCAGCGACGTCCCGGACCCGGGCTCCCCGACAGCCACAGTCCGGCCGGCCAGCCCCGCAATGTCCAGGATGCCGCTGTCCCGCCGGACAACGCAGTGGACATAGTTCTCATAGACCTTCCCGACGGCGGAAATTCCGACGGCGGTTCCGTCGCCTGATGCAGCGCGCTGGGCCGCCGAGTCAGAGAGGGCGACGGCGAAAGTTGCCTTGCCGGAGAGGAGGAAGTCAAGGTTATCCAGGCTGCCACCGGTGGTCAGAGCGGTGGCGTGGCCTGCTACATCGTGGCGTTGCAGGGATTCCGCCAGCAGCCCGGCGAACTCCAGGTAGAAGCCCCCGGGTTCGCCGCCGGCCACGGTCACGGTGTCCGGCCGGTCGTCAGGGGTGCACCCACTGAGCACCGGAAGCAGCAGGCCGGTCAGGCCGGCCGCGAGACCGGTCTTGAGGGCTGTTCGGCGCGGGAACGCGGGTGATTCGAAGCGGTCAGCCATGGGATTCCTCCGGCCCCGGACCGGTCGCCGCAAGCGGGAACTCGAGGCGCGCGACCAAGCCGTGAGGGGAGGCGGCGGCCAGTACCAGGCGGCCACCGTTGGCCGCCGCCAGCTTGTCCACGATGGTCATGCCCAGGCCATTGCCGCGGGCCCCGCGGTTGCGGGGTGAGCGCCAGAAGCGGCCGGTGGCGGCTGCCCGTTCGTCGGCGGAAAGCCCGGGACCGTCGTCGGCCACTTCGATGCCCACCGCACCCGGACGCACGCGAACAGCCACTGTGATGTGAGCGCCCGGCGCGTATTTGATCGCGTTGTTAATTAATTCAGCAACCATTTGGGCAACTTCGGCGGCGTTGCAAGCGATGCGCTGCGCGGGTTCTGGCCCGGGCTGCAGCAAGATTGCTGCTCCGCTGCGCCGTGCGGCTGGTTCTGCCCGTTCGGCCTCGTCCTGAAGGACCGGGTACGGATCGATGGGGGCCTGCGCCCGGTCTAGCGGAGCGGGGGAATCGCCCGCCGGGCGGGCCGAGTCTTCACTGGCCCTGTGCTCCGCCGCCGCAAGCTTCAGCACGCCCTCCAGAAGCCCTTCCACATGTTCAAGTTCCGCCAGGACGCCGGCCGCCGCATCCTTCTGCCGGGCTGTCTGCAGTTCCAGCTGGAGCAGGTCGATCCTCAGCCGGAGGGCGCCCACCGGATTGCGCAGCTCATGGGATGTGTCAGCGATCAGTTGCCGCTGCGAGTCCAGGCTCTGGCTGACCGTCCGGGCCATCCTGCTGAAGGAACGGCTCAGTTCGCGCAGTTCCGGGGGCCCGGCCTCCGGAAGCTGACCGGTCCGGCCAGTGGCCTCGAGCTCCCGCACCGCGGAGTTCAGCCGATGGACCGGACGCAGCACCCAGCCGGTCACCCTGGCTGCAGCAAGGAGAAGCACCGCAGCGAGTGCGGCCGCTGCCAGGCCGACCAGGAGCCACCGTTCGCGCAGCTTCTGCCGGGCCGGGTCCAGATTCACCTCCAGCACCACCGCGCCCAGGACCTGGCTGGCACTCCCGAAGGAGCGCGAGAGCACCTCCGTGCCCGGTCCGAACGGCTGGAGCGGCGAAAGGCTGATGTCGCTGAGGTTCAGGTTGGCCCGGACCAGCGCCCCACCCACATCGGCTCTGTCCTCGCCCAGGCCGCCCGAGCTCAAGGTGCCCTGCTGGAGGCGGATCAGGACCCCTTCGCCGTAGAGTTCGGAGTACCTGTCCATCTCTGTCTGGAGTCCCGCGGAATCGCCTGCGGTGGCGGCATCGAAGGCCACCTGCGCGAACCGGTTAAGCGCCGTCACCCGTTTGATCTGGAGTTCCTGGGTGAGTTCCCGGCTGACGGACGCCAGGATGGCGGTTGAGCCGAAGACCACCATGAGGATGGAAAGCAGGCTCAGGATACCCAGGACGCGCAGCTTCACGCGGGGTCCGCCTCGACCCGGTAGCCGACGCCGCGGACGTTGATAATGAATCCCGGCAGTTGAAGCTTTGCCCGCAGCCCGGTCAGGTGCACGTCAAGGGCGCGGGAGGACGCTACGAAAGCGTCCCCCCACAGCGCGTCCAGGATCTGCTCCCGCGTCACCACTGAGCCGGCGTGGCCGGCCAGCAGGGCGAGCAGGTCGAACTCGGTGGCCGTCAGTGGCAGCTCCTCGGGACCGCGGGTCGCTACCCGCCGTTCGAGGTCGATCTCCAGGTCCCGCAGCACGATGTTCCGCTGCGGTGTGTCGAAGTGGCGGCCCGCGCGGCGGGTGACCGCTTCGATGCGTGCAAGCAGTTCAACGAGCTTCACCGGCTTGACGAGGTAGTCGTCCGCTCCGGACCGCAGCCCGAGCACTACGCTGCGTTCGTCGTCGCGCGCTGTGAGGATCAAGATGGGAACCGGCGTAACCTGGCGCAGCTTCCGCAGCACCTCCAGGCCGTCCATGTCCGGGAGCCCAAGGTCCAGCAGGATCACGCCGAATTTCCGATGGAGAAGCAGGGCATCGGCCCCGCGGGCCACCCGGGTGGGATTGTGGCCAGCGGTCACCACTGCTGCGGCGAGCGCGGAAGCCATGGCGTCGTCGTCCTCGACGATCAGCAATTCCATGGCCCGTTCCCTTTTCGTTGACTGGGCACCTGAGGACTGCCCGCTTTGGAGATTACCCCTAGCCCCCGGCGAAACCTAAGGAAGTGTTAGGAAATGGCCTCCCACGTAGGTTGTGCCGTGCATCACGCATAACTTGGATGAGGCCCTCGGCGTGTGCGGGGGACCGTCAACGTCGAGGAGGAACCATGGGCAACGTTGCCATGGACAGCAGGAAATTAAGCCAGGAAGCCGCGGCGCCGCAGCTAAGGAAGGTTCAGCGATGAGCACTCAGCAGACCGAAGTCCCGAGCGAGGCAGCCCAGACGCGCAAGGCGGTGGGCAACATCCTGAAGGGCTCCGCGGGCAACCTCGTGGAGTGGTTTGACGTCTACATCTACACCGCGTTTTCGGCGTACTTCGCGTCCCACTTCTTCAGCTCCGCAGACCCCCTGCAGGCCAACCTGGAGGCCATGGCCGTTTTTGCCGTGACCTTCCTGATGCGCCCGATCGGCAGCTGGTTCTTCGGCCGCTATGCGGACAGGAACGGCCGCAAGGCGGCCCTGACACTCAGCGTGACCATGATGTCCGCAGGCTCGTTTGCCATTGCCGTGCTCCCCACCAAAGACGTGATCGGGACCTGGGCGCTGATCCTGCTCGTGCTCATCCGGCTCCTCCAGGGGTTCTCGGTGGGCGGCGAATACGGCACCAGCGCGACCTACATGTCCGAAGCGGCCACCGCCAAGCGCCGCGGCTTCTTCTCCAGCTTCCAGTACGTCACGCTGATCGGCGGACAGATGCTGGCACTGCTTACCCTGGTGATCCTGGAAAGCACGATGGGCAAGGAAGCCCTCGGTGAATGGGGCTGGCGTATCCCGTTCGCAATCGGCGGTGTGGCAGCCCTTGTGGTCCTGTGGCTCCGGCGTTCGATGGAGGAAACCATCTCCGCAGAGCAGGCAGCTGCTGCCCACGTCCGGGTCGAGGGCGAGGCCCAGCCGGGCACCCTGAAGCTGCTCTTCACGAAGCACTGGAAAGCACTGCTGATCTGCATCGGCGTCACCCTGGGCGGCACCATGGCCTTCTACACGTACACCAACTTCACGCTGTCCTTCATGCAGAACACCAGCGGAATCCCCAAGGAGCAGACCTCGGTCATCAGCTTCTGGGCACTGTTCATCTTTATGCTGCTGCAGCCCGTCTACGGCATCATTTCGGACAAGGTGGGCCGCAAGCCGCTGCTCCTGTGGTTCGGCATCACGGGCGTTCTCTTCACCTGGCCGCTGCTCTCCACGCTGGCCGGCACGAAGGACCCCTTCATGGCCTTCCTGCTTATGATGGGCGGCCTGCTGATCGTCGGCGGCTACACCTCGATTAACGCCCTGGTGAAGGCCGAACTGTTCCCGGCTTCCATCCGCGCCCTGGGCGTCGGTCTGGGCTACGCGATCGCCAACTCGCTCTTCGGCGGCACCACCCCGCTGGTAGGTGCCGCCCTGCAGAAAGCCGGGCAGGTGGAGGTCCTGTTCACCTACATCACCGTAGGTATCGCCATCTCGCTGGTGGTGTACATTTTCGCCCTGAAGAACAAGAAGGCCACCCACCTGGACCGGGAACAGGGCGACGCCTGGAACGGTCCGGCCAAGGATGCGGACAAGGACAGGGACTTCATCAGCGCCTAGCGGCCATTGGGGGGAGACCCCCGGTTGGAAGAGCTTTACGTGATGTACGACGGCGGGTGCCCACCCGCCGTCGTACGCTCACCCCCACAACCCCCGGATCGCTCTCTCACTTTCTTGGGGAAAGTGAGAGAGCGATCCGGGGTTTCCTGCGTTAACTGAGAGAGCGTCCGGGGTTGGGTCCTGACGCGGGTTCAGACGGTGGGACTATATTGGCCCTGTCGGCTAATCAACCAGCCAGCCATTAACCAGTCAGCCCATCAACCTGATCGCGGGAGTGTGCACCATGGCCAAGGAAATCGCCACCCAGCTCATCGAACAGCTCCAGGCTGCAGGCGTGCAGAGAATCTACGGGATTGTGGGCGACAGCCTGAACCCCATCGTCGATGCAGTGCGGAAAACGGGAGGCTCCAAGGCCGGCGGCATCGACTGGATCCACGTCCGGCACGAAGAGGCCGCCGCCTTCGCCGCCGCGGCCGAAGCCCAGCTGACCGGAAAACTGGCAGTCTGCGCAGGGTCCTGCGGGCCGGGCAACCTGCACCTGATCAACGGCCTGTACGACGCTAACCGGTCCGGGGCCCCCGTGCTCGCCATCGCCTCACACATCCCCAGCAAACAGATCGGCAGCAGCTTCTTCCAGGAAACCCATCCGGACCGGCTCTTCAACGAGTGCTCGGTCTACTCGGAAATGGTCAGCACTGCCGAGCAGGCACCGCGCGTGATGCACAGCGCCATCCAGCACGCCCTCGGGCTCGGCGGAGTCGCCGTCGTGACGCTTCCCGGCGATCTCGCAGGGCTGGAAGCGACCGCAGCGACGCCCCTGCCGGCCACGTTCCGGCGCGCCACACTGACCCCCGACCCCGCCAGCGTGCAGGAACTGGCCGACGCGATCAACGACGCCGGGAAGGTGGCGATCTTCGCCGGTGCCGGCGTGGAAGGAGCCCATGCCGAACTGATCTCCCTCGCTGAACTGATCAACGCGCCCATCGGCCACTCGCTGCGAGGCAAGGACTTCGTCCAGTACAACAACCCCTTCGACATCGGCATGACCGGCCTGCTGGGCTACGGTGCAGCAGCCGAAGGGATCGAGGACGCTGACCTGCTCATCCTGTTGGGAACGGATTTCCCCTACGACCAGTTCCTGCCGGAAACCCGAACCGCCCAGGTGGACCGGGCAGCCCACAGGCTGGGACGGCGGACCGACGTCGACGTCGCAGTCCACGGCGACGTGCTGCCCACCCTTGCCGCGCTGATGCCCTTGGTGAAGCCGAAAAAGAGCCGCCGGTTCCTTGACCAGATGCTGAAGAAGCACGACAGGCTGATGAACAAATCCGTAGGTGCCTACACCCGCAAGGTGGAGAAGAAGCAGCCCATCCACCCGGAATACGCGGCGTCGTTGCTGGACCAGGTTGCCGCCGAGGATGCCATCTTCACCGCGGACACCGGCATGTGCAACGTCTGGACGGCCCGGTACATCAACCCGCTGGGCACCCGACGGCTGATCGGTTCCTACCTGCACGGCTCCATGGCCAACGCCCTGCCGCACGCTATAGGCGCCCAGGTGGCCTATCCCGGGCGCCAGGTCATCTCAGTATCGGGCGACGGCGGGCTGTCGATGCTGCTGGGTGAACTCATCACGGTGGCCGCCCACAAACTGCCGGTCAACGTGGTGGTCTTCAACAACTCCACGCTGGGCATGGTCAAACTTGAGATGCTGGTGGACGGGCTGCCCGACTTTGGCGTGGACGTGCCCGACGCCGATTACGCCGGCGTCGCGCGGGCGCTGGGGTTCCACGCCGTACGGGTCGCCGATCCTGCCCAGATCGAAGGAGCCTACCGCGCCGCGTTCGCCCATCCGGGCCCCTCGCTGGTGGAACTGATCACCGATCCTCAGGCGCTCTCGCTTCCGCCGAAGATTTCCGGCACGCAGGTGCTTGGATTCGCGACGGCCATGTCCAAGGTGGTCCTGAACCGCGGTGCAGGTGAGGCCGTCAGCATGGCCAGGAGCAACCTGCGGAACATCCCGCGGCGCTAGGCTCCGCCGGTTCCGAGCGCCCGGTTGGTCACGCGGGACCAAACGCGAGACCAAATCGATCGCAAAGCGTGACCCTGCCGGCATCGTCTCGCGCCGCCGTCGCTGTTTGACTGGAGAGTGGGCGGGTTCCCGCCCTTGTGCGCCGCGGGAGGCAACTGAAGTGTTTCGTTTACAGCGGTCGATGGCGCTCGGAGCGGTGCTGGCAGTGGCAGGGTGTGCAGCGCCTGCCCCGGCCCCGCCTGAACTCCTAACGGCCGACGGCGTCGAACGGGTCTATGTGGACCGGGCGGCTTACGCCGCTGAACTGCGCTCCTTCCGTGCTTCCTCGTTCGTCCTCGGCGAGGCGCTGCTGACCGACGGTGGCGACGGATCCAAAGGGAACGTGGTGTCCTCGCCGGGGAGCCTGCTGATTGCCCTCGCCATGCTTCGTGCGGGAGCGTCCGGCGGAACGGCGGCCGAGATGGACAGCGTCCTGCAGTTCCCCGCAGAGAAGCGCGATGAGGCCATGAACTCGGTTCTCCGCTCGCTCGAAAAGTTCGACGGCGACCCCGGCGCAGTGGACGAGGACAACCCGCCACGAAAACCGGTCATGCACGCCGCCAACGGATTGTTCGTGGACAAGAGCGTCCCCACCGGGGAGTCCTTCCTGGACACCCTGGCCCGGCACTATGGAACCGGCGTGTATCCCGTGGATTTCAGCAATGAGGGGGCAACAAAGCCCGCCATTGATGCCTGGGTGAACCGGAACACCGGCGGCCGGATCAAGGAAGCCCCCGCCAAGTACGACCCGCGCAACACGTTCAGTCTGCTCAATTCCTTGTATTTTGCCGCCGCCTGGCGCGCACCGTTTGACCCACACGACACTTCCGACCTGCCCTTCACAACAGCCGCGGGCGAGGAAATCGACGCGCCGGCCATGCACAACGAACTTCAGATGAAGTATGCGGAAGGTGCTGGCTGGCAGGGTGTGGACCTTCCTTATGCCGACGGTTTTGTTATGCGGTTGGTCCTGCCCGACGTCGCGTCCGGTCCCGCGAGCCGACCCGCCTCTGCGGCCTTCAGCGCGCAGAAGCTCACGGAAATCGCCGACGCCTTTGACGCTGCCCGGCTCGCGTCAGTGCAGATCCAGCTGCCGCGGTGGGACCGCAGGAGCAGTTTTGACCTGCGCAAGGTCTTCGAATCGCTGGGCCTCCGGAAGGCGCTCAACACCACGGAGGACTTTAACAACATCCAGCCGCAGATGATGATCACTCAGGCCGCCCAGGCTGCCAACATCACGGTTGCCGAGAAGGGCACGATTGCGGCCGCGGTGACCCAGATCAACGGAACGGCCACGAGCGCCCCGCCGCAGCCCGAGCGGACCATCGACTTCGACCGGCCGTTCCATTACCAGATCGTGCACGTTGAAACGGGCCTGCCGCTGTTCATGGGAACTGTCGCAGACCCGCGGTAGGCTCTCCCACTTTCCTTAGGAAAGAGAGCGTCCGGGGGCCGGGGGAGGAGTCTAGCGGGGGCCGCCCTGCCAGAGGGCGTCGAACGGGGCGCCGGAGGCGACCCTGTTCCGGATCCCGGCGGTGACAAAGTCCTTGGCGGTTCGGGCAGCCTCCAGTGGCGTGGCGCCCTTGGCCAGTTCCGCAGTCACTGCCGCGGCGAGCGAGCAGCCGGCACCCGATACGGCCACCTCGCCCACCTTGGGAGCGCTGAGGACTTCGAGGGTCTCGCCGTCGTAGTAGACGTCGAGGGCGTCCGGGCCAGCCAGCCGCACACCGCCCTTGGCGAGCACGGCGGCGCCGCTGAGCTCATGGATGCGGATGGCCGCCGCTTTCAGGGATTCGACGTCGGTGATCGCGAGGCCGGACAGCGATTCCGCTTCGAAGTGGTTGGGCGTGACGAACGTGGCAAGCGGCAGGATCTGCGCTTTCAGGGCCTGGTCCGTATCCAGCGCATGGCCCGGTTCCTGGCCTTTGCAGATCAGCACCGGGTCCAGCACCACGTTGCGGAACCCGCCCGCTTGCAGGGCGGTTGCCACGGTGCCGATGGTGGCCGGGCTGCCCAGCATGCCGATCTTTACGGTGTCCAGGACCGGCCGCCCGGGTTCCGAAGCCTCTGCCGACGCCGGACCGTACGCCGCCGTCGTGGCCTCCAGCTGGTCTGCGATCACCTGCTGGTCCACCGGCACGAACCGGTGGTTCCAGCTGTCCTTCGGGTCGAAGGAGACGATGCAGGTGAGGTTGGCGATGCCGAAGACACCCAGTTCCTGGAACGTCTTCAGATCAGCCTGGGCGCCGGCGCCGCCGGTGGCTTCGGAGCCCGCGATCGTCAGGACGACGGCGGGAGCAGCGGCGGGGGACTGGGTGGCAGTTGAAGCGAAAGTCATGGTTCCATCCTGCCATCCGGCGCGGCGAGCCCGCCGGGGATGACGCCGCTCAAGGATTCCGCGCCGTCGTGCGTGGTCACGAGGCGGACCACCGCCAACCGTCCGGCTGCCGCGCAGCCGCCCGTCCACAGGATCAGGCCCCACATGGTGTACCAACTGCCGCCCGTCAGGACGAGGAGCGTGACTAGTCCGGTGACCAGCCCTGCCCCGGCGATGGCCACAACATGCAGCCACTGGTCACGGACTGGCCGCATCAGGATCCCGGTGGCGAGGGCCAGCGGCATGCCGATCAGGAGCGCCGCTGGAATTCCAAAAACGTAACCGGTCGCCCCGAACGGAACACCAAACAGCGCCACGGTGATTCCTGCGCCGAGGAGGAAGGCGCCGGGGCCGAACGTCACGCGAAGCGGCCGCTTCACGACTTACCCTTGGCGATCGTGAGAAGCGCGCGGCCCAGCTCCGGCTGCCGGAAAATGAACCCGGCGTCGATCAGCTTCTGTGGCTGGACCCACCGGCTCTTCAGCACCAGTTCGGTTTCGGTGCGGATCAGGACTGCGCCCAGACGAAGCAGCCACGCAGGCGTGGGGATGCCCAGCCTGGCTCCGTAGGCCCGCCGGACCAGGCGCATCAGCTCACGGTTGTCCACCACATCAGGAGACGCGACATTCACCGGGCCGGAAATATCAGTCCGCGCGTGCAGGAAGCGGACGGCGCGGTACAGGTCTTCCACATGGATCCAGCTGAACTTTTGGCTGCCGCGACCCATGTGCCCGCCCAAGCCGAACCGGGCCAGTACGGCGAAGGGCCGGAATGCACCGCCGCCCGGGCCCAGCACGATGGCGATCCGCAGCGGAATTTTCCGTGTGCCTGGTGTGTCGGCCGCATCCAGGGCGGCTTCCCAGGCGCGCGCTACGTCCACGGAAAAACCGCTGCCGAGTTCGCCGTCGGACTCTGTTTGGGGCCGGTCCTTCGCGTTCCTGTAGATGGTGCCGGTGCTGGCGTTGAGCCAGGACGACGGCGGCGCCTGGCAGCGTGCCAGGGCGCGGCCAAGTGCCGAGGTGGTGGCAACGCGGGAATCGAGGATTTCCGCTTTGTTCCGCGTGTTGTAGCGGCAGTGGACCGACCGTCCGGCGAGGTTCACCAGGAGATCGGTGCCGTCCAGCACCCGGGCGATGGCGCCGTCGTCGTTCCAGCCTGCGGCGGCCGCTGTGTCCGCGGCGACCCGGCGGCCTATGGTGCGCACCGTCCAGCCGTCCTGCTCGAAGCGCGCCCGGAGGTACGTGCCGATGAAGCCCGAGGCTCCGGCGAGGACCACGGTGTTGGTCTTGGTCATTTGTTCCCCCATGATGATCAGTTGCGGATGCTGCGGCTCAGGCCGAGGACATCGTCCAGTACCTTGTTGACGCCCGGAATCTTTGCGAGCGAGAGTCCCCGGGCGATCAGCGGGACGGCGCCGTCCACCAGTTTCCGGGTGCGGCGCTGGCCTTCCGAGGTGTCGTAAACCCAGAACAGCGCGATCCCCATGTAGCCCAGCCAGAGGAGTTCGGGCAGATCCGCGCGCAGCTTTTTTGGCGCCGGCGGACTGGCGCCGTCCACTGCCGTCCGGAAGATGCCCAGCGAGGCTTCGCGGGCCGCCGTCGACTCTCCCGCAAAGGGATTGACGGGCGACGTGGGCCGGATGGCCGTGGCCAAGAAGTCGGCACCGAAGCGGTGGTAGGGCGCCATGGCGTCCAGGCCGGCGTGCAGCGTGGCTTTCAGCCGGCTGGCCAGGTCCTTCAGGCCTTCGAGGGCCTCGTCCGCCTTGGCTGCATGCTCGGCCTGCACCTGGACGTAGAGCTCCTGGACCAGATCATCCTTGGAGGCGAAGTAGTAGTACGCGTTGCCCACCGAGACGCCGGCCTCCGCCGCGATGGCCCGCATGGTGGTCTTCTCAAAGCCAATCTCGCGGAACATGCGCAACGCCACGTCCGCCAGGTGTTGCCGGGTCTGCTCGCTCTTGGCTGCCACTGAAATCCTCTTTTTGAACATGTTCAGAAATGAGTCTATCTGAAACTGAACGTGTTCAAAACCCCGGGGTCTGCTCCGGATGGGAGAATGGCGTGACAGTGCTAATACAGCCGGTTCCCCGCGCAATCTTCGGACAGCGCGGAAACCCGAGCGAACCACTCTGAACGGACACCCCCATGCCTTCCCCCTCAGGCCCCGAGGCCTTACCCATCGCCGCGCCGACTCGCACCCCCGCGAAATACGCCTCCATCGGCTCGCCGTACTTCGGCATGATGCTGGCTTTTATGGCCGTGGTGCTGATCCTGTCCAACATTGGTGCGGCCAAGGGCGTGGCGATCGGCCCGATCATCACCGACGGCGGCTTCTTCCTCTTCCCGCTGGCCTACATCCTGGGCGACGTGATCAGCGAGGTGTATGGCTTCAAGGTGGCCCGCAAGGCAATTTTCACCACCTTCGCCCTCTCGGTGTTCGCCTCAATCTGCTACTGGGTGATCATCGCGCTGCCCGGCTTCGACGACGAGTTCGGCGCAAGCAAGCAAGCGGCACTGGAGGGCGCCCTGGGCCCGGTTCCGCAGATTGTGCTGGCCTCGCTGCTGGCGTTCCTGGCCGGGCAGACCATCAACTCCTGGATCTTGGTGAAGATGAAGGCCCGCTCCGGGGAGAAGTCCCTGTGGGCGCGGCTAATGGGCTCGTCCGGCGCTGGCGAGTTCGTGGACACCCTGATCTTCTGCAGCATCGCCGCCTCCGTCGTCGGCATCATGGACTTCGGCATGTTCGTGAACTACGTGGTGGTGGGCTTTGTCTACAAGACCCTCGTGGAGTTCCTGTTCGTCCCCGTGACGTCCCTGGTGATCGGCTGGATCAAGAAGCGCGAACCGAGCTACGGCGTCCCGAGCGCTACGGTGACGGACGCCGCGGTGACGGGCGCCGCGTAGCTGCCGCCCGGCGTCGTCATTACTGCATCCATTGTTCCGTAACCGCCGTTTTGAGCCTTCAAAAGGGCGGTTACGGAGCAATGGATGGTCTGGGTCAGCCCTTCAGCGTCCCGTCGAGGAGGGCGCGGAGCTCGGTGAAGTGCCGTTCGGTGGCCTCGGCATGGAACATGGACGTGTCCGCCATCGTGTAGCCGTGCGGTGCGCCGGCATAGATCTGGTTGGAAGCCTCGAGCCCCGCGGCGTCGAGCGCCTCGCCGAGACGCGCGACGGCGTCGGCATCCATGCTCTGGTCGTGGTCAGCGTGGCCGAAGACAAACCGCGCCCGTGCCTTACCGAGTTCCAGATGCGGGCTGTCCGGGGTGTCAGCGGCAAGGCCGCCGCCGTGGAAGCCGCCGCACGCGACGACGACCTCGGGGTGGGCGGTGGCGGTCCGCACCGCGAGCCGGGCGCCCATGCAGTAGCCGAACGTTCCGATCGGACCCCGCGCAACGCCGTCGAGCGCTGCCAGCGCGGCGACCCACGCATCAATGTCCGGCAGCGCCTTGTCGGCTGTCAGGTGCCCAACCCGCGGGAACGCTGCCTTGCCGGCGGTGGCGCGGCCCTCGGGAGTGGTCATGTCCGTGTCCGTCGCGAGTTCCGCGGCGGTCCCGTCCCGGTAGAAAACGTTCGGCGCCAGGACCACGTAGCCCCAGTCGGCGATGCGCTGCGCCATTTCCTCGATGCGCGGACGCAGACCGAAGGCGTCCATGTACAGGATGACGCCCGGGAACGGACCGGCCCCGGTGGAGGGGCGGACAACAAGGGCTTCGGCGGGGCCTGCTGCGGCCGGGATCTCAATGAGCATTTGGTCAGGATAGCCGAGGCAACTGTGATCCGTGCTCAGGAGTAGTACTGCGCCAGGGTCTCGGCTTTGAACTCAAAGAAGTTGCCCGCCTCGATGGCCAGCCGGGCATCGTCCACCATCTTCACCACAAAGCGTTCGTTATGGATGGAGATCAGCGTGGCCGAGACCATCTCCTTGGCCTTGAACAGGTGGTGGATGTAGGCGCGCGAGTAGTTGGCGCAGGCGTAGCAGTCGCAGCCGTCCTGCAGCGGCCCGAAGTCGCGCTTGTACTTAGCACCGGAGAGGTTGTACCGGCCGGTCGGGGTGTAGAACGCGGAGTTCCGGGCCACCCGGGTGGGGGAGACGCAGTCGAAGGTGTCGGCGCCGTTCTCGATCGCCGTGAAGATGTCGTCCGGCTCCGAGATGCCCAGCAGGTGCCGTGGCTTGTCCTCCGGCAGCTCCTCGTTGCACCAGCGAACAATCGTGCCCAGGTTCTCCTTTTCCAGCGCCCCGCCGATGCCGTAGCCGTCGAAGTCCATGGCGCCAAGGTCCCGGCAGGCCTTCCGGCGGAGGTCCTCATATTGGGCGCCCTGGATGACGCCGAACAAGGCCTGATAGGGCTTCCCTGCCCGCTCCTCCGTCAGCCGGAAATGCTCGTCCAGGCACCGGAGTGCCCACAATCGGGTGCGCTCCAGTGATTCCTCCTGGTAGCCGCGGGAGTTCTGCAGGGTGGTCAGCTCGTCGAAGGCGAACATGATGTCCGCGCCGATCTGATGCTGCACCTGCATGGAGATCTCGGGGGAGAACCGGTGCCGGTCGCCGTTCAGATGCGATTTGAACCAGACGCCGTCGTCGTCGATGTGGGCCAGGCGTTCCTTCCCGGGGGCGACGGCGTCGTCGGGGCCGGACTGGTCCACCGATTTCATGTCGATGACCTTTTTGAACCCGGACCCCAGGCTCATCACTTGGAACCCGCCGGAGTCCGTGAACGTGGGCCCGGACCAGTTCATAAACGCGCCCAGTCCGCCGGCTTCGTCCAGGATGTCCGCGCCCGGCTGGAGGTACAGGTGGTAGGCGTTGGCCAGCAGCGCCTGCGCCCCAAGCTCCGCCATGGACTCCGGCAGCACCGATTTGACGGTGGCTTTGGTCCCGACGGCGATGAAGGCCGGGGTGCGGATCTCGCCGTGCGGGGTGGTGATGGTCCCGGTGCGGCCCAGGAACTCGCCGCCGTTCTCAGCGTGCTGGGCGGCCGACGGCGAACAGCTGTCGGCCAGACGGCTCCCTACGGTGAAGGAGAACCGGGACTGCGTTGCGGCGGACTGACCCCAAAGGGCCGTGCCAGCGGTGGCGGCAACGGAGTCAACGGGCTTGGAGTCAGCGGGCAGGGCGGAGGCGGGGTTGGCTGGCACGGTTCCAGTGTGCCAGCAAACAACGCCGAACCATCAGCGGGCCGCCTTCTGTGTGGGGTAGTTCTCAGTCCGCCAGCCGTCCCAGGACGTCTGGATGGACTCCAGTTTGTGGGCACCCAGGTCATACGTCGAGGCAATCACTATGGCGCCGCCGTCGGGCCTGATCTCCTCGATCACAGGCTGGTCCGCAACGATCAGGAGCCCGTCCCCGTGCTCGGCATAGCCGTGGACGGTGAGCCCCACCTGATGGTTGCTGCGGTACCAGACCTTGCCGGAAATCTCCTCGCCGGTGGCCAAGGTCAGCTGGTACGGTTCCCCCGGTTTGGGAACATCAGACAACCCCAGCTTTTCGATGGCGGAACCCGGACCGCCCGGCAATTCGAAGAACAGGGTGTGCCGGGTGCCGTGCGGGTGGTGTTCCAGTGCGAACCGGAGTTGCTGGAGGAAGGTCAGCCACCCCTGGGTGATGTCTTCGTCCCACGCGGCCCACTCGGAATTGTGGTCCAGGGCCGCGCGGGTGATGCTGACCTGGGTACCTCCGGACACCGGTTTCAGGTCAAAGACGTCGCCGCCGTTGGTGGTCAGGCTCGTATGGTCCGGGGCTTCGGTGACGCCCTTGCCAAAGTAGATCTGGTTGATTTCGGCCTCCAGCTCGTCAGCCTCCCAGCCGTGCCACTGGGCCACCTTGGCGGGTTCGCGCAGCATGGTCCAGACCTGCGGCGCATCAGCATTAATGACCACGCTCAGATTGTTCGTCATAGCCCGAATCTACAGCGCCGGCGCAGCCCCGGGTAGGGGCACTTTGCTCAGGCGCGGACGGCCTCGAGTTCGTTGCTGATGCGGCGCTGCAGCTCGCCGAGGCCAATCGTTTCGGACCCGCCGTGCGCCCGCAGGAAAAGCAGCGACTCCAGGCGCAGCAGCCGCCACTCCCGCTCGGCCTCGTGGTTGGAGTTATCGATCGAGCGGAAAATCTCTTTGTCGTACAGGTTGGGTTCGTTGAGGGACCGCTGGCGCACTTTGGCGTTCATGCGCGCCTTGAAGGGGTCCGTTTCCTGGGTCTCCGGCGTGCGCAGCAGCTTTTCGTAGACCTCGGCACGGTCTTCCTGCCGGTCCTGGCGGCAGATGTAACTGGACAATGCCAGGGACGCCTCCACCGAGGCCCACCGGCCCGGGTTGCCGTCAAACGGCAGGACGTTGAGCAGGTCCGCTACCGCCAGCGCGCCCTCAGGGTCCTTCAGCGTGACGAACAGTTCATGGGCGAGGTCGCTGAGGTCCTTCAGGCAGCTGCCTGACTTGAAATTGATGCCTTTAGCCAGTTTGTCCGCCAGCAGCAGCACACCCACGGCGTCCGGGTGGGCTTCGGCGGCGGCCTCCACCACAGCTTCGGGCGTGCCCTGCGGCTCCGGAATCCGCGCGAGCTCTTCCGCGGAGGGGCCACTCACCGCGGGCGGGATGGCAGGCTGGGGAGGTACGACGACGGCGGGAGCTGCCGGCGCTGCGCCCCCGGCCGTTGGGGGCTGCTTTCCGGGCTGTTCGTCGCCGCGCGTTTGTGTATCGAGGGTGTCCACGTCGTTCGATGCGCCTTCGGGCGCCTGCCCTGCAGTTCTTTCCCCTTCAAGGCCCTGCGCTGCCGCCGGAAGCAAGGTGACGCCGTCCGGCGCTGACTGACGGGCGACGTCGCTGACAGAGGTGTCCAAAATTCTTACCGTGGAGCCGGCCGCGATGCGGATGGTGCCGCCGCCGGTGAGGTTTGCCAGGACCACTGCCGGTGTGCCGAAATCGTCGGATTCAAGCTCGACCCGCTGGATTTCGGCGGTGCGCCCGCCATCGGGCAGAAGGAGCTGATCRCCGGAAGTCAGAGATCCAGCCTGCTGTTCGCTGTATTGCCGTGCGGCTGGGGTTTCGGTCATGGGGGTCCTTAAATTCTCTTGCGGTCCGCCCTACAGTCTACAAAGGAGGGCGCGCCAAGTCCGGGACGCCGGGGATCCCGCGGGCGTCAGAAACCCACTCCGGCAAAGGCCAGCGCCTGCCGGACCAGGGCGCCGCGGCCGCCGCTGAATTCGAGCTGCACGCCGGGGCTCAGCACTTCTTCGGGGGTCATCCAGGTCAGTTCCAGGGCGTCCTGGCGGGGCTCACACTCGCCCGTGACGGGGATGACGTAGGCCAGGGACACGGCGTGTTGGCGGTCGTCGGTGAAGCCGGTGTGGGACGGAGCCGGGAAGTATTCGGCCACAGTGAACGGCACCGGGCTGATAGGGAGCTGCGGAAACGCGAGCGGGCCCAGATCCTTCTCCATGTGGCGCAGGAGCGCGCCGCGGATGGTCTCCCGATAGATCACCCGGCCGGACACCAGCGACCGGATCATGTTGCCGTCTTCATCCGCCTGCAGCAGCGTGCCCACCTCGTTCACGAACCCCAGAGGATCCAGCCTGACCGGAACGGCCTCCACGTAGATCATGGGAAGCCTCCCGCGGGCTTCGAAGAGGTCTTCCTCAGATAGCCAGCCGGGATTGGGGTCAGGAGTGCGAACATTCATGGTTAAGTTCTACCCCATCGACACGTGCCGGTCGGCGAGGGGTGAGCTCTCAGCGTAAAGCGGCGCCCTGAGCGCCGGGACGTCACCCCTCAGTGGACCGATGCGAGATCCAGAGGGTGGGCGGGACATGCTGGGTGGAATTGGGGCCCGGGGCGGTGGTTGCTGCGCCGGCTGCGTCCGGGTTGGGGGCGTCCGGGTTGGCCACGTGCAGGGTCCGGCCGAATGCCTCCTCCGTTTCGGTGACCTCAAGGCCGGCCGCCGAGAGCCGGGCACGCAGGGGGCCCAGATCGCCGTCGTACTCAAACCCCAGGCCCGAGCGCGGGCCGCCCGACGCCGGGCGCACCATCAGCACGCCGCCGTTCTTCGCGGTAAAGTCAGCGGTTTCGTCGGCGTCCGGGACCGGACGGAACCGGGCTCCAATGTCCTGCAGGGTCATGGCGGCCGCGCCCGGATCTGCGGTGAACCAGACGCCGACGACGGTCAGGGCAGGGTCTGCGTCAGCGCAGTTGGCGCCGTGGGCGGCTTTGTCCGCCAGAAAGGTGAATCCGTCAGCGCCGGTGATGCGGCACGACTCGCCGTGGTCCGCAGTGATGAGTTCCGCGGTGGTCTTCCCTGACTCCTCCGCAGCCAGGCCGGTGCGCCGGGCAAACTCGGCCAGGTCGCCCACCTCAACGCCCAGGGCCGTGGTGCCGTCGTCGGGGGAGCCGGGCTCGGTGGCGTGGAGGGCAAGCCGGCCCGAACCGGCGTCGAACTCCCGCCACGGGCCGTGGTCAACGGTCTTGGCCAGGCCCAGGGCGGCAAGGAGCTCTTCCCATTTTTCCGGGCGGGAGGTGAAGTGGACGGGCCTGACACGCAGCATGGTGACTCCTCGAATCCGGGACAGCGAAGTTACCGCCATCATGCCACCTCTTGAAACCGCTGGCACCGTGCAGAATAGGGCCATGGCCATTGAACTTGAGGAACTGCTGGTTAGAGATGCGGCCGCGTGGCGGGCATGGCTGGAAGCCAACCACAAGGCAAGCCCCGGCGTGTGGCTGGTCCTCCACAAGAAGGGCGGAAATACCACCGAACTGGACTACGACGCGGCGGTCGATGAGGCGCTCTGCTTCGGGTGGATTGATGGCCAGGTCATCAAGCGCGACGCCGGGAGCTACAGCCAGCGCATGACCCGCCGCGGTCCCAAGAGCGTTTGGTCGGCCCGGAATGTGGGGCATGTTGCCCGGCTGGAAGCCGCTGGCCGGATGACCGACGCCGGGCGCGCCGCCGTCGAAAGCGCCAAGTCTGACGGCCGCTGGGAGGTGGCCTATTCAGGCCAGGCAGCGGCGGAAGTTCCGCCCGACCTGGCCGCCGCGATCGCCGCCGTCCCCGATGCCCAGGCCATGTTCGACGTCCTTACAGCGGTGAACCGGTATGCCCTGATCTACCGGACGAATTCGGTGAAACAGGTGGCCACGCGGGAACGGAAGATTGCCGGTTTTGTGGAAATGCTGGCCCGCGGTGAGGCGCCCTATCCGCAGAAGAGAAAACCCGCCGCCCCGCCCAAGTAGGTCGCAGTTGATGTCGTATTGAGGGCTCATAACGACATCTACTGCGACCTAGTTGGGTCAGTCATCCATCGGAAACGCGACTGCTTCGCCCACCACGCGCAGGCAGAGCTCCATGCCCGGCCGGGCGATGGAGGCGTTCCAGTGCCGGATGGTGATGACCTCGCCCCCGCCGGGGTAGCGGTGGTCCTTGCCATCAGCCAGTTCGGGGGGAACCGAGAGTTTGAGCCGCACGGTGGTTTCGGGGCCGAAGTAGTCGGTGTCCACCACCACGCCGCGGATGGGGCCGTCCTCGGCGATGCGGATCTGCTCGGGCCGCAGCATCAGCTGCACACGTCCCTGGGACGGCGGCCGGCGGACCGGGATTCCGCCCAGGGAGCAGGTGGCCAGCGACCCTTCCATCCACGCGTCGAGGATGACGGCGTCGCCCAGGAATTCGGCCGTGGCCCGGTCGGCGGGGCGGGTGTACACCACGAACGGGTTGCCGATCTGGGCCAGTTTGCCGCCGCGCATCACGGCCACCTGGTCCGCGAAGGACAGCGCTTCTGCCTGGTCGTGGGTGACCAGGATGGTGGTGACTCCGGCTTCGCTGAGCACTTTGGCCACTGCCCGCCGGGTCGCGACCCGGAGGCCTGCGTCCAAGGCGGAGAACGGCTCGTCCAGCAGCATCAGTTCGGGTTCACGGGCCAGGGCCCGGGCCAGCGCAACACGCTGCTGCTGGCCGCCGGACAGCTGGTGCGGGCGCCGTTTGGCCATGGCGGGATCCAGGGACACCATCTGCAGCAGTTCATTGATCCGGCCGGCCACCGCCCGGCGGCCACCGGCCAGCTTGGCCGGGTCCAGGCCGAAGGCCACGTTCTGGCCCACCGTGAGGTGAGGGAAAAGGGCGCCGTCCTGGGCAACGTACCCTACGTGGCGCTTATGGGCCGGGAGCCAGACGCGGTCGCCCGCCACCTTGACGCCGTTCAGCGAGATGCTGCCCGTGGCGGGGTGTTCAAAACCCGCGATGAGCCGCAGCAGCGTTGTCTTGCCGGAGCCGGACGGGCCCACAATAGCTGTGGTGCCGCCCTTGGCCACGGACAGGTTGACGCCCTTCAGCACAGCCTGGGAACCGAAGTTCTTGGTGACATCCGTAATCTGAAGGTGGCTGTTGGTGGAAGGCTCCACGGACGGCGCGATCCGCGGTTCCGGGAGGCGGGAGGGGGATTGTTCGGTCACTGTCCGGCCACTTTCTTGGACTGCTGGAAAAGGAGATAGGTCATGGGTGCGGAGAGCAGGATCATCAGCAGGGCGTAGGGTGCCGCGCCTGCGTAGTCGATTTCGCTGCTCTTGCTCCAGAACTCGGTGGCCAGGGTCCTGGTCCCGTTGGGCGAGAGCAGGAGCGTGGCGGTCAGCTCGTTGGCGATGGCCAGGAACACCAGGGCAGCACCGCCGGCCGCGGCAGGGGCAGTGAGCCGCAGCGTCACCCGGATAAAGGACTGAAGCGGGGGTTTGCCCAGGGCCTGCGCGGCTTCATCGAGTTCCTTCGGAGCCTGGGCCAAACCCGCGCGCAGGTTCACCAGCGCACGCGGCAGGAACAGCAGGACGTAGGCGGCCAGCAGCACCCCGGTGCTCTGGTAGATGCCGGGGACCACCCGGATGCTGACCGTAACAAACGCCAGGCCCACCACAATCCCCGGCAGGGAACTGGTGACGTAGTTGGAGAGTTCCAAGGACTTGCTGAACCAACTGGGGTGCCGCACCGCCAGGAAGGCCATCGGAAAGGCCACCACGGTGGTCACCACGGCGCCGGCCAAGCCGTAGCCCAGTGTGGCAAGCAGCGCGGGGAGGAACTCGTCCGCAGCCCAGATCGCCGGACCGCCTGCCGTGACCCATCGCATGACCAGGAAGAGGGGCAAGCCGAAGGCCAGTGCCGTCAGGGCAAGGAGGGCAAGCTGGGCCGGCCCCTGATAGACGTGCAGGGGCAGGCGCAGGGCCTTTGCCTGTGCGCCGGAGCCAACCCGGGCATAGCGGGCGCTGCCGCGGCCGCGGACCTCCACCACCAGCAGGATCAGGCAGAAGAACACCAGCACGCTGGCCAGCATGTTGCCCGCCGTACCGTTGAAGGTGGACTGGTACTGGATCATGATTGCCGTGGTGAAGGTGTCGAAGCGGATCATCGCGAAGGCGCCGTATTCGGCCAGCAGGTGCAGGCCCACGAGCAGCGCACCGCCGGTCATGGCGATCCGCAGCTGCGGAAGCACCACCCTGAAGAAAACCCGCCAGTTACCCAGCCCCAACGCCGCGGCTGACTGTTCGATGGCAGGATCCAGGCGGCTGAGCGTCGCCGCCGCGGGAATGTAGACCAGCGGGAAGTAGGAGAGCGTGGCGATCAAAACACCGGAGCCCAGCCCTTCCAGGGACGGCACGGCCGACACCCACGCGTAGCTGTTCACAAACGCCGGAATGGCCAGCGGCGCTGCCAACAGCACCGCCCAGATCCTGTGGCCACGCAACCGCGTCCGTTCCACCAGCCAGGCGCCACCAACGCCGAGGATGAGGCAGAGCGGGACAGTGATGAGCATCAGCAGGATCGTGTTGAGCAGCAGTTCGCCTACCCGTGGCCGGAAGATGAGTTCGACGGCGGTGTCCCACCCGGTTGCGGCCGTCATGTAAACGACGTACCCGAGCGGGATCAGGGAGAACATGGCGATCAGTACGGCCAGGATGGACACCGTGGAAACGCCGAGAGGCGGGCGGGGGCGCTTGCCCCGGCCCGCCGTCGTCGTGCTCCCCGCTGTAGGGGGAGCCGATAGATCAGAAGTCACAGAATTACAGGAGTCCTGCCTTGGTCATCATCTCGGTGACCTTGGCGGAGTTGAGCTTGGCGGGGTCCACGGTAGGTGCCTGCAGGTCCGCGATGGGAACGAGTTTTTCGTTGGACGGCACATCCGAGCCGATGGCGTACTCGAATGAGGTGCCGTTCTTGAGGACTTCCTGGCCCTTCTTGCCGGTGATGAATTTCAGGAAGGCCTGCGCCGCCGCTGCGTTCTTGGAAGTCTTCAGCACACCGCCGCCTGAGACGGAGACGAACGCGCCCGGATCCTGGTTCTTGAAGTAGTACGGCGTGACCTTGTTGGAGTTCTCGCCGGTCTTCGCCTGGTCGCCGTAGTAGTAGTAGTGGTAGATCAGCGCGGCATCGACCTCGCCGGCGTTGACTGCCTTCATGGCGGTGCTGTTGCCCTTGTAGGCCTTGTAGTTGTCCTTCATGCCCTTGAGCCAGTCGTCAGCGGCAGCCTCGCCCTTGAGCTCCAACAGTGCCGCGACGATGGCCTGGAAGTCGGCGCCGGACGGTGAAGCGGCCCACTTGCCCTTCCACTCCGGCTTGGCCAGGTCCAGCATGGACTTCGGCAGCTGGTCTTCGCTGATCTTGGTCTTGTCGTAGACCAGGACTGTGGAGCGGGCGGCGATGCCGGTCCACTTGCCGGTGGACGGGCGGAACTCGGCCGGAACCTGCTCGAGGGTGGCTTTGTCCACGTCGGCGAACAGGCCGGCGTTCTCCACCTGCGCCATTGCGGGGGAATTTTCGGTGAGGAACACGTCCGCCGGTGAGGCTGCGCCTTCCTGGACGATCTGGTTGGACAGCTCGGTGTCCGAACCCTGGCGCATGGTCACCTTGACGCCGGTCTCAGCCGTGAAGGCGTCGACCCATTCCTGGGTCAGGCTTTCATGCTGGGCGTTGTAGACGGTGATTTCGCCGGAGGCGGAGCCGGCAGAACCGGACGCGGAGCCGGTGGCGGCCGGGGTGGTGGACCCGCCGCAGGCGGTCAGTCCGAGGGCTGCGGTGGCGGCGATCGCGATGCCTGCCAGGGCGCTTTTGCGGATCTTCATTGAGGGCTACTTTCTGGGGAAAAAGTCTGTGGACCTGGGGTCCTGGCGAGCCGGGAGATCGGTGGCTCACTCGAGAAACTGTAGGTTAGCCAAACCTAAGATTCCAAGCGCTGCAGGCCTTAAGTGATCAGGATCACATGCATTACGACACTATTGCATGACCTAATTGCTTCAGGTGAAGATTCCTTAGCGTCCCGAATTATGCAAACTTCGTGTGGCCTAATCGGCGAAACATGACGGGCGGCCCCGCTGGCTATGCTGGCTTCATGCCTGAGCTTGCGTATTTCCTGCCCACGCTTGCGGGCATAGGCCTGCTGATGGTCCTGGCAGTTGCCGTCTTGCTGGCCTTCCGTGTGCCGTCCGCTTTTTCTCCTGCGCTCGCGATCCTCAGGGGTGCGGTCCAGCTGGCCGCCGTCAGTTTTGTCCTCAGCGGCGTCATTACGAATCCGTGGTGGGTTGCCGTTGGGCTGCTGGTGATGTTCACGGTGGCGACGGTCAGCGCCACCCGGCGGCTGGGCTGGAGCTGGGCCCGCCTCGGCCTGGTGGGCGGCTCCATGGCAGCCGGCATCACGGCCACGCTGCTGATCATTTTCGGTACCGGCGCCATCGACTTCAGTCCCCGCTATGCCCTGGCCATTGGGGGAATAGTGATCGGGAACGCGATGACGGTAGCGGTCCTGGCCGGCCGGCGGTTCGCGGAGACGGTCCATGATCATTGGGATGAGGTGGAGGGCTGGCTGGCGCTGGGCGCGACGCCGCGGCGGTCAACCCTGGACCTCGCCCGCCGTTCAGTGCACGGAGCCTTGATTCCGGCCACTGACCAGACCAAGACCACCGGCCTGGTCACCCTCCCAGGGGCCTTTGTGGGTGCCATCTTCGGTGGGATTTCGCCCCTGGAAGCCGGCCGCTTCCAGATCGTGGTGCTCGCGGCGATCATGGCCGCCGGCGCCGTCACTGCCGTCCTGGTGGTCGCCCAGCTCGCGCCAGTCAGGGTGCAGCCGGCCCTGCCCCGGTAACTGCAGGCCGATTAAGGCTGGCGGCGGCTTCCAGCACCATCCAGGCCTGCAGCTGGGTGGAAAGTTCGACGCCGGTGCCCGCCGGGTAGGTGGCGTCTGCCGGCTGCGCTGCGTGGATGGAGAAGAGCGGCCCGCCTTGAGTGCGCCGGCCCGCCCAGAACGCCTCAGCGGTCGCGTTAACAAGTTCGGCAGCTGTGGTGCGGGCGCCCTCCGGGAGCCTGGCATCGAGGGCGGCGAGCGCCAGGTAGCGGCAGAGAATCCCGGTGAAGAGTCCGCCGTCGCCCGTTCCGTCGCACCGGAGGATGCTGGTGCGGGTGTCCGGGGGGCTTCCGGGGACCCCTGCAGGGGCCGGGACGGTCAGGTGCGAGTCGACTGCCCGGATGACGGCGGCAGCCCGACTGAGGTTGGCCTCGCCGCCAAGCTCCAGCAGGGCGCCCAGGACCGGGCCTTGGTTGTATGTGTAAATGGTGTTCTCCACGCTAATTTCGCCGACAGCGTTGAGGCGTGCCCCGTCAACGTAGAGGCCTTGCGCCTGATCAAACAGAACGGTGTTGAGCCAGTCCACCAACCGCTGCGCCTTGGCCTGCTGTCCGGTCCGGGCGTAGTAGAGCGCCACCGGTGCAGTGGCCGGCGTGTTTTTGAAGTCCCGCTTCTTACTCCAGAAGGTCCCGCCGCCCAGGTCATTCGTGGAGGCGGCATCGAACTGCAGGGTCAGCGTTTTGCGGACGCGGGCATTGCGCCGGCTGCCCGGTTTCTGCGTCTCCTCGGCCAGGTTCTGCAGGCGGAGGGTGGCCAGTGCCAGCCAGGCCATGTCGTCGTAATAGCTGTTGACGATCGTGTTGGCGTTGCGGAGCCGGATGCCCGTGACCAGCCTGGACGCAAGCTTGCCGGCGCTGGGGTTGGCGGGGCCGTTGAACCTGGCCGCCGGCGTGGCTCCGTTGCCAAGTTCGCGGCGCCCGGCGTCCACCAGGCAGTCCAGGTAGTGCGCCTGCCACCAGTAGTGCCAGGGACCGAACAGGTTCTGAAGCCGGTTTGACGGCCAGCGGACCGCCCCGAGGTGGGTTCCCGGCAGGAACAGCAGCCGCTGGCCAAAGTGCGATGTCACCGAGCGGGCCGCCTCGTTCGCGCGGGCCTGCCAGACGGTGGGTGCCCGGCCGTCGGGTGCTGGGCTGGTGTCCGGCGAAGTCATGCGTACACCCTAGCGGGCGTTCACGGCGGCCTCCCTGGGCCCGTGCGAGAGTGCGGCAAGCCCGGGAAGGGGTGCGGCGCACGGGTATTTCAGTTAACATGCACTAACTAATGGTCGCCGCCGGCACGCCTGCGGGGCCGCATCAAGGAGGATGTATGGACGTCAAGGGTACGGTCGCGCTGATTACGGGCGGGGCATCCGGCCTGGGGGCTGCCACCGCGAAGCGACTGTTCGACGGCGGCGCCTCGGTGGTGCTGGTTGACCTTCCGTCGTCTGCCGGCGCGGCTTACGCGGCAGAGTTGAATGCCGGGGGTGCCACCGCCGCGGGCGGCGTCAACGGCGCCGGGCCACGGGCGGTCTTTGCTCCCGCGGATGTTACCAACGAAGCGGAAGTCCAGGCCGCCGTCGATGCCGCCGTGAACGTCGGTCCGCTGCGGATCGTGGTCAACTGCGCGGGCATTGCCACGCCCGGGAAGGTGCTGGGCCGTGACGGAGTCCTTCCCCTGGACGTCTTCAACCGCGTTATCCAAGTGAACCTTATCGGGACTTTCAACGTCCTCCGCCTCGCGGCCGCGGCCATGGTTGCCACCGAGCCGGTCAGTACGGACCTGGGCGGCCCGGAGCGGGGCGTCATTGTGAACACCGCTTCCGTGGCGGCCTTCGACGGGCAGATCGGCCAGCCAGCCTACGCAGCTTCGAAGGGGGCCGTCGCCGCCATGACCCTGCCGCTGGCCCGTGAGCTGGCGCGTTCGCTGGTGCGCGTAGTGACCATCGCCCCGGGCATCTTCGAAACGCCCATGATGGCAACCCTGCCGCAGGACGCGCAGGATTCGCTGGGCCGGCAGGTGCCGCACCCGTCGCGCCTTGGCAGGCCGGCCGAATATGCCAGCCTGGTGGCGCACATCGTCGACAACGCCATGATCAACGGCGAAACCATCCGGCTTGACGGCGCCATCCGGATGGGCCCGAAGTGAACGGGCTGCCAACCGCCGACTATTTCGCTTTTGAGTCCCTCCTCAGTCCGAAGGAACAGGCCAAACTGGCCGAGCTGCGCGAATTCCTCGCCACGGAGATCGCACCCTTCGCCTCGGACTGGTGGAACAAGGCCGAGTTTCCGGCGCACATCCTGCCCAAACTCGCCGCGCTGGAGCTGAGCACACCTGCCCAACGCGGCTACAGCAACCTCTTCGCGGGCCTGGTCATTGCCGAGATGACGCGCGTGGATACGTCGATCGCCACGTTTTTCCTGGTCCACCATGACTTGTTCGTGGAGTCGCTCTACGGCTTCGGCTCGGAGGGCCAACAGGAGCGGCTGCTTGCGGACGCCGCAAACCTGCGCATCACCGGCGCTTTCGCCCTCACCGAACCCGGCCACGGTTCCGACGTTGCCGGCGGGATGGAGACCCGCGCGCGGCGCATCTCCAGCGCCACCGGAAAGCCCGACGACGACGGCGACACCTGGGTGCTCAACGGCGCCAAGCGCTGGATCGGGAACGGGACGTTCTGCGACTACATGCTGGTGTGGGCCAAGGACGAATCCGGTGGCCCCGACGGGCTGCCCGGCGCGGTGCGTGGATTCATTGTGGACGCGTCCCTGCCGGGGGTGAGCCGGACCCGGATCGAAAACAAAATTGCGCTGCGGACCGTGCAGAACGCGGACATCGTGTTTGAGGACGTCCAGGTTGCCGAGGCCGACCGTTTCGCCGGCATCAACAGTTTCGAGGACACCAACCAGCTCCTGCGCGGCTCGCGGATCATGGTCGCATGGCAGGCGGTGGGGCAGCAGCTTGCGG
This sequence comes from Pseudarthrobacter sp. 01T43, assembly GCF_056398665.1. Lineage (NCBI taxonomy): Bacteria > Bacillati > Actinomycetota > Actinomycetes > Micrococcales > Micrococcaceae > Pseudarthrobacter > Pseudarthrobacter sp. 01T43. The sequence continues at coordinate 137,891 of NZ_JBFTPV010000001.1, read as the reverse complement.
CGTTCGACGTCGCCCGGCAGTACGCCGTCGAACGCCAACAGTTCGGCCGGCCGCTGGCCAGGTTCCAGCTCATCCAGCAGCAGCTGGTCACCATGCTGGGCAACGCCGTGGCCAGCATGGGAATGATGGCCCGGCTTGCCCAGCTGCAGGACGCCGGTGCCGCAGACATGCCCCAGGTGGCCCTCGCCAAGTCCTACACCAGTGCCCGGATGCGCGAGACGGTGGCCCTGGGCCGGTCCATCCTGGGCGGCAACGGCATCGTGACTGACTATCGGATGGCCAAGATTTTCGCCGACGCCGAGGCCATTTTCACGTACGAGGGCTCCTACGAAATCAACACCCTCATCGTGGGCCGGGCCGTCACGGGCGTGTCCGCGATCGTGTGACGCCCCGGCCGGCGGGGCGGGATCGGTATTCACGGTCAATCCCCGGGAGACGGAAAACGGCCTCGCCCATCAAGTAATGCACGCTGTCGACCAAGGGATTGGCCACCGCTCGGAGTACGGCTCATAGGCGAGTAACGTCTGACTTAAGGGACCACCACTAGCCGGACTGGAGTGACCATGAAGATTGCAGTACTGGGAACCGGAAGCGTGGGCCCAGCCCTCGCAGCGGCACTGTCCGGACTCGGCCACGAGGTGGTGATTGGAACCCGTGACCCGGAGGCCACGCTGGCCCGCACCGAACCCGGCACCACGGGCGGACCGCCGTTTTCCCGGTGGCACGCATCCCACCAGGAGATAGCCGTCGCCACGCTCGCGGACGCCGCTGCGGCCAGCGAACTGGTGGTCAACGCGACGAATGGCACGGCCTCCGTTCAAGCCCTGGCTGAAGCCGGCGCAGCGAACCTGGCCGGGAAGATCGTGATGGACGTCGCCAACCCCCTCGACTTCTCCCAGGGTTTCCCGCCGTCCCTGAACCCGGTGAATACGGACAGCCTGGGGGAACAGATCCAACGGGCCTTCCCGGAAACGAAGGTGGTCAAGACGCTGAACACCATGACCAACAGCGTGATGGTTGATCCCCGGCACGTAGCCGGCGGGGACCACACCGTGTTTGTCTCCGGCAATGATGCCGGGGCCAAGGCGGCAGTCACTGAAATCCTGAGGGCCCTTGGCCATGCAGACGTACTCGACCTCGGCGACATCACCACCGCCCGCGGCGCGGAAATGATCATGCCCCTCTGGTTGCGGGTCTGGGGTGCACTGGGGACTGGCGAGTTCAATTTCAAAGTAGCCCGCTGAGCCCCGTTCATCGGAGCCGGTCCTGCGGCGGAAGTCAAGGGCACGGACATCAGCTGAGACGGATTCCCGCTTCGCCATCGGGTGCGGGTAGCATCGAAAGGTAGTAACGCGGCTCACAGTATCCAGCGCAGTGTACGAGCCAAGTCCCGAACCCTCGAAAGACAGTTTCCATGGCTAACACTGCAGTGAATCCCACAACCGATCTCGCCTCAGAACTGAGGGCCGACGTCCGGCGCGTCTCCACCCTGCTGGGCGAATCCCTGGTCCGCCAGCACGGCCCCGAGCTCCTAAACCTCGTGGAGCAAGTCCGCCTCCTCACCAAGGAATCCAAGGAAGCCGCCCGCGGCGGCGCCGATGCCACCGGTCCGTGGAGCGCGCACGACGTCGTCGAGCAGGTCCGCGAACTGCTGGGCTCCCTGCCCATTGAGCAGGCAACCGACCTGGTACGTGCCTTCGCCTTCTTCTTCCACCTCGCCAACGCCGCCGAACAGGTCCACCGTGTCCGCACCCTGCGGACCAGGCAGGAAAAAGACGGCTGGCTGGCCAAGGCTGTCACCGAAATCGCCGCCCAGGCAGGGCCCGAAAGGCTCCAGGAAGTGGTCAACGGACTGGACGTCCGCCCCATTTTCACCGCCCACCCCACCGAAGCCTCGCGCCGTTCGGTGCTGGACAAAATCCGCAAGCTCTCCGATGTGCTGGCCCAGCCCACCAAGGAAGGCACGTCCGCGCGCCGCAGGCAGGACCGCCAGCTGTCCGAGGTCATCGACCAGATGTGGCAGACCGACGAGCTGCGCCAGGTGCGTCCCACCCCGGTGGACGAGGCCCGCAACGCGATCTACTACCTCGGCGGCATCCTGACCGACGCCATGCCGGAGATACTGTCGGACTTCTCGGAATTGCTCGGAGAGCACGGCGTCAGCCTCGCGTCCCAGGACGCCCCCATCCGATTCGGTTCCTGGATCGGCGGCGACCGCGACGGTAACCCCAACGTGACGGCAGCCGTCACCCGGGAAATCCTGCAGATCCAGAACCAGCACGCGGTCCGCATCAGCATCGGCATGATGGACGAGTTGATCTCCATCCTGTCCAACTCCACAGCCTTGTCCGGCGCGGACCAGGGCCTGCTGGATTCGATCGAGGTGGACCTGAAGAAGCTCCCGGGCCTGGACCGCCGCGTCCTGGAGCTCAACGCCCAGGAGCCTTACCGCCTCAAGCTCACGTGCATCAAGGCCAAGCTCATCAACACGGGCAAGCGGGTGGCCGTGGACTCAACCCACGAACACGGCCGCGACTACCGCTCCACTGGCGAACTCCTGGCGGATCTGGAACTGCTGGAACTGTCCCTCCGCAACCACTCGGCGTCGCTCGTTGCTGACGGCGCGCTGGCCCGGGTCCGTCGCGCCGTCGCATCGTTCGGCCTGCATCTGGCCACCCTGGACATCCGCGAGCACGCGGACCACCACCACGACGCCGTGGGCCAGCTCATGGACCGGCTCGGCGGCCCGGGCCTCCGCTACGCCGAACTGAGCCGCACTGAGCGCTTCGAGGTGCTGGGATCCGAGCTTGCCTCCCGCCGCCCGCTGTCCGGCCACCCCATCAAGCTCGACGGCGTCGCGGACGGAACGTACGACGTCTTCCGTGAAATCCGCCGCGCCCTGCGCACTTACGGCCCGGACGTCATCGAGACCTACATCATTTCAATGACCCGCGGCGCGGACGACGTCCTGGCCGCGGCGGTCTTGGCCAGGGAAGCCGGCCTGATCAACCTGTTCGGGGAATCGCCGTACGCCAAGATCGGCTTCGCGCCGCTGCTGGAAACCGTGGAGGAGCTGCGCGCCTCGGCGGAGATCGTGGACCAGCTGCTGTCCGTCCCGTCCTACCGGGACCTGGTCAGGCTCCGCGGCGACGTCCAGGAAATCATGCTGGGGTACTCGGACTCCAACAAGGAATCCGGGGTCATGACCAGCCAGTGGGAGATCCACAAAACCCAGCGGAACCTGCGCGACGTCGCGGCCAAGCACGGCGTCCGGGTCCGGCTGTTCCACGGCCGCGGAGGTTCCGTTGGCCGCGGCGGCGGACCCACCTACGACGCCATCATGGCCCAGCCGAACGGCGTGCTGGAAGGCGAGATCAAGTTCACCGAACAGGGCGAGGTCATCGCGGACAAATATTCGCTCCCGGAGCTGGCCCGGGAAAACCTGGAGCTCTCGCTCGCGGCTGTCCTCCAGGGCTCGGCGCTGCACCGCGATCCGCGGACCTCTGACGACCAGCGCGAACGCTACGGGCACGTCATGGAAACCATTTCCGATGGTGCTTTTGAGCGGTACCGGTATCTCATCGACGATCCTGACCTGCCCGCCTACTTCCTGGCCTCCACGCCGGTGGAGCAGCTGGGCTCGCTGAACATTGGCTCCCGCCCGTCCAAGCGCCCGGATTCCGGGGCCGGCCTCGGCGGCCTCCGCGCCATCCCGTGGGTGTTCGGCTGGACCCAGTCCAGGCAGATCGTGCCGGGCTGGTTCGGCGTGGGGTCGGGCCTGAAGGCGGCCCGCGAGGCAGGCCACTCCGCCCAGCTTGTGGAGATGATGGAGCAGTGGCACTTCTTCCGGTCCGTGCTCTCCAACGTGGAGATGACCCTGGCCAAGACCGACCTGGACATCGCCGGTTACTACGTGGCCACGCTGGTACCGGAGGATCTGCACCGCATCTTCCGCGCCATCCGGGAGGAGTACGACCTCACGGTCAGGGAAATCCAGAACCTTACCGGCGAGAACGTCCTCCTGGACGCCCAGCCCACGCTTAAGCGTTCGCTGGAAATCCGCGACCAGTACCTGGACCCCATCAGCTACCTCCAGGTGGAGCTTCTCCGGCGTATCAGGGCTGCCCAGGGCGCCGAAGGCGTCCAAGGCTCAGAGGGCGAAAGCATGAGCAACGCGGAGATCGACGAAAGGCTCCAGCGGGCCATGCTGATCACGGTCAACGGGGTGGCGGCCGGCCTGCGCAACACCGGCTAACCGGCCCCCCGGGACGCTGTCTCACCGGTCGCCGTAGTGCACCACCACGGTCCGGCGCGTGCTGGGCCCATCTGCGTACGGCATGGTGCTGACGCCCACGCCATACAGCGCCGTAAGCTCCGTCTCGCTCAATAGTTCCCGGGCGTCGCCGGTCCGGGGTCCACCGGGGGAGAGCAGGACTGCACGGTCCGCGAGGTAGAGGGCGTGGTCCGGGTGGTGGGTGCTGAGGAGCACCGCCATACCGTCCGTCATCAGTTCGCGCAGGAGCCGCAGGACGCGGACCTGGTTCTTCAGGTCCAAGCCGGTGGCGGGCTCGTCCAGTACCAGGACCGGACAGCCGGCGGCGATGGCCCGCGCGATCAGGACCAGCTGCTGCTCGCCGCCGCTGAGCGTGGGAAAGAACCTGGTGCGGAGGCCGGCGATGCCTACCCGGTCCATTGCCTCGAGCGAAGCAGCCCGGTCCGCTGCTCCCGGGGAACGGAACAGACCGATCTGGCGGGCCCGTCCCATCAGCACCATGTCCAGGGCCCGGTACGCGAACGTACTGCCGTGGGCCTGCGGGACGTACCCGGCCCTGGCCGCCCGCATGACGCTTCCCTCTACTGGCGCGAGGAGTCCGGCGGCGCAGCGCACCAGCGTGGTCTTGCCGCTGCCATTCGGGCCCAGGACGGCGGTGGCAGTCCCCGGGAGCACCTGGAAGCTGACATCCCGGAACACCCAATCCGCCCGCCCATAGCCGAAGCCCACGCCCTCCAGCTCAAGCACTTTCCCAGATCCTGTCCCGGTTTCGGCGCAGCAGGACAAAAAACACGGGCGCGCCGATCAGCGCCGTCAGCACGCCGAGCGGGATCTCGCCCGCCGTCGCGGTACGCGCCACGGTATCCACGAGCATGATGTAGGCGCCACCGAGGAGGAAGGACACCGGCAGGAGCACCCGGTGGTCCGGCCCCACCCACATCCTCGCCAGGTGGGGGATCACCAGGCCCACCCAGCTGACCACACCGCTGACAGCCACCGCCCCGGCCACAATCAGTGCTACCGAAACCAACACCACCCACCGCAGCGGCCGGGGCCGGATCCCGAGGGCGGCGGCATCGTCGTCGCCCAGCGAGAGCACGTTGATGCGCCAGCGCAGCGCCAGAAGCACCAATGCGCCACCAACGACCGGGATCAGCGCCACTGCCACCTTGCCGAAGGTGGCAGTGGCCACGCTGCCCAACAGCCAAAACACGATGGCCGGCAACGTGGTGTTCGGATCAGCGATGTACGTGACCAGGGCAACCAGCGCGGAAAAGAAGGATCCCGTGACCACGCCGCCCAGCACGATCATCAGCAGGGGAGTCCCGCCGCGCCCGGAGGTGATCAGGAACAATGCGGCCAGGGCAACCAGACCGAACGCGAAAGAACCCGTGATCAGCGCAAAAGTCCCCAGACCCAGGAGCAGCGCGAGGGACCCGCCGAAGGATGCGCCCGCGGATACACCGATGATGTCCGGGCTCACCAGGGGATTATGGAAGATGGCCTGCAACGCCGCACCGCCGATGGCCAGGCCGCCGCCCACCAGAAACGCCAGCAGCACGCGCGGCAGCCTGACCAGAAGCACCACACTGGATTCCGTGCCGGTCGCCTCGACCGGGATCGGGACGACCTGCCCCACGAGGATCTGCACAACATGCCACAGCGGAACGTTGTACCGGCCAACGGCCAGGGCCACCAAGGTCACGGCGACGAGGAAGGCTGTACTGATGGTGATGGGCTTCAGGGCGGATGGTCCCGACCGCCTGGTTTCGTCGGGCTCAAGCGGTGACCCGCCGCGTTTCCCACGCGAGCTGCCGGCGGCGTGAACGGCGCCGTCTTTCCGGTCCGGGCCACCGGATGCCCGCACACGGCCGGCGTCAAGCCGTTCGTCGCTGGCGTCATGCAGCATTGAACTGCCGGTAGTGGTCGGAGCCGGCGTTGGCCGTGATCCACAGGATCTTGTCCAGCTCGGTCGCGGTGGGCTTGTGGCCATACAGGAAATCGAAGTACTCGACGACCTTGTTCCGGAGCGGGGACTGCTGCAAGGGGAACGCGATGTCGCTCAGCCAATGCCACATCAGGGGTGATTCCTGCCCGGGCGGATCCCACCGGTATCCACCCAGCGGCACCTTGTAGACGCGTCGGTTCCTGACCGCGGAGACGGTCTGCCAGACGGGGTCTGCATAGAGATCCTGCGGCATGGCGTTATCGAAATTCCCCAGCAGGATGATCTCCGGATCCCAGCGCAGTACCTGCTCCACGTCCAGGCCCACCATCCCCGAGCCCTTCAGCGGATCGTCCCCGGTGGCGGGATTCGTGCCACCCACCAGCTTGATGTAGAAATCGTTGTAACTGTTGGCCGCGGCCACCTTCAGGCCGCCGGTGAAGCGGTTGAAGTACAGGATGCTGGGCCGGGCTGAGTCCCTGCCGGCCGCCAGATCCTTGATGGCGGCCAGTTCCACATCGCTCCGGGCCTTGATATCCGCGGCGCGTTCAGGCTTCCCCAGCATTGCGGCGAACATGGCCACCCACGCGTCCACATCCTCCTGCTTGCCCGTGTTGGTCAGCCCGATGACGTTCAGGCCGGCCTTTTCCAGCGGGTCGATGAGCTGCGCGTCGGACCACTGGATCACCACGTCAGGGTCCAGGGCGCGCACGCTTTCCACATTGGCGGTGAAGTCCTGCGTGGCGATGTCGTGCGGCAGCTCCAGTGCTTTGGGAAAGATGGTGCCCATGATGCCGTCGCGCATGGCCACCCAGGACGCGTTGTGCATGGCGGCGAGGTGGTCCGCCGTCCGGTCCACCGCCACCAGCAGCGACGCCGCCGGCATGGGGATGGTCACCACCCGCGTCACCGGCCGCGCAAAGGTGAGGGTTTTGCCACGCTGGTCGGTGACGCTGATCGCGCCGCTGCCGCCGCTTCCGCCGTTTGTCGCAGGGCCCGACGACGGCGGCGAACCGGGGGTGCCGGCGCATCCGGCCAGTAGGGCTGCGGATCCTCCAGCCACCAGAAGTTGAAGGRCGGCGCGGCGGTTCAGATCAGTGGTTGCCATGGTGTGTGACCCCTGTGCTTCGGTCTTCACAGCATCCGCTCGCGTGCGGAAGCTGTCAACGGTTGTTGGGGTGGCCTGGCGAGCGCCGCGCTCTTGTCCGGGGAAGGCCGCGGTGCTACGTTCAAATGACCCTCGGAGAAGGTGGCCACGCCATGGTTGTCGATGGTGCCCAGATGTTTGTCCGGTACGCGTACCCGCCCAATTCCCGAGGCAGCTGCGGCCCTCCCGACAGTGACGCCCTGCTGCACTACGGCCAGTCCGGAGTCACCGACCAGGGCCTGCGGGAACTCGCGAAGGGTTTTGCCGGCGCCTTCCCCTACCTGGAACTCATTGCCGGCTCCCACGGCATCCACGATCCGCTCGACGCCCGTGTGGTGGAGGCGTACTGGGTGGGAAACAGCCTCCTGGACACCGTGGGCATCAGCACCATGGGCAACTCGATGGAAGACCGGTTCCGGGCCCGCACCGGCAGGCAGTTTCCGCACCTCGTGGAAGGAGTGCTGGCTGGCGGCGTGCCGCACCACAGCTTCCACGTCTTCGAAATCTATCCCTGGCTGGGGCTGCTGCGTGATGACCGCCGCTACGCCACCGCGCTGAACGTCCTGGACCGCTGCCGGATCCGGTGGGGCGAAGTCATGGCCGTCACGGGCGACGAAGCCGTGGTGAAATCCCGTCCCCTGACCTGGGACGGGAGATCCCTGGCCGTGGGTGAACCCGTGGTGGAAACTGCGAAGTATGCCGTTAACGGGACAGGCTTCATTGCCGGGCTCGCTGCGGGTGATGTGGTGTCGCTCCATTGGGACTGGGTCTGCGACCGGCTGACACCGCACCAGCTGCAGCAGTTGAAGCTCTTCACCGGCAGGCACCTCAGGATCGCCAACAGCGGCGTGGAGCACCGCGGGGCGGCCATCGCCCTCGAACACTGAAGAGTGGAGCGCTAACCGCCGGCGCACCCGCCTACCCGCCTTGGCCGACGTCGCCGGGTTGCCGCGGCTGGCCCATCAGTTCCAGGCCGCTCATCGCCCGTTCGGCGCCCGCAGGATCCACCCGTTCAAGCGCGAAGCCCATGTGGATCAGGACCCAGCTGCCCGGTGGCAGGGGACCGTCGTCCAGGAGCCCTATGTTGATTTTCCGCTGCACGCCAGCCACGTCCACCAGCGCGAGCTGATCGCCGTAGCCATCAATCGGGCCGATGACCTGGCCGGGAATTCCGAGGCACATGGTGAGTCCGCCTTAGCTCGTTGTGGGGGTGGGCCGGGAGGTGTGCTGGCTGAGGAGATTGACGACGGCGGCCATCGCCCCCGGCAGGGCGGCGGCCACGAGCGGTGACAGGCCGACGCCCTCGGTGACGTCGGCCGGAACACAGCCCACCACGTAGGTCTCGGGGACCTCGCCACCCAGCGTGCGGAGTCTGCCCAGGACGGCGGCCGGGTCCATGCCGTGGGGGTCCAGAGCGGTGCCGCCGTCGAGATCCTCGCCGCGGATCCGGAGCACCCGAAGGCTGCCCGGAACTGACGGTCCGGAGCCGTCGCCCGCTGGTCCGCGGTCCGGGGGCACGGCATCCACCAGCACCAGCACGTCCACACCGGCCAGGAGGTCATACGCCAGGTGCATGCCGCGGATGCCGTAGTCCACCACCTCCACACCGGACGGAAGGCCTCCGTCCGTGGCCAGCCGGCGGGCCACCTCGGGCCCGAATCCGTCATCGCGCAGGAACATATTGCCCACGCCCGCAACCAGCACAGTCATGCCCGGCTCACATCCGCCGTACCTTCAGATAGCGCTGGATATCGGGAACAGACCGGATCCCCACGTAGATGGCGCCGAGTCCCAACCCAACCAGCAACGCTACGGCGGCCATTCCGATGATTCTCATGGCGTGCCTTCCTTTCCATCCGGACCTAGTGGTTCAAGCTCTTCGGGCGAGTAGTAGAAGGACCGGCCGTAGCCCTCGTGGAGGTCCGCGGCCGGGTCCTGGTCGAGGACCAGGCCGACATGGGTGCTGCCGTCAACATCGAAGTGGACGTTGGTGACGCGGCCCGTCTGCCCGGCGAAGAACAGGTCCTGGGCGTCGGCGCGCCTGCTCGGATTCACCCTGACCCTGCTGCCCCGGGCCACCGGAACCCCGTTGATCAGGACGGCATCCACGTGCGGGTGGACCAGGGCTTCGGCCTCGGGTGTCCACCATGCGGCGTCGTCGGCGTCTGAAGCGTTGGGTTCCGCAATGTCCATGGCACGGGGATTGCGCAGGATGCCGTGCAGTTGCTGCAGCTCCTCGGGGGACATGGCCTCGCACCGGTCAATAATGGCCGCCGCCCGCGGATCCGTGGCGCGGGCCTCGGCCTTTTCCTCTTCGGTGAGGGTCAGCACGCGCAGGGTGAGGATTTCGTCGATTTCGGTGGAGTCGTACAGTGCCACCGAGCTTTCGGGGGCAACAGCGGGATGGTCGTACAGAATGATCGGGGACACCAGCAGCACGTCCGACTGTCCCTCCGGACCGGCCAGGACGGGCCAGCACCGGTGCTGCTCGCAGGCGGCTGCCGCGGCCGCCGCGTGAGGTGGGGGCTCCAGCAGGGAGACGAAGTCGGCGTCCTGAAGGCTCAAAAGCAGGTGAGTGCCGATGAAGGATTCGGCGATGGCATCCGGCCTGCTCCAGTCAGCTGCCCCGCCCGGGGCAACGTTCGCGGCCGTGTTCACCGCGTTATTGGCAACGCAGACGCGCAGTCTGACCGGGGCACCGGACGCTGACACCGCCGCCAGCCTCACCTCACCGTGAAGCGGACGACGACGGCGGACCAGCCTCCCAGCCAGCCGCCCCGAAGCGTCGCAGAGTTCCTCGGTGTCCTCGCCGCCGGGCACCTCAACCGGCAGAACAGTCTCCTGCCCGCTGAGCCCGGCCACGGCGAAGGGCCCCAGGGTGACTTCCCGTTCCACGGCCTCGTCCCAGCTCAGCCAGCGGGCGGCACCCACCGTGAGCTCATCCACCGCCGTGAACCCGCCGTCGTCGTCCGCTTTTTCCGTGGTCCGGCCCTGCAACTGCAGGAAACGCACGTGAATTTCGACGGCGGCCTGCGGGCCGGGGGTAAGCAGGCAGTCGGCGAACATGTCCGCTTCCTCGCCGGTACCGGAAGCGGCGGCGCCCGAGGGCCCGAGGATGCCGAACTGCCACCGGGCCTGGTTCTTTTGCGAGGACGCCCGGTATGGGTAGAGCAGGTAGCCCTCGTACAGGACGGCGTCTGCGACGGCGCGGGCGAGGCTCAGGCTCATGTTCATGGCAGCGGGTCTCCTGACAGCGTCGACGAGGACAGCGTCGACGAGGACAGCGTTGCCGGAGAGGTTGCCGGCAGGGCTGCAGGGGACTCCGCCGCAGGGGCCAGCCCGGCCGGAAACACCGCCGCAGCATTCGCCAGCAGGCTCTCCACGGTGGCATCCCACGAGGTCAGGCCCCGGGCCGCTTTGTAATGCGACAGGGCCGCGAGCACGTCCCGGTCCAGTCGTAGCCAGCCGGTGTTGGGAAAGTACTGGTCCATCAGCCTGCGCCATGCATCGACCGGAAGCCGGTAGGAGGCTTCGAGGTCCCACGGCACCTGCTCGACGCCAAAGCCGGCCTCGCCCCGGGTAAAGACAGTGCCGGAGAACAGCAGTTCCAGCGGGACCAGTCCGTCACGCAGGGACTGCAGGTACTTGGCGGCGGAAACGTCGAAGTCGAACGTACAGGGCAGCGGAAGCCGCACCTCGGTTTCGCCGCTGAAGCCCTGGACCATGGTGCTGCATTGCAGCCAGAGGAAGGACTTGAGTGTGGTGGGCCAGCGGCCGCGCTCGCCAAAGAGGTCCAACAGGCCGGCCTCCTCGTCTGGCGTATAGCCGCGGCGCTGCGGCAGGATCCGGACCTGTGACCGCAACGCGATGGCGTGCACAGCGGCCCCGGTGGACTCGGTCACCCGCAGCGTCGCCGTGAGCTGGGGCGCTGCCGCGTACGGTTCCGGCTGGATGTCCAGCACTTCGAAGGCCAGCGCGATCACGGCTGGCCTCCGGACGCGGGGTCCCCGGCGGCATCGGGTACCTGACCGCCATCGGGTACCCGGGCAGCATCGTGCACCGGCCTGCTGCGGCTGCTGACCTTTTCGAAGAAGACGGTGAGCTGGTCGCGGGCCTCCTGGCCGCCGTCGAACCCGCGCCACAGGCGCCGCAGATACCCCACCAGTTCGTAGCAGGCATCCACCGGGACCAGGTGGCAGTCGGCCTGGAGACGGTCCTGGCCGGGTCCACGGATCAGGAGGGCCTCGGTGTCCGGGGCTGCTATGGACAGGGCAGGATTCCGCGCCATCACGGCGTCCCAGGCGTCCAGCGGCAGCTCGGACTCGGTGGCCCCGGCAGGGCCCGGATAGAACGCCACCGTCCGCTCCATCCTGGAACTGCGGAAGAAGAACGCCAGCCCCACGGGGATCTCCAGCTCGTCCCACTGGCCCGGGCCCAGCTCGAAATCGGGGAAGGACAGGTACCGCTCCGGCACCGACCGGTACCTCAGGTGGGCGCTGCTGTCCGTGAAGAGGAGGTAGCAGGGCCGGCACGTGCACATCATGGCGTGGCTCTCCAGGTCCACCACGTGCTGATGTTCGGCGGCGATGGGCTCCCCGCACATTTCGCAGCGCTCGCCGGCGGGTGCGGCCGGCGGGGCCGCGGCGATCCGGCGCAGCAGCGCTACGGGCAGGCCGGGCTGCTCCATCTCAGCCGCCCTTCGCGGCGGCAACCGGCACTGCAACGGACATCACGCCACCCCGGACGAGCAAGGGGAGCGGGTCCAGGTGCAGGCTCCGGTCCTCCAGGCAGGAACCGGCCTGGCGGACGTCGAAATGCGAGCGGCAGGTGGGACAGCGCAGCAGGCCGCCGCCGGCAGGGGCAGCCAAGGCGCGCTGCAGGGCGGCGCCTGCCAGGGAGCCCTCGCACCGCGGGCAGAAGTCCCGGTAGGCGTAGACGCCCTGCCCGGTCCGGCAGGCCAGGAGCGAATAGCCGCCCACCTGGAACCCGGCCACGTCGCCGGGTTCCAAGTCGGCGACGCCCGGGACCGGCTCCCAGGCCCCTTCCGGCTGGTCTGTGTGGTTCATCCGGACCAGCAGGGAGTCCACGGGGATGAACGCGGGGGTGGGGGCGTGCTTTTCGGCTTCCACCACTTCGATGGCGCTGACCTCCGGGGCAGCCGTTTCGATCGCTTCTTCGACGGCGAACTTCAACGTAACGGACGACGACGGGCAGCCTTGGCAGGTGCCGAGCAGCTTCAGCCGCACCACGCCCTCCGGGCTGATGTCCAGCAGCTCCACGTCGCCGCCATGGGAGCCCAGATAGGGCCGGACGCTGTCGAGGGCGCCGGCCACTCGCGTCTCCATCGACTCCGGGTGAAGGCCGTGGATGATGAGCAGGCCGGACACCAGCTCGTCGGACGCGAGCGCCGCCAGCGTGCCGTCGTCGAGCTTTCCCTGCTCAGCCAGGATTTCCAGGATGCGTTCCAGCCCGGAACCGTACATGTCCGTGACCTGGCGGACCAAGTCTTCGGCACGGCCGCGGGCCACCGCCCCGCCGGCTCCGAGGGCGTCCAGGAGCGTGCTTATCCGTTCCCCGGTCCGCCGTTCGCCGGTCTGCCGTTCGCCGGTCTGCAGCGGCCGCTCCCCGCCGGGCATGGCAGGTTACTCTCCGGTGAGGGTCTGGGTGGGGGAGTGCAGCTGCTCCAGGGTCTGGCCGTTGCCCAGATACATGTGGACACCACACGGCAGGCACGGATCGAAGCTCCGGACCGTCCGCATGATGTCGATGCCCTTGAAATGCTCGCGGTCGTTCTCCTCGAAGATCGGCTGGCCCTGCACCGCGTCCTCATAGGGGCCGGGCGTCCCGGACGAGTCCGTAGGGCTCGCGTTCCAGGGCGTGGGCGGGTACGGGTGGTAGTTGGCGATCTTGCCGTCCCGGATCACCATGTGGTGGGACAGGACCCCGCGGACGGCTTCAGTGAAGCCGCAGCTGATGGCTTCGTCCGGAACGGTGAACGACTCCCAGGTCTTGGTCCGGCCGGCCCGGATTTCTTCCAGCGCCTTCTCCGCGAAGTGAAGCGCAGCGGCTGCCGCGTAGGCCTGGAAGTAGGTGCGGGCCCGGTTGCGTTCCAAGGTGTTGCTCCATCGTGGGATGTTCCATTCAAAGGAGACAGGACCCTTGAGCGCCGTCTTGGGGAGGTTGATTTGCACGCTGCTGCCGGTGGCCTTGAGGTAGCCGATGTCCACCAGACCGGCCAGGGCCGTGGCCCACAGCCGTGCCAGCGGGCCGCCGCCGGTGTCCAGGGCCAGGTTGTTCTCGCCATCGAACCAGCGCGGCGACATCACCCAGCTGTACTTCTCCTTCAGGTCCCTCTTCTGCGGCCGCGGATTGGTGTGCTGGTTCCAGGGATGGCGGCGGTCCACCGGGTTACCCAGTGGATCGTGGGTCACAAACATCTCCTGGTCTTCCCAGTCTTCGTAGTAGGAGGACCCCAGCATGATCCGCAGGCCAAGGTTGATGCGGACCAGGTCCGTGGTGACCAGTTTGCCGTCCACTACCACGCCGGGGGTGACGAACATCTTCCGGCCCCACTCGGTCATGTCCTTGTACTCAAAGTTGCAGTAGTCAGGATCCTGGAGGGAACCCCAGCAGCCCAGCAGCGTACGGCGCAGGCCCACCTGCTCGTAGCCGGGCAGTGCCTCGTAGAAGAAATCGAAAAGATCGTCATGCATGGGGACGACCTTCTTCATAAATTCCACGTAGCGCATCAGCCTGGTGATGTAGTCCGTCATGAGCTGGATGGTGGCCACGGTTCCCACCCCGCCCGGGTAGAGCGTGGACGGGTGCACGTGGCGGCCTTCCATGAGGCAGAACATCTCGCGGGTGGCGCGGCTGACCTGCAGCGCCTCGCGGTAGAACTCCCCGGTGAACGGGTTGAGCGAGCGCATAATGTCCGCGATGGTCCGGTAGCCGTGGTCGCCCTCGTGCGGGGCCCGGGTGTTCTCAGCCTTGGCCAGGACGCCGGGGTTGGTTTCGGAGACCATCTTTTCGCAGTAGTCCACGCCCACCAGGTTTTCCTGGAAGATGTTGTGGTCGAACATGTACTCCGCGGCCTCGCCCAGGTTGACGATCCACTCACCCAGGTTCGGCGGCTTCACGCCGTAGGCCATGTTCTGCGCGTAGCAGGAGCAGGTGGCGTGATTGTCGCCGCAGATCCCGCAGATGCGGCTGGTGATGAAGTGGGCGTCCCGCGGGTCCTTGCCCTTCATAAAGATGGAATAGCCGCGGAAGATCGAGGAGGTGCTCTTGCACTCCACCACCTGGTTGTTCGCGAAATCGATCTTGGTGTAGATGCCCAGGCTGCCGACGATCCTGGTGATCGGGTCCCAGTTCATCTCCACGAGGTTGCTGTTCTCCGTCCCGCTTCCGGACGGCATTGGAATCGTTGAGGTCATGTTCTTCACCTGTCTGGAAATGGGGGATTTACCAGGTGCGCCGTGCGCCGGTCAGCAGCTCGGTTCCGGGCCGGCGCCACTTGGGCTCCTGGTCCAGGGTGTGGGTGGTGATGCCGCGCAGCGCCCTGATGGCCGCGCCGTAAGGGCGGATACTGTTCGTTGAGAGCTTGCCGCCGGGTGGCTCATCCATAAACGGCATGAACTTGTCCGGGAAGCCCGGCATGGTGCAACCGATGCAGATGCCGCCAACGTTGGGGCAGCCGCCGATCCCGTTCATCCAGCCGCGCTTGGGCACGTTGCACTTGACTACCGGCCCCCAGCAGCCGAGCTTGACGATGCATTTGGGGGAGCCGTACTCCGTGGCGAAGTCGCCCTGTTCGTAGTACCCCGCCCGGTCGCAGCCTTCGTGGACTGTCTTGCCGAACAGCCACGTGGGCCGCAGTGCATCATCCAGCGGGATCATCGGGGCCTGTCCGGTGGCCTGGTACAGGAGGTAGGTCATCGTTTCGGAGAGGTTGTCCGGCTGGATGGGACAGCCGGGCACACAGACGATGGGGATGCCGGCCTTGGATTTCCAGTCGTAGCCCAGGTAGTCCGGGACCCCCATGGCGCCGGTGGGGTTTCCCGCCATGGCATGGATGCCGCCGTACGTTGCGCACGTGCCGGCAGCGATGATGGCTGTGGCTTTGGGTGCGAGGCGGTCCAGCCACTCACTGGTGGTGATCGGCTGGCCCGTGGCCAGGTCGTTGCCGAACCCGCACCAGTAGCCGCCCTCGTCGTGCAGTTTTTCGTTGGGGATGGACCCCTCAACCACCAGGACAAACGGTTCCAGTTCTCCGCGGTCCGCCTTGCGGAACCATTCCAGGAAATCGTCGGCCCCTTCCTGCGGGCCGCATTCGAAGTCGATCAGGGGCCAGTGCATGGCAATGCGGGGCAATCCGGGGAGGGCGCCGAGGGCGATCTCCTCCACGCTGGGCTGGGTAGCCGCGGTCAGGGCGACGGAATCGCCGTCGCAGCTCAGCCCCGCGTTGATCCACAGCACGTGGATCAGGGTTTCTTCGGCCTTAAGGGAAGTTTCGGTAGGCATTGTTGCCTCTTTCCGCGGCCCGCGAGGGGCTCAGAATGCATCTGTCAGGGACCCGGTCAGAGACCCTGTCCGGGTCTCTGGCTGGGAAGTGCGGCCTTCCAGCCAGCCGTACCAGGCGGCAATGCCGTCTCCGGTGGTGGCTGAGAGGACCAGGAATTGTGCGTGGGCGTTGAGGTGGCGGATGCGGCGCAGGCATTCGTCGACGTCGAACTCGACGTAGGGGAGCAGGTCCGACTTGTTGATGATCACCAGGTCAGCTGCGGTGAACATGTGCGGGTACTTCAGCGGTTTGTCATCACCTTCCGTCACTGAGACGACTACTACTTTGGCTGCTTCGCCCAGGTCGAAGAGGGCGGGGCAGACGAGATTGCCCACGTTCTCGATGAAAACTGTTGAACCCACCGAGGGATCGAGCGTGTCGAGTCCGCGGCGGAGCATGTCGGCGTCGAGGTGGCAGCCCGCCCCCGTGTTGATCTGCACCACGGGCCGGCCTGCGGCACGGATGCGGTCGGCGTCGAGGGAGGTTTCCTGGTCCCCTTCAATGACCCCCGCCTGCAGCCGGTCGCCCAGTTCCGTGAGCGTCCGGACAAGGAGCGTGGTCTTTCCGGCGCCCGGGGAACTCATCATGTTCAGCGCCCGGACCTTCCGTCCCGCGAGCCAGCCACGGTTCCGTTCCGCGAGGAGGTCGTTCTTGGCCAGCAGGTTCTGCTCCAGGGAGATCAGTTCGGGTGCGTGGCTGTGGCCCTCGCCGTGTTCGTGGGGGTGGGTGTGAGCGTCTCCGTGGGAGTGTCCGGATCCGTGCTCGTGGCCGTTCGGGTGATCATGCGCCTGCGCACTGGGGACATCCACGGCATAAACCCGGGGTGTCGCGTCCTCGCCGCAGCCGCATGTTGCGCACATGGCCTATGCCACCTCCACCGAAATGAGCTGGAGTTCGCGTCCGGTCACCACGTGGACGTCGGCGCTGCCGCACGGACAGAGGAGGAACATGTCAGTCAGCGCAAAGTCGTTGCCGCACGTGCGGCACAGCCCCCGGCCCTGCGGCTCATCGATCCGCAGCCGCGCCCCTGCGAGGGTGGTTCCCGCCGAGGCAACGTCAAAACAGAAACGGAGGGCATCCGGGAGCACCCCGGACAATGGTCCGATCCGAAGGTTGACGCCAGTAACCGCCCGGCTGCCTGTCCTGTCCAGAACCGCGTCGATGAGGCTTTGTACGATCGAGAGTTCGTGCATCGGCTGTGCCTCCCTCCCTGCCAAGATAGGCTCGTCCCGGCCATAACGCAACCCAATTATTTGACAGCTGCTTGTTCATCGAGTAAGCGCGTATAGTCATGTCATTGTCCGGCAGTGGCGCGGAAGCCGGGGGCGCGGACGTGAAGCACCCGGAAGCTGAAAACAGCACGCAGCCCGAGGCCCGGACGGGCCGGTCCGCCATAGCCGGACTCGGTGATGCCCGCGATAGTGTTGACGGCATGCCTTCGTTCCAGACCCGCCTGAAGATCACCGGCCTGAAGCCCGGCAATGCGCCCGAAGCGGTGATGGCCGCCGCGGTGGAGGCCCTGGAGACCCGTCACCATGTTGAGTCCAACCAGCTGGAGCTCGCCGGCGGTGTCCCGCAACTGAACCTCCGCTTCCTTGTGGAGGCCACCGAATACAACGGCGAGAACCATCAGGCGCGCGAATCGGCAGCCATGATGCGCGACGCCGTCGAACGCGTTGCGCTGACCGGCTCGCTGATGGTGCTGCGCCGCAACCGCGGCCGCTGGGCACCTGTGTAGGTCAAGTGCCTGAAGATCAGGTTCCCGGCGGTCAGTCGCCGGGAGTTGGCTCATCCACCGGGGAGCGTGTGCCCCGGCGCCGCGTGACAATGACTCCGACGGCGGCACCGATCACCAGCCCCACTCCTACGCCGATGAGGGAGCTGGCCCAGAACGGCAGCCTGGTTGCCGAACCCGTGAAGTAGCCCAGACCCACCAGCCAGCTGGCCCACAGGACTGCCCCGAGCCCGGCGCAGAGGCTGAAACCGCGGACCGAGACATCGGCGATTCCTGCTGCGGCCGATGTCGCCAGCCGTCCGCCCGGGATGAAGCGGGCACCGATGATGGTGCCGTAAGTGGATGAGCGGCCGGCCTTGGCGATCGCTTCATGGATGCCGTGGTGGACCTTCCTGCCCCACCGCCACCGGTCAAGCACGTGGCTGAGCCGGCGTTTGAAGAGCTGGAACACCACCATGTCGCCGAGCCAGGACGCCAGCGCGGCCAGGGCCGCCACGAGTAGAACGTTGGCCCGCCCGTCCGCCGAAAGGGCGCCGCCGGTGATCACCACCATCTCCGACGGGATGGGCGGGAAGATGGCATCGCCGAGAACCAGGGGGAAGATCCAGAAGTAGATCGCCGCACCCCAGCTGTCGGCGTTGCCAAAGTCCATGGCCACAAAGTACCGCACTTCGGGCGGCGGGACGGGAGTCAGTGCACGGCTGGACGGAACGCCGCGACGAGATCACTCAACTGCCCCGAGGGTTTGACGCCAAGTTCGCTTTCAAGTCTGCCCGCGAACATGGTGTAGGCGCGGACTGCAGCCGCCCTGTTCCCGGCGGCAAGATGGGCTTGAACAAGAAGGAGATGTGCCGATTCCCTAAGCGGTTCGATGCTCACTGCTGAAATGGCCGCGATTACGGCCTTGCCGGGTTCGTCAGCCGCCAGATGCTGCCGGGCCATGAGCTCCAGCGCGCTGAGGCGCATCTGCCGCAGGCGTTCCTGTTCGAAGATCACCCAGTCGTCATACCAGCCGGGCAGCAGTTCGGCCCTGCACAGGTGGTCCAGGTAGCCGTCGGGAACGTGGGCTCCGGGCTGGGCGTGCATCCTGGCGACGTGCAGCTGCAGGGCTGCCACGTCCACGCGGACCGATTCTTCCAGCTCCAGCGTGTCTGCCCCTGTATGGAGTAGGTGCGGAAAAGAGTGGGAGATGCACCAGACGGTGGTGCGAAGGTTGCCGGCGGCCTGCGTTTCGCTGCTTTTCGGCCACAGCAGGCCGGCCAGAAAACTTCGGTGTCGGCGACCGAGGAGTCCCACGCAGGCGATCAGCCGCTGCTCACGGGTGGCTACCGTCACTGCATTGCCGCCGCAGCGCAACTGCCAAGCCCCCAGCAGACTCAGGTGCCAATCCTGTGCGAGAGCCACCGTCATGCTTTTCCCTCTCAAGCGGCCGGATTCCACGCATCCCCAGCTACCATCGTGGCACTCACCCGAATCATGTCAAGTGATTTTAGTAACGGGGGTAGGGCGGATGGCTAAGTGGGGTAGGGCTGCCTGGCCTGCCCGGTTTCGGGTCCACATGCTGAGCCAGGACGTGGGCTTGCGGGGTCAGTAAAACCCCCTGCTGGGCGGGAGCCCGTTAGCGGCTGACGGGGTCCGGTGCACCCGCGGGGCGGTCCTCCGGGTGCAGTGAATCGAGCCAGCGCCGGACTGCCAAAAGGATTTGGTCGGCGTCGGCCGCGGTTTCCACGAACTCCCGCTCGTGCCCAGGGCGGCTGGAGATCAAACGAGCCCGGATCTGGTTGTTTTGGGCAGGCTCCGCCCACGCACGGATAACCATGGTGCCTTCAATGTCCGCCATGAGCGGGCGCCCTGCTTTCGTTGTCTGCATTTCGCAATTATCCAGGGACATTACTGCCCGGTATGACCATCCTAGGCATAGATTATGGGCCGCCCAAGTCAAATGATGTCACGACATAGTTTCCCGAAATAACGCAAAAATAACGCGGCTGTAACGGGGTCACTACGGCCGGGCGCGTTGACTGATCGGGAGACTTCGAAAGGGGGTGATTGATATGAAGAAGGAACTCACAATGCAGGAGCTGGAAAGCGAGCAGGTGGAGCTGTTGCCTTCGCGGGAAACCCTGTTTCTGGACACCAACTGGGCAAGCGTGGTCGCGAGCAACACCTCGCTTGCATTGAACGCCGGCTCACTGCTCGCATCGGCTAACAGCGCAGCCGTTCAGACAATCCTGGTAGCCCAGTAGCCAGGGTGAGTCCGCCTGTTATCCGATGTCTGACCCCGGGGCTGCCTGGGGGAGAGAGGTGAGGTGCTATGACGGCATCAAACGAGCTGTCACCGGTGGAACTCGACGCCGAGGTTTTGGAACTGCTTCCCGTTCGGGAAACGCTGTTCTTCGACATCAACGTCGCTCCCATAGTCGCCGTGAATCTTTCGATGGCCGTCAATGCGGCTTCAATAGGTTCGGTGGCGAATTCGGAGGCCTGGCAGACCCTGTTCGTAGCTCAATAGTAGGCCTGCAGGATCCTTGCAACCTGGTGGGCATGCTCCAGTGTCGGGGCGTGCCCACCATTCCTAGTGGCTGCGCCCTTTGAGGGGAACATGACAAGTTGGCGGGGAAAGTGACAGCAACACCTGATGCTGCATTTCTAGGTCGCTGGGTGCCGGCGCCGGGCATTGTTTTTCTGGGCCCGGTGGAAGGCTCGGGACTTAAGGACCACAGCTACCTGCTGCAGCGTGGAGACGGGCAGATAGTCCAACTTTCCGAGCTTCTCCACCTAGTGATGATTTCCCTCTCGGCGGAGAAATCCCTCGATGACGCGGCACGTGACATCAGCGAAGCCTACGGCCGCGAGCTCGGTGTGAGCGGGCTGCGCCACCTGATTGACACCAGACTCGCGCCGATGGGGCTGGTATGGGACAACTCCGCCGACCCGGCCGATGCCACTGCCGCGCCACGGGCCGACCCGCTGCTGGCACTGCGGCTGAAAGGCACGCTTCTTCCGGAGAAGGCAGTCAATGCCGTGGCCGCGATCCTTGCGCCGCTGTATTGGGGTCCCGTTGTGGCGACCGTCCTGGCGGCGCTGGTGCTGGTCGATGCCCTGGTGATTGCCAGGAGCGACTTGATGGCTTCACTGGAACAGATACTCCTCACCCCGGCGCTGCTGCTGGGCATCTTTGCGCTCCTGACGCTGGCCGCAGTGGTCCACGAACTGGGGCATGCCACAGCGTGCCGGTACGGGGGCGCACGGCCGGGGGTGATCGGCGTCGGCGTTTATCTTGTCTTTCCCGCGTTCTTCACCAACGTCACTGACTCGTACCGCCTGGGCCGGGCAGGCCGGATCCGTACCGACCTCGGCGGGCTGTACTTCAACTGCCTCTGCCTGATCGGTTTGGGCGGAGCGTACCTCCTGACAGAACAGGGGTTCTTCCTGCTCGCGGCCGGTCTGATGCATTTCCAGATGATCCAGCAACTGGTGCCGACGCTGCGTTTCGACGGCTACTTCGTGCTGGCCGATGTCGCCGGCGTCCCGGACCTGTTCAACCGGATCCGCCCGGTCCTGCTCAGCCTCATTCCGGGCCGCCCCGTGGATCCGCTCGTCACCCAGCTCCGCCCGTTCGCCCGCCGCATCGTCACGGTGTGGGTCGTCACCGTAGTGCCGCTCCTGGTTTTGTCGCTCGGCTGGATGCTGGTCAACCTGCCCGCGATTGTCGAGCAAACGGTCACCGCCATCCGGCGTCACGCGGGGCTCGCCGCCGCCGCCGTTGAAACTGGCGATCCGCCCGCTGCGGCGCTCGCCATGCTGTCCATCCTCATGTTGTCCTTGCCGTTAATCGGCCTGGCCATCCTGCTGTACCGGCTGCTGTCCGGTCTGCTCGTTCTCGTCCGGCGTCTTGGCAGGCGCCTGTTGCGTTCGACGGCGGAGCCGGAGGCCGTGGTGCCACGGCACCTCCGGGCCCTGAAGCCCGGGGCAGGGAAGCCACTGCAGATGGGGAAGCCACTACAGAAAGGAAGGTCCGCCATGGCTATTGCAGTCCCTCCCGCGGCCATGCCCGACGACGACGTCCCCCCGGCCCCGCTGCGCCCCCCGTCGCATTTTCAGGCTCCGGCGTCCCCTCAGGCTTCCGGGTCCCTGCCAGGGTCCCTGCCCGGGCCCCTGGCCTGGCCCCAAGCCGACGGCGACGTCCCCACCCTGCAGGATTTCCTCGCCGACAGGCCGACGCCACCCTCAGCCCTGGCCGTCGCCGGCTGGCAGGGTGCCGTCCGGCGGCTCACCGGCAATTCAATCAGCCCCGCACCCGGGCGCCGGGAACGCGCCCACCTGCAGGCTGTCGAAGATGTCCAGCGCCGGCTTGATGGCCCCAGGACCGTGGTTGTGGTCAACCCGAAGGGCGGTGCGCATAAGACCACCGCAACGCTGCTTCTCGCGGCAACGCTAGGCATCCAGCGCGGCGGTTACACCCTCGCGTGGGACAACAACGAGACCCGCGGCACGCTGGGGTGGCGGGCACCGATGGCCGGGCACACCGCCACAGCCGTTGACCTCCTTCAGGAGGTGGACCGCTTCGAGGATCCTGTGCTGGGCCGGATCGGGGATCTGGACCGGTTCGTCCGCTACCAGGGGTCCGCGCAGTTCGATGTGCTGGCCTCGGACGAGGACGCTGCGGGTGCCGCCACCATCGGAAGCCGCGAGTTCGACCGGCTGCACTCGGCGCTCCGCCGTTTCTACCGGATCATCATGGTGGACACCGGCAACAACATGCGGTCCTCCAACTGGGAAGCAGCCGTGGCTGCGGCGGACGAGCTGGTGATCGTCTCCACGCTGCGCGAAGACACCGTGGCCAGTGCCGTCTGGCTGGTGGACGGACTGCGCGAGCGCGGCTACCAGGCCAAGGTCAGCAACGCCGTGACCCTGCTCGCCGCACCATCACGGCAGACCGACGCGCAGCTTCATCAGCGCACGCGGGCACACTTCGAGAGCCTCACCAGGGAAGTCCTCGACGTTCCCTATGACAGCTCCCTGGTGTCAGGCGGACCGCTCAGTTATCAGTCGCTGCAGCCGGAAACGCGGGAGGCCTGGCTGCGTGCCTCGGCTGCGGTGATGCAGGGCCTTTGAGCCGCTGCCACGGACCAGCCACCCATTTATCCGGGGGTCAGTACGTGGGAAACTGGCCGCATGCGGATCAGCATCCTCCAGGCCGACATCACCACCCGCACCGTGGACGCGATCGTCAACGCGGCAAACTCCTCGCTCCTGGGCGGCGGCGGGGTTGACGGGGCCATCCATCGGGCAGCAGGGCCCGAACTCCTGGCCGCCTGCCGTGTACTCCGCGCCGCCGACCTGCCGCACGGGCTGGCCGTGGGTGCCGCCGTCGCCACCCCGGGTTTCCGGCTTCCGGCCCGCTGGGTCATCCACACCGTGGGGCCGAACCGGCGTGCCGGCCAGACCAACCGGGCGCTGCTGGTTTCGTGCTTCAGCGAAAGCCTGCGGCTGGCGGATTCGCTCAGCGCCGCCTCCGTCGCGTTTCCGGCGGTGGGCGGCGGCGTCTACGGCTGGGCGGGGCGCCAGGTGGCAGAGGCAGCGTACGACGCCGTCACAGGGTTTGGTGCTGCGCATCCGGGGAGCGCACTTGAGCATGTGGAGTTCGTGCTGTTCAACTCCGAGATGGAGGACTCGTTCAGCGCAGTGTTTGAGCAGTCTCGCTGAGTTCCAGCCTGCTGCGGTATTCCACGGGCTGCTTGCTGATGGGATCAATAAAGCGGATGCCGCGGGCCAGGAGCTGCAGCGGTTTGGTGTAGTCGTCCGGGGCCTTGTCCAGCAGGTCGGGGTAGAACGCGTCGTTCACGATGCCGAGGCCCAGCGACGCCATGTGCACCCTGAGCTGGTGCGTCTTCCCGGAGTGCGGCTCGAGACGGTAACGCGCAAGGCGGTGGGTACCACGGTTGCCGGCTTCGCTGCCGGGGGCTGAAGCAGCCGCGGCGGTGACGGCCGCGTGTGAGGAGGCGCCGCCGTCGAACGTTCCCAGCCGTTCAATCCGGGTCTCCGCGTTCGGTTCGCCGTCGATCACTTCGGCCAGCAGGTAGCTGCGGGATTTGGTCATCCGGTTGCGGACCACCACGGGGAAGTCCACGGCGGGGTACCCGGCAGCGGGCTCCGCGGCGGAGACGCACTCGTATTCCTTCTGCACTTGGCGCTTCTCGAACAAAACCTGGTACTTGCCGCGCGTCTCGGGGTTGGTGGACAGCAGCAGCACACCGGCGGTCATACGGTCCAGGCGGTGCATGGGGATGAGGTCCGGCAGGTTCAGTTGGTTGCGCAGCCGGACCAGGGCCGATTCCTGGATGTAGGTGCCGCCGGGGGTGGTGGGCAGGAAGTGCGGCTTGTCCACCACCAGGAGGTGCTCGTCCTGGTGCAGGATGCTGATGTCCACCGGGATCCGTGTCTCCGGCGGCAGGGTCCGGTAGTACCAGATGAAAGTATGGTCATCGAGCTTTGCGGCCCGGTCCAGGGGGATGCCGCCCTCGCCCACGATCTCGCCGGCGTCGAACCGGTCCTCGATGCCCTGCGGATCGATGTGGCCCCAGCGGTGCATCATGTAGTCCATCGCGGTGGTCCATGGCCCCTCGTCCGGAAGGCGCAGGCGGGTGGCGTTGACGCCGTCGCGCACGGGGAGGGGGGATTGCATCACCGGTCTATTCTACTTTGCTGCTGCCTTGTCCCCATTTCGAGCGATTCCGATAACCGACGGTAAAAAAGTTCTTGACAAGAAAAGTTGTCGGTAAGCATACTGGAAGCATGTTGGACATCGAAGTGATCGAGGACCCGGCAGCGGCGGAAGCGTCGCTGGACCCGATCCGCACGCRGATCCTCCGGGAGTTGGCGGAGCCCGGGTCAGCCACGCAGCTCGCCGCGAAGGTTGGCCTGCCGCGGCAGAAGGTCAACTACCACCTCAAAGCGCTCGAACGCCACGGGCTGGTGGAGTTGGTGGAGGAGCGGCGCAAGGGGAACGTCACCGAACGTGTCCTCCAGGCGACGGCGGCCTCCTACCTGATTTCCCCCGTGGCGCTTGCGTCGGTGGCGCCGGATCCGCACCGGTTCTCGGACCGCTTCTCGGCCTTCTGGCTGCTGGCGCTCGCCGGCCGGATGGTTCAAGAGGTGGGCAAGCTGATCGCCGGCGCGGCCGCGGCGCGGCAAAAGCTGGCCACGTTCGCGATCGACGGCGAGATCACCTTCCGCACCGCAGCGGACCGGGCCGCGTTTGCCGAGGAACTCGGTGTTGCCGTGGCCCGGCTGGTGGACAAATACCACGACGGCGGCGCGCCAGTAAACGGGTCAGGCGCTCCACCGGGCGGCACCCGGGCGGCCAACGGACGGAAGCACCGGCTCGTCGTCGCGCTTCACCCCTTCCTCAAGACCCCTACCAGAACCACCTCAGCGAAGGAGCAGGACAATGACAGATAACCGCGAATTTGAGATCGTCTACGACACCGAACTGCCGGGCACTCCCGAGCGCGTCTGGGAAGCCGTGACCAATGGCACTCCGGCGTGGATGTTCCCCACCGACCAGTGGCCGGACGTCAAAACGGTGCAGGAATATCCCTCTCACCTGGTCTCCCGGATGGATGGCCCTGATGGCTGGTTCAACCAACTGGAGCACGTCCTTGAACCGCTCGACGGCGGCCGCGCCCGGCTGCACTACGTCCACAGCGGGATTTTCGCCGACAACTGGGATGAGCAGTACGACGGCGCCAGCAAGCACACCGAGTTCTACCTCCACACACTGGGCCAGTACCTGGCGCACTTCGACACCCGGCCGGTGGTGTTCACGGACATCCAGGGGCCCGCGGCCTCGCAAACGCCGGACGGATTCGACCGGCTGAAGAAAGCCCTCGGTGTGGACTCTGCCGCCCAGGGTTCCGCAGTGCACGTGGAGGTCGACGGCGTCGGGCGGCTCACCGGGGAAGTGGACTTCATCAACGAGCACTTCCTCGGGCTCCGGACCGCCGACGCGATGTACCGGTTCTTCGGCCGCAACGCCTTCGGCGCGCCGGTGGGCATGACGGTCCACGACTTCAGCGGCAACGGCGATTCGGACGCCACTGCCAGCGCCTGGAGTGGATTCTTCGAACGGGTTTACGCGTAGGGCAGCAGCCGATTCCGTATCTTTTCGTGTCGCAGGCTCAGGCGATGGCCACGGCCGGGGCATTCCTGAGGGTCTGGCGGAGCTGCGGGGCGGCCTGGAGCCTTCCCTGGGCGGAGCACAAGGCCAGGACTGCCGTCTCCAGCTGTTCCGGCGGCAGGGTGAACGGCACCCGGAGGTAGCGTTCGAAGGCGCCTCCCATGCCGAAGCGTGGACCGGCGGCCAGCCTGATGCCGAAGTCCGGGGCGATAACCGTCAGTGCGGTACTGATGGGCGCCGGCAGCCTGCACCAGACGGAGAGCCCGCCGGCCGGGTGTTCCGTGCGCCATTCCGGGAGGTGTCCGGCCAGCAGTTCCAGCACGGCGGCGCGGCTGTCCCGGAGGGCGCCCAGCCGGACGGGAAGCGGTTCGTCCAGTGCTCGGACCAGGTGGGCTGCAGCCAGTTGTTCCATGACCGGGCCGCCCAAATCCAGGGACGACCGTGCTGCGGCAAACTGCTGGATCATTGCTTCCGACGCGCGGATCCAGCCCGTCCGGAGACCTGCCCAGTGGGATTTACTGAGCGAGCCGATGGTTACCACCGCAGGACTGAAGGCAGCCACGGGAGTGGTCACGGCGCCGTCGAGGTTCAACGCCCGAAGCGTTTCATCAACCACCAGCACGGTACCGGTGTCCGCTGCCATGCGGACCAGTTGGCGGCGCTGGCTGTCCGGCATCAGTTGCCCGGTGGGGTTGTGGAAGTCCGGCACAACGTACGCCATCTTGGGGCGCTGCTGAATCATGGCGGCGCGCAGGGCGTGCATGTCCCACGCCGGACCGGGCGGACCGGGCGGACCGCCCGGGAATCCCGCAGCGCCGGCACCGCGGCTGGCGCCGGCGTCGTGCATTGACCCGGTGTCGCGCACTGAAGTGAACGCGACAGGGATGGCCCGGCAGCCCGCGGCCCGGATGGCATCCAATGCGTTCGGGTAGCTGGGGTGCTCCACCAGCACCCTGTCCTGCCGCCCGGCCAGCGCCCGGATGATGACGTTCAAGGCGTGTTGCGCTCCCGACGTCACCAGGATCTGCTCGGCAGTGGTGGGCGCGCCTGCAGCGGTATAGCGCGCAGCCACAGCCTCGCGCAGGGGGAGCAGGCCAATGGCGTCGTAGCCGAAACCCGGCAGGAGGGCGGGCAGTTCGGTGAGGGCTGCCGCGAACGCGCGATGCACCACCTCGCCGCTCGCTGGCAGCGATGCGTAGGCGAGGTCGATCAGTCCATCGGGTGCGGCAAGCCCGGGTGCCGCGAGCCCGGGAGCGGCAAATTCCAGTTCGGCGGATTCGTGCCCGAGCGTCAGCGCCGGGCTGCCAGGAGTAGTCGCCGCCGGGCCGCTGAACATTCCGGGTCTCCTTGGCGTCATGCGCGGAATCCGGGTCCGGCCCCGCGAGCCTTGCCCGCTGCTGAGGAATCCCTCCTCGCGGAGGAGGGCGTACGCGGCCGTCACGGTGGTCCGGCTGACGCACAGTACCTCCGACAGGGCCCGCTCGCTCGGGAGCGCGGTATCCAGGGCCACCCGGCCGTCCAGGACCAGGAGGCGGACGACGTCGGCCAACTCGCGGTACGCGGGCGCGGCGCCGAGGTGCCACTCGCCGAGGAGGCGTGCCAGTGCGGACGGGTTGAGGGAGGCAGACATAAAGCCAGTATCTCAAACTGGCTATGTAATTCAATGCCAGTTTTCTGGCAGGGTTGTGGTCATGTTGACCCGCAGAATCCTTCAGCTTCTTATCGGCCTGGCCATGTACGGTCTCTCGCTGGCGCTGTTCATCCGTGCAGGCCTGGGCCTTGACCCTTGGGATGTCTTCCACCAGGGCGTTGCGGGCAGGACCGGTTTGAGTATCGGCGCGGTGGTCGTCATCGCGAGTTTCGTGGTGTTGTTGCTGTGGATCCCGCTGCGGCAGAAGCCAGGCTTCGGAACGCTGGCCAACGCGGTCCTGGTGGGTGTCTTCGCCGACGTCGGGTTGGCGCTGATCCCGGAGTTCTCCCACCTGGGCGGCCAGATCGCGATGCTCGTCGGGGCCGTGGTGCTAAACGGCATTGCAACCGCCTGTTACATCGGGGCGCGGTTCGGTCCGGGCCCCCGGGACGGCCTGATGACGGGACTGGCGCGGCGGACTGGCTGGTCCGTGCGGATCGCGCGCACCCTGATTGAGGTGGTGGTTCTCGGCATCGGGTGGCTGCTGGGCGGCTCCGTGGGCGTGGGCACCGTGGTCTACGCCCTGGCAATCGGGCCCCTGGTCCAACTGCTGCTGCCCTGGTTTATGGTGCCGGCTCCCGTGAAGGAAGCCGTGGCGCCCGAGCCCCGGGAAAGTGACGCACTTCGGTCCTAGGGCACCAGCGGCTAGTCCACCAGGGGCTCATCCACCGGCGGCTGGCACTTCGGGCAGAAGTAGATGTCCCGTTCTTCCTCGCCGTTGAGCTTTCCCAGTACCGCACGGCGGATGGGGGTGCCGCATTTGAGGCACGGCTGGTGTTCGCGGCGGTAAACCCAGTAGCCCGGCCTTCCGGCCATTCGTCCCACCGGCATCCCGCGGGGATTGAGGATGGTGACCCGGCGTCCGGGGCCGAGGTTTGCTTCCAGCAGTTGCTTGGCGTCCGTCATGAGCGTCCGGAGGTCCTGGACACCGGAGACGGGTGTTGCCGGGTGCACCCCGGACAGGAAGCAGGCTTCGCAGCGATAGATGTTGCCGATGCCCGCCAGATTGCGCTGGTCCAGGAGGGCAACACCGATGGGCACCTCCGGCGCCGCGCGGATCCGCTGTTCCGCTTCGGCCAGGTCCCAGTCCGGGCCGAGCAGATCCGGTCCCAGATGACCCACGATCGTGTCCTCATCTGCGGTGCGGACCACTTCCACAATCCCCAGGGAGAAGCCGACAGCGTCCGCCACCGCAGTGCGCAGCACGCAACGTGCGGTGAATCCCGGCTTTCGCCAGCGTCCGCCGGACGGGTAGACCTGCCAGGCACCTTCCATTTTCAGGTGCGAATGGATGGTCAGCCTTCGCCGCTCCGGGTCCTGTTCGCCCCCGCCATGTTCGCCCGGTCCTTGCACGCGCATCAGGAGGTGTTTGCCGCGCGGCACAACTTCGGTCACGGTCCAGCCGGCGAGGTTGAGGGTGGCAAAGCGTGGCACGCGGAAATCGGACCCGGTGAGAGTCTGCCCGGCCAGGGCCTGGTGCAGCTGGGCGGCCGCCCGCCAAACGGAATCTCCCTCAGGCACGGATCCTCACTTCCCCGGACTGCATCTTCCGGATCTCAGGCACGGATCCTCAGCCCCTTGGGAGTGGAGTAGGCGCCGGCGGCAGCGAGCGCTCTGGCGACGGCGGTGTCCAGGATGTCGTGACCGTTGACCTTCTCCATGATCAGCTTTTCCACAGCACCGCGGGTGACCACCCCAACCAGTGCGGCGCCGGCGGCGGACAGGATGGCATCGTCATCGCTGAATGCCAGCAGGGTCTTGCCGCCGCGCTCCACGTAGAGAATGAGGGCGCCGTCCACGACCACTACCAGGGAACCGGCTTTCCGCCCTGGCCGGTGGCCGGTGCCGGCTTCCTCGTTGAGGGCCGGCCAAGCCAGGGCTGCACCGTACGGGTTGGCCGGGTCGGTGGCGGCGAGTGCCAGGGCGATGGGTTCCGGTTTCGCCAGTTGGCTGTCCTCGGAATAGGAGCGCAGCCGGTCCACGGTTGCCGGGACGGCGAACTGGGCAGCGCCGAGATGCTCGATGAAGTATCCGCGGCGGCAGCGGCCGGCCTCCTCCAGCCTGGCCAGGACTTTGTACATCAGGCCAAAACCGCCAAGGATCTGTTCCGCCATCACCGATCCCCGCGTCACCACGCCGTATCGGTCCAGCAGCAATTCTGCTGTGGCACGGGCATGGATGGTGGCATCCAGTTCAGGCAAAGGCAGCGCCGACCACCGTCCGGCGGCCAGCGGCGGGGTGGCTGCTGCGCTGCCCGAGGAGCCGTACCTGCCGCCGCCGAGGCCGGGCGAGCCCAACCCCGAAGAGCCCAAGAGGCCGGTGCCGTGGGAGCGGCCCAGCCTGCTCAGCCGTGGTGCACGGGCCCGGGGTGCGCGCGCCACCTGCCTGTGGGCGGTATGGCCACCGGCGATCAGGGCACGGACCGGCGCAAAAGTGTCCCCGGTGACGCGGCCAGCCCAGGCCAGATCCCACAATGCCGAGACCACGTCCCGGTCGCTGAGGACGGAGTCCATGCCGCCTGCGACGTCCGTCAGTTGGCGGAAGAAATAGCCACCGCCATTGTTGCGAAGGTGGTCGAGCAAACGCTGTTGGGCATCCCCCGGCTTGTACTCGATGGCCGGGTTTAGCGTCAGGTCGGCGGAATCGGCCAGATGCATGCTCACCCAGCCGTCATTGCCGGGGAGGGCGCCCGCCCCGGACCAGAGGACCTCGCCGGCGGCCATAAGTTCGTCCAGCATGGCGGGCTGGTAGTTGGAAACCCGGCTCGCCAGCACCAGCGGCTCCCACGCCGACGCGGGTATCGGCACGCCGGACAGTTGGTCGATTGCGGTGACAATCCCATCGAGTCCCCGCAGGGACGGCTGCCCGCGTCCGGACCCCGGGGTGCGGACGTGTTGCCAGGCGGGAAGGAAACGCCCGTAGGCGGCGGCGTCCACCGGTTCCACTTCTGCACGCAAAGCCGCCAGCGAACGACGCCGAAGCTTCCGGAGCACTTCGGCGTCGCACCACTCGCTGGTGGTGGGCGTCTGTGCTTCCTGTTGTTGTTCCTGCGTGACCGGCTGGGGCTGGCCGTCCGGTTCGGCGGCGGCAAGGGTTTCCGGCGGTGTGACGTGCGGACGGAACTCGCCTTCCACCACACGGCCATCGGCAGCTAGCCGCTTCAGCGCAGTGCCAACTACGGCGACGCCGAGGCCCAGCCGGGCCGCGGCTTCCATCGCCGTGAAAGGTCCGTGCGTGCGTGCATACCGGGAGACGAGGTCGCCGAGCGGGTCAGCGACGGGTTCGATGAAAGCGAGCGGGACACCCATGGGTAGCGGCACGCCGATGGCGTCGCGCAGGCGGGCTGCGTCCTCGACGGCGGCATAGCGCTCAGCCCCGCCGAGGTTTACCTTGATGGCGCGTGCGGCCCGTTGCAGTGCCGCCAGGTGGGACGCGGCCAGGGCGGTATCGGCATGCGGGGTTTCGACAGGCGCAACCACCGGGGAGCCCTCACCCTCCGGGGCAGGCTCTCCCAGCAGGGCCGGCTCAACCAGCGGGGCTGTCTCAACCACCACGGTTGCGGCCGCTTCAACTTCCGGGTCCAACCGGGCGGCAACTTCCGCGGGCGTCAGCGGCCCCAGCAGCCGGAGCAGGTCCGCAACACCTTCCATGCCGCGGGCACGTCGGTCCGGCGCAAGCCGCTGGAGTTCGAGCTCGGTGGCGTCGATGACTTTCGCGTCGAGCAGTTCGCGGAGTTCCACGCGCCCGAGCAGTTCATTCAGGAGGGTTGAGTCCAGGGCCAGGGCAGCCGCACGGCGTTCGGCCAGCGGCGAGTCACCTTCATACAGGAACTGCGCCACGTACCCGAACAGCAAGGACTTGGCGAACGGTGACGGCTGCTGGGTGGTGGTCTCTACGATCCTCAGCTCGCGGCGTTCCACCGAGGCGGCGATGTCCTTCAGCGCCGGCAGGTCGTACACGTCCTGGAGGCACTCGCGGACGGTCTCCAGAACGATGGGGAACGTGGGATATTTCCGCGCGACGTCGAGCAGTTGTGCCGACCGCTGGCGTTGCTGCCACAGCGGCTGCCGCTTGCCCGGCGTCTGGCGGGGCAGCAGCAGGGCACGCGCGGCGCACTCCCGGAATCTCGAGGCAAACAGGGCGCTGCCACCCACTTCCGCGGTGACAATCTGCTCAAGTTCCTCGGGATCAAAGATGAACAGCTCGGCCCCGGGCGGTTCGTCCTCCATCATGGGGACGCGCAGCACGATGCCGTCGTCCGCGGCCATCGCGGAGCCGTCCAGCCCGTACCGCTGGTGGAGCCGTTGCCCGACGGCGAGTGCCCACGGCGCGTGGACGGGCATGCCGAACGGGCTGTGGAGGATGACCCGCCAGTCGCCCAGTTCATCGTGGAACCGTTCCACCACCAGGGTGGTGTCGCTCGGGACAACGTCGGTGGCAAGCTTCTGCTCGCTCAGGTACTGGATAAGGTTGTTCGCGGCAAAGGCGTCCAGCCCGCTGGCCGTGCAGCGCTCGGTGGCAGGGCCGACGTCGGACGCCGAGAGTTCGCGGACGAACGCACCCAGGGCGCGGCCCAGGTCCACCGGCCTGCCCAGCGAGTCGCCTTTCCAGAACGGGAGCTTGCCTGGCTGGCCGAAGGCGGGGGAGACCAGGACGCGGTCATGGGTGATGTCTTCGATCTTCCAGCTCGTGGCACCGAGGGCAAAGATGTCGCCCACCCGGGACTCGTAGACCATCTCTTCGTCCAGCTCGCCCACGCGGCGCCCGCCTTTGGCGGGGGACGGGGTGGAAGTCTTGCCGTCACCGGAAGGCGAGGCCGAGCCCTCAACCTCGGTGCCGATGATGTAGACGCCAAACAGTCCCCGGTCCGGGATGGTGCCGCCGGAGGTGACGGCCAGCCGCTGGGCGCCCGGCCGGCCTTCGATGGTGCCCGCATTGCGGTCCCAGATAATCCGCGGCCGCAGTTCGGCGAATTCGTCAGAGGGATAGCGCCCCGCCAGCAGATCAAGCGTCGCCTCGAAGGCTGAACGGGGGAGGGAGGCGAAGGGCGCTGACCGCCGGACCGTGGCGAACCATTCCTCCACGTCGATGCTGCCCAGGGCGGTGGCAGCAACGGTCTGCTGGGCCAGGATGTCCAAGGGATTGGCGGGTACGAACAGCCGCTCGATCTTTCCCTCGAGCATCCGCTCCACCGTGATGGCGGTGTGGACCAGGTCTGCACGGTGCTTGGGAAAGAGCACACCTTGGGAGATTTCGCCGACTTGGTGGCCTGCCCGGCCCACGCGTTGCAGGCCGCTGGCCACTGACGGCGGGGACTCCACCTGGACCACCAGGTCCACGGCGCCCATGTCGATGCCCAGTTCCAGGGACGAGGTGGCCACAACGCAGCGGAGCCGGCCGGACTTCAGGTCATCCTCGATGAGGGCGCGTTGGTCCTTGGAGACTGAGCCGTGGTGCGCGCGGGCCAGCAACGGATCTGCTCCCGCGGTGCTGCCGGCCTGCGCCATCATGTGGGCGGGTGTGGCTGTGGAGACCGGAACTCCACCGGAGGCCGGGCCGCGGCCAGACGCCGATACACCTCCGGCCGCGCCGCCGGCGGGAGATTCCGGAGAATCAGAGTCTCCCCAGCCACCACCGGCTGCCACGAGCTGACGTTCGGCGTAGATCTCGTTGAGCCGGGCCGTGAGCCGCTCAGCAAGGCGGCGCGAGTTGGCAAACACGATGGTGGACTGGTTGGCCAGCACCAGGTCAACGATTTTTTCCTCGACATGCGGCCAGATGGACGCCTGCGGCTGCAGCCCCGAAGCCGGCCCGGAGTCGAAGGCCCCCGCCGCGCCCTGAAGGTCGGACATGTCCTCCACAGGCACGGAAACGGTCAGGTCCCAGGTTTTCCGCGAAGGAGGCGCCACCACTTCCACCGGAGCGGAACCCGCCAGGAACTGGGCCACGAGCTCCCGGGGCTCCACGGTTGCAGACAGGCCGATCCGCTGGGCGGGCTTTGGCAGGAGGGCGTCAAGCCGTTCCAATGAAACCGCCAAGTGGGCTCCACGCTTGGTGCCCGCGACCGCATGGACCTCGTCAACGATGATGGTGTCCACCTCGGTGAGGGTTTCCCTTGCCTTGGACGTGAGCATCAGGAAGAGCGATTCCGGTGTGGTGATCAGGATGTCCGGCGGGTTGCTGAGCAGCGAGCGGCGGTCCGACGCGGTGGTGTCACCGGACCTGACCCCCACCGTGATGAGCGGGGCAGGCAGTCCCAGCCGCTTGGCCGTCTGCGTGATCCCGATCAGCGGCGCGCGCAGGTTCCGCTCAACGTCCACCCCGAGGGCCTTCAACGGCGAGATGTACAGGACACGCGTCTTCCGTTTGGGCGGACGCGGCCGCCTGCCTTTGGCGGCCGGGGCATCCAGGCCGGGCAATTCAGGGTCAGGGGCAGGAGCCGAAACCAACAGCCGGTCCAGGGCCCACAGGAACGCGGCGAGGGTCTTTCCGGAGCCGGTCGGGGCTACCACCAGGGCATGCGAGCCAGACGAAATGGCGTTCCAGGCGCCGTTCTGGGCAGGCGTTGGTTCCGAAAAGGCACCGAGGAACCAGTCCCGGGTGGGCCTGCTGAACCGGCCCATGGGAGTGCCGGTAAGGGCGCCCGGGCCCGCTGCCGGCGGTTGCTGCTCCTGCATTCCTCCATCATGCCCTACCCCGCTGACAGGATTGCCGGGCCCTCCCGCCGGACGAATCAACCCTTCCCTGCCGGCGGAAGGTTCTTGGTGGCAGGGCCTTCGAGGAGCTGCCCGTCACTGTTGAAGCGGGAGCCGTGGAGCGGGCAGTCCCACGTCCGTTCGCTGTCGTTCCAGTGCACAATGCCACCGAGATGGGTGCAGACGGCGGAGAGCCTGCACGTGGTTCCCCCGACGGTCGAGACAGCCACCGGTCGGGCACCGTCGCGGTAAACCCTCCCGGCGTCGTCGGGCGGTGGCGTTCCGTCGGAGGCGAGCTTCACCCAGCCGGTGGCGAGGGTCGCAGCCACCTTGGCGTTAAGGGTAACGGCCTGGGCAGCGCCGGCGGGCGAGGTGATGCGGTGATGGATGGTGTCCGCCCAGGGGATCTTTCCGCCGAGGATCTCGGCCGAGATGCCGAGGGCAACCGCCACGGCGTTGGTCATGCCCCACTTGTTGTAGCCGGTGCCGAAAAGGATCCTTCCCCGCCCCCGCGGCAGCTTGCCAAAGAACGGCATGAGGTTGGTGGCCTGGTAGTCCTGGGCCGACCAGGTGTGGGTGGCCGCGGCGCCGGGGAAGTGGGTGCCGGCCCAGTCGAGAAGGCCCGAAAGGTGGGATTTTTCCGACGTCGTCCGCCCCACGTGGTGCCCGTGCCCGCCCACCAGCAGGAGCCTGCGGCCGTCCGCTTCATAGTCGCGGAGGGAATGCGTGGGATCTTCGGCGGAGAGATACATTCCTGGCGGCGGTGTCAGCCCGGTCGGCAGCTCAAGCGCCGCGGCGTAGGACCGCTGCGGCTTCAGTTTCGCGAAGTAGAGGCCCCGGTCCAGTACCGGGGTCCCGGTGGCCAGAACGACATGGTCAGCCGAGACGTTGCCATGATCGGTTTGGACCGTCAACGGTCCACGCCCGGTCACGTCCTGCAGCCGGACCCCGCCCGCCACGCTGCCGCCGCGGGCGCGGACGTCCAGCAGCAGGCCGTCCAAAACGTCCATGGGATTGACCTGGGCCTGGTCGGCCAGCATGAGGGCGCCCTGGATGGGGAAGGGAAGGCCGGCGTCGAGCACGTACTCCACGTTGAGTCCTGCCGTGGTTGCCGCAATGAGTTCCTCGCGGAGCCGCTCGGCCCCGTCGCCGGTGGTGGCATAGGTGTAGGCGTCCCGGCGCTGGTACGGCAGGGCGTTCTCGTCGAGGTAGCGCAGCAGCCACGCCTGCCCCTCACGGTTCGCCTCAACGTACGCCTGGACCTGCTTGTCCGAATACTGCCGCGACAACGAGCCCAGGACGGTTCCCTGCAGGACGCTGACCTTGGCCGTGGTGTTCCCCGTTGTCACGGCACCCGGGTACCGGGCTTCCAGCACCAGCACCCGCTGCCCCGACCGTGCAAGCAACAACGCTGTGACCAGGCCGGTCAGGCCGGCGCCCGCGACCACGGTGTCATACTCTGCGCCGGCCCTGAAAGGGTCAGAACTGAAGGTCTCTTCGCGGTCCAACCAGAGGGACATCATGAAAGCTAAGTGTACTTATCACTGACGGTTACGCCCATAGGTCCGGCCGCCTGGAACAGCCTAGGCCGGCTGGAACGCTCCGATAGTCAGCAATTCGATGGCTGCGTTGCTGCAGGCCTGGGTGGGCTGGGCCAGGAAGAGGGACGCAGTGTCCTCCGGGGGATAAATCCGGTAACCGGCCGCGGGCGTCAGGGTGCAGTCTGAGTAGTTTTCTGCGTGGGTGTAGCGGAGCACGGCTTTACCGCCCTGGCCGGGCGCCAGCAGAACATCCGCAACAGGTGTTGACTCGTCGCGTTTCGCCGGGGCGCCGATGGGTTCGCCGTTGGCGTCCGCGGTGAGGGAGACGCCGGGGAATCCCTTCAGGACACACGGCTCGGAGCCGGTGTTGGTCAGCGTGAGGGTCATGTAAACGCTGCCCGCCGCCCCGCCGCCGGTGGCGTCGGTGGCGGCGGACAAAGTGGCAGCCTTGCACAGCGAGGGGCCCGCCGACATGCTGGTGGGCGCGGACGACGACGACGACGACGTCGGTGACTGGGACTGGGTCGGAGCCGCCGAGGTAGCGGCGGGGCTGGCTGTGCCGGTGGCGGGTGCCGAGGATCCTTGCGGCTGCGCTTGGCTTGAACCGCACGCGGTGAGCATCAGTGCTGCCGCGGCGACCGCCGTCGTAACCAAAAACCCTTGTGAAATGCGCTGAGACGTCATGGCATAACCTTTGTTGTTGCTGTGACCGGAGTCAACGATGCCACGGGTCGGTGTGGGGATTTGATGCCCGGATCGTAATGATCCGGGCATCAGACCCGCCAACGTTACGAAGCAGACTCAGCCTTACGCTTCGAGCTGCTGCGTACGAAGGCTACGCCGCCCAACACCAGTCCACCGAGCCCGGCGGCCAGGCCTGCCCAGCTGCGGGCGTCGGCACCGCTGCTGGTCACCGCGGCTGCCTGCTCCGTGTCTGCCTCAGGAGTGGAGGCCGTGGAAACCGCATGGGAAGCCGAAGCATGGGCGTCCGCAGCTGCGGAGATGGTGATGGACGGCGCCGGCGCCTTCAGGGAGTGCGGATCCTGGCCGTCCTTGGCGATCTCCGACCAGTCAGTCTGTCCCGTCTCACAGCTTTGCAGGGTAGGGAAGTAGAGCGTGGTGCCGGCGGCGTCGGGCAGTTTCACGGACAGCACCAGGGCGTCCCTGAGTGAGTGGTCCAGCGGGGCTTTGGCCGTGTAGACAATCTGGCTGGTGCGTTTGGTGATGGAACTGCCGTCCGCCAGCTTCTTGGGCTCCGCCAGCTGTTCGGTCACCTTCTCCACGGTCCAGTTGGGGTTGACGGTGGGCTGGGCGTCGTTGAGTTCGGCCGGCAGCGTGATGGCCACCTTGGTGGTGCCGGACTCGTCGCAGCCGTGCGGGATGCCGAAGGTCAGCAGGGCATAGGAGTTGGCCGCGGTTTTGTCCGGGGTAACGCCTACGTGGGCGGACGCGCCGGTGGCGGCGGCCAGCAGGAGGACGGCGGCGCCGGCAGCCGCGGCTGCAGGGGTGAGGGTACGGCGAAGTGCGGTGGTGTTCATGGGTGTGCCTTTCGGACGCATGCCTGTTGCAGGCATGCGGAAGTACGGGATGAGGCCCGCCAGCCGGTGAAGTCCGGTACGGGCCGGGTCAGGGAAGAACGACGGCGGAAGGCGGGCCGCGTCGGCTGTCCTGCCTGAGGTTCCGCCAAGGGCGGTGGGGGAGAACCGCAGGGGTGTGGGGCACCGCCCGGGGGGTGCCGGCGTCGGGCGTTACTGCTTCGGGGAGCCGGACGAGGGGTTTGAGCCAGGCAGCGAGGGCCCAGAGGGCGGCCTCACCTTTGGCGAGCAGGAGCGCACACGCGGCGGTGGCCAGGGCATGGGTCGCAAGCATCAGGATGCTCGTGGGGCTGGCCAGGGCGTGGACGTGCGCGGCGGCGTCGAGGGCAGGTAGCGCTGCGGCGGAAAAGTGGTGGGCGTCTGTCGCCGGGTGGGAGGCCACCACGGGGGTGCTGAACGCCGTGAAGACTTCGTGCAAGGCGAACTGTCCGGCTCCCAGCACGGCGATCATCGCCGCGAAATCCAGCTTCAGCCGGGTGGCTGTGGTGGCCGCCAAGACTGAAAGGGCCAGTACCGCGAGGAGGATTTCCGGGGCGGGGAGATCGCCGCCGCCCAGCACGTGGGCCCCGGCGGCAAGCGTGAGGATCCCCGTGGAGAGCGAGGCAGCGCGCAGGAAATGGAAGGGTGCCCGGGCGTGGTGAGCGCGCACTGTTCCTCCCTTGTTTCGGTGCTGCCGGTTGAGGCGTCGGCGCGCTGCAGGTCCCTGCAACGCTGCACGACGACGTTCAGATTCTATCTATTTTTGGTCGGACGGCCAGTGTGTGACGGGCCATGCAGGGGGACAACGTTGGACCCGGACTCCAGACCGTTGGCTGGTTCGGGAGCAGGATTCAGGAAACCCAAGGCCAAGTCCACACACTGGATGGCCACCGGCGGAACACGATAGTCAGTCCCGGCTTCCACCAGCCCCAACTCCGCCAGCAACAACAGCCGCTGCTGGGCCTCCAACGCTGCGAACGATGCATAGATCTCTTCGAGGCCGCTCTCGGCCAGCTCCGGATCCGCAAACTCGGTGTCACCGAGGAATGGTTCCGGGTCCATCGCCGCCAGACTTTCGAGGTGGGCCACGGGTACCGGGTCATCAGTTGTGCCGTAGGCGAGGATGGCGCAAAGCGTCTCCGACACCGTTTCCCGGTCCCATGCGTCGTCCGATTCGCTGAGAATCCGGACTAAAAGGACCACGCATAGCATCCGACGCATGTCCAGCCGTTCGTCGACCTTGGCACTGTTCCAGGCGGTCAATGCGGGGCCTGGTACGGCACGGGTGGAACTGAGTGTGATGAGGCCGGCGCCGACCAGCGCCGCCCAGATTTCACGGAGCACCGGCACGTCGAACATGGTGCTCACCTCCAAGGGCGCGTCCGGCTGGCCGGAAACCTCGAGCTCCTCGCGGGCCCCGACGGTCCGTGCCCCGCGTTTGCCTCGGGCCTGCACCTCCACGGCGGCAGCGGCCGCCTCGATGTCCTTGAGCCGCAGGGCACCGGTGGCCGTGACTTCCTTGCCGGTGCCCAGCCAGTCCAGGAGGGAGGACGCCCGCTGGATCAGGGGCATGGTTTTGAATGCGGCGTCCTGCTCCTCACCGCTGAGCTGAGGCACCGGGATGTCCGGAAGGCCCGGGGCTGCCGCGTCGATGCCGCTGCCCAGCACCGAATGAAGTTCCTCGTAGGCGTCTTCCGTCCCTGTCCAACGGCCGGTCCCCCTGAGGAAGTGGGCGAATGCGTGCAGGGCGAAGTAGAAGTCGTCCAGGGCCTCCTCAGCCTGTTCCGGGTCCAATGCTGCAATGACCGATTCAACCGCGGGCTGGACGCTTTCTCCGGGAATCTCTGTGGCAGAGCTTGAACCGTCGATGGCGTGCCGGGCCGTGAGGAAGAGTTTGACCAGTTCGAGGCATTCGAAGGCCTCGGCAGGATCGGGGGATTCAGCGCCGTGCCATTGAATGAACTCAACAGCCATCGAATCAACGGCCCGATGGTTCAGGACCAGTTGCAGGGGCATCTTGGGGGCTGGCGGCACTGCCTTGAGGTGCCGCTGGTTCTTGCTTTTGGTCTTGGACCTGCCGGTCTTTTTCGCCAAGGATTTGCCTCCGGTCCAGTGGCGGGGGTTCCCCGCGTTTGCCCGCGGGATCTCCGGAGGCATATCGAGCTTACAAAACAGGGCTGCCGGCGAGAAGTTCGGCGAGGACGTCAGCGGCGGAGTCGTGTCGGATCAGGGGCGCGGCCTGGCCTGCCCAGAGCGACATCAGCTCCGTGTTTCCCTGTGCTGCCGCCTGGGGCCGGAAACGGCCGGTTAGCCAGTTCTGGGCGGGGAACGGGGCGGTTCCCGCGGCCTCGGAGAGTTCGCGGATGATGCGGTTGGGGATGCCGCGGGCCAGCCGTCCGCTGAGGACGCGCGTCAGCACCGTTTCGCTGGCGGCAGGGCTGTGAAGGATGGCGCGGTACGCCGGGACGGCAGCGGATTCCCGGGTGGCCAGGAAGGCTGAGCCCACCTGCACTGCGTCGGCGCCGAGCGCGCGTGCGGCTGCGTAGCCGCGGCGGTCCGCGATGCCGCCGGCAGCGATCACCGGAATCCTGATGGCGTCCACCACCTGCGGGATCAGGGCAAACGTGCCGATCAGCGACTCTTCGGCAGGTTTGAGGAATGAGACCCGGTGCCCGCCGGATTCCATGCCGCTGGCAACCACGGCATCCACTCCGCCCGCTTCCAGCGCTACCGCTTCGGCCACGGTGGTTGCAGTGCCCACCAGCACGATTCCGCGCCGGTGGGCATCCTCCACAAGTTCCGGAGCCGGCACGCCAAAGACAAAACTGACGACGGCGGGACCCGACTCCAGCGTGGCTGCCACCTGCTCGTCGTAGTCGGGCATGTAGCGGTCGGGCATGGCCGGCAGGGGCAGGCCCACCTCGTCGAAGTAGGGCTTCAGGGTTGCTGCGTACTTGTCGAAGTCTGTTTGGGGGAGCGAGGTTGTTTCGTCTCCGGTGGGAACCCAAAGGTTCAGGGCGAACGGTTTGGCGGTCGCCTTCCTGAGCTGCGCGGCGGTGTCACGGATGGCGTCGGCACCGTAGCCGTAGAGGCCGTAGGAACCCAGCCCACCGCCGTCGCTCACTGCTGCGGTCAGTTCCACGGAGGACACTCCGCCGAAGGGTCCAAGGACCACCGGAATCTCCGTGCCAAACAGCTCGGTGAGGCGGTTCCGGTGAGTGGGGGTACGGTGCTCCGGCGTCATGTGTGCTCCTGGAAGGTCGCTGGTGGCTTCGGCTCCAGTCTCGCAGGGCACGTGCCGGACCCCAAGCCCGTATGGCCTGTCGGCCCTGTGGGCCCTGTGGGCCCTGTCGGCTCTGTGGGGGCCTATGTACCCCGTCAGGGGCCCGGGCTAAACTGCTCGCGTAAGTCGCCGACAATCTCAGGAGACACACCATGAACTACTCAGGGACTGGCAACGAGAAAGCCGTTCTGGCCAGCGAACTCAACCGAACCCATGTTGGGCAAACTGTCAGCTTCGAGCCGGACGAATTCACGTTGGTTTTCGGCAAGATCGCAGCCATCGCGCGGAAGGAAGGCGGGGTCACCATCGCCTTGCGCGGCGTGGAAGGAAGCGGCGGCCTGCAGTCCAGCTACAGCCTCCCGGGCAGCCAGAACGTGTACTTGCAGCCGGACATGCTCACGAACACCGAGTCCACCATCAAGGATCTTTTCGGGAAGGTTCAGGAAAACCTCCGCGGCGGCGGGCACCGGGGAGATGACAAAACGGACAAGCTCTGATCTACACCGCGTTCTTTGGTGGGTGCGGGCTTGCACCATGGGGAGCTGGCGGCGCGCCCTTCCCGAACGCCCGTGCCGCCTGGGAGCCGGCGGCGGCACTGGCTCCGATGCTGATGAGGGCACCCAGAATCATGGCCGCAGCTTCGCCCGGCTCCAGCAGGTGCAATTGTGAGCCGATGGTGGCCGCGGCGACTGGAACACCGAGTTGCGATGCCGTCATGATCGCCAGCGGCAGCGGTTGGCCCAGCAGCCGCAGGCTTCCATGCACCAGCAGGGTACCGAAGCCCAGGCACACCCCCAGCAGGATCATCCGGGGGCTGCCTGTCAAGGCACGCAAATCCAGTGACGCGCCCAACCACACGAAGAACACGGGCCCAAGAAAGCCGTCGCTGACAGCAAATAGTTGATGCGCAAGGCGCCGCGGCTCACCGACGGCTGCGACCACCAGGCCGAAGGAGAAGCCGGCCAGCATGATGGAGACGTGCCCGGCAACAGCCAGCCCCGCCAGCGCGAACAGCAAAGCCAGTTGGATGCGCAGCTCGAGGGCGAACTTCCGGTCCTCGGACATGTCGTGCAGCCGGGCCCGGGTGCCGCTGCTCTCGAGGGCGCGGAGCACAAAGTAAAGGACCGCCGCGCAGCCGGCCACGGCGGCGGCCCCGATGGCCGCCATCCCGGCGTTTGGTGGGTCGACGGCGAGCGGAAGAGCCACAATACAGGCGATGTCGGCGATGGCCACTTGCGCCGTGGTGGTCAGG
The DNA here is from genome assembly GCF_056398665.1 of Pseudarthrobacter sp. 01T43. Taxonomy (NCBI): domain Bacteria; kingdom Bacillati; phylum Actinomycetota; class Actinomycetes; order Micrococcales; family Micrococcaceae; genus Pseudarthrobacter; species Pseudarthrobacter sp. 01T43. The sequence continues at coordinate 96,011 of NZ_JBFTPV010000001.1, read as the reverse complement.
ACCTTGGGCCCGGCCAGCCGCAGGGAGTCGATAATTGGCAGCACTAGTGCCGCTGACGAGGACGCCAGCAGAACTACGTACAAAGGTGCATGGCCAGTGCCGAAAATCAGGGCAACAAGGATTCCGACGACGGCGGCGAGCCCTGCGGCTATGCCTGCCCGAAGGGCGCCCGCACCGAGGGCAGGGCGGATTGCTTTATCCCGGACGGGAACATGTGACCCGGCGACAAACATGATTAAGGCGAATCCGACGTCGGCCACGAAGGTGAATGTGGGATCGCTGGAATCCACCAGCCCCAGCCCTGTCCGTCCGATGGCTATCCCCGCCAGAAGCTGCCCCAGCACCACGGGAAGGTGCCACTTTTGGGGGAGTGCCAGCAGCGGCCCGAGCAGGGCAACGGTGGCGATCAGCGAAAGCTGAAGGAATGACACATGCCTCCTCTGCTGGCGTTCTCTGACTGGCGTTCCGGGGAACGCTGTGTGGCGGCGGGCAGCAGTTACCGGGGAAGGGGCGCCAGCTTGAGCGGGATGTCCGTGTTCTCATCCGTATAGTAGCTGGCGCAGACCCGGTGGTAGCCGTCCGCTACCTGCGCGGGAACGCCGCCGGCCAGGTCGCCGCGGACCATCAGGATGGGGGAAAGCCGTTTGCCGTCCTTGATTTTCTTCAGGTCCGCAGCCACATGGGCGTTGTCCGGCGGCAGCAACACCAACCGGGCGGCCCTCAGGATGTCCTTGGCCTTGCGGTGCTCGATGGGGGCATCCCTGAGCGCCGAGACAACGGTGCCGACGACGTCGTCCGCACCCAGCAGGGACAGGTAGCTGGAAGCGTTCGGATAATCCTGGTCCTCGGGCGCGGGCAGCCAGAGCACTTCGCTTTTGTCTTCACCATGCATGGCGTTCTCCTGGGTGGGTCAGCGGGTGCGGATGATGGTGCTCAACAGTACGTACGCACCGACAGGACGGTCAACGGTCCGCCTCCGATATCGTCCGCGCCCGGGTTGGCAGGAGGCTCGGATCAGGTCTTGACGATTTCAGACTCCCCGGGAACCCACACGGTCCCGTCAGGGCCGCGGAAGGCAAGGGGCACTCCGCGGGCCCGTTGCCAGTCAGTCGAGTCAGTTACCTGGACATGCACGTGCGGCTCGGTGCTATTGCCGGAATTACCGCATTGGCCGACCGGATCGCCCGCCTTCACTGGCTGCCCCGCGCGTACTTGGACCGTGCCCTGGCGCAGGTGCGCAAGCAGCACAAAGGGGCCGTCAGTACCTGCGGCGATCACGACGTGATTCCCGGCCACGGCCGCAACACCCGCGCGGATCCGTGCCGCCTGACCCAGCGTGTATGCCACGAGCGCCAGCTGTGAGCGGCGACCTTCGTGATCCGGCTGGCCGTCAAGGACAGAAATCACCGTCCCGGACAAGGGCGCGAGGATCGGTTGCCCGAAGCCGATGAATACTTCAGGGCGTTCCGCAGCAACGAGGGAGCGCCACGTGCGGGGCGCGGACCTGCCCGCATCATTGACCGCGACGAAGTCGATCGCATGGGAGGTCCCGAAAGCGTATGTACCGTGGCTTGGCACACGGCGAGCGGGGCTGTTCTCCACCCGCCAACTACCCCGAAAAGGCAGCTCGAGAACAACTGCATCCGCTGCAGGCCGCGGGGAACCCCTAAAAGAGCCGTGGGCGGGTCCGATGCTCTTGAGGCTTGCTGTTCCTGCCAGGAAGGGCGCTGTGCGGCGAGTCATAGTCACATGGTCCCCGGTTCGCTGGGATCAAGGCAACGGGCCTGGACGAGATCTCCTGAATTGGGCTGAGCGTAGGGTGGAACTTGGACGATAGGAGCACTTCATGAAGAAAATCCTCATGGTACTGACCAGCGTTTCCGAGATCGGCGACACGGGAGAGAAGACCGGCTACAACGTGGCCGAGGCTGCACACCCTTGGAAGGTCTTCAAGGATTCCGGGCATTTCGTCGACTTCGCATCCATCAAGGGCGGCCAGCCCCCGCGTGATGAGGTGGACTCAGAAGATCCCATCCAGGTCGCGTTCACAAAGGACGAGACCACGCGCGCCGGGCTCTACAACACTGCCCGCGTCGACGTCGTTGATCCTAAACAGTACGACGCCGTCTACCTCGTGGGAGGCCACGGCACCATGTGGGACTTCCCGGACAGCGAAGGCTTGCAGAACCTCGTAGCCAGCGTCTACAACGCCGGCGGCCTGGTGGGCGCGGTCTGCCACGGGCCGGCCGGCCTGTTGAACGTGGAACTGGCCAACGGATTGCGGCTCGTCGAGGGCAAGAAGGTCGCGGCCTTTACCAACGACGAGGAGGTTGCCGCAGGGAAGGACAAGGTCATCCCGTTCTTCTTGGCAGACCGCCTGGAGGAACAGGGCGCCACCCACGTCTTCGCTGGGGTCTTTGAGGAGATGGTCGTGGTTGACGACCGGCTGGTGACCGGCCAGAACCCGGCCTCAGCCGCCGGCGTGGCCAAGGAGATGGAAAAGCTCTTCGCCGAGGTCATCCACCGCGAAAAAGCCGAGGAACAGCACGAGACGGAGGCTCTGCGCGCCGATAAGGACGCCGAGAAGAACGCCAAGAAGGCGGCCGCGGCGAGCGCCGAGCACTAACGCCCGCAACGCCAGTCAGCGACACTGCTGCAACGGACACAGTCACGGAAGCGGAAGGAGTTCCGGCTTCTCGCGCTGATCGCCACGCTCTATAGTGCTGAGTGCCTCAACTCGGTGACCCGAGGTAACCCAATACGTCGATTTCTATCGCCGCGTCTGCTAACTCCGCAGGCGCTACCGCCCCGGCGAGGCAGCCGCCGTCAATCCAGCCATCCGAGCTCCTCCCTGAGAGGACCCGCGGAGGGGGCCGTCCGGGTTGCCAGAGCGGGTGCAGGATCAAAGCAAAAGGCCCTGCTTCCCTTTTTAGAAGGGAAGCAGGGCCTTTCTCACTTGGCGGTGACGGTGGGATTTGAACCCACGTTGGCTTTGACACCAAACAACATTTCGAGTGTTGCACCTTCGGCCGCTCGGACACGTCACCAACCTGAATAGGGTACCGGAGCATGGCTCACATCCCCAAAACGGCTCGTGATTTGTGGGCAGGTCCGGATTGCTTCAGAGCGGGGGTACGACGGCGGGGCCTCCTGTTTCTGGCAGCGCCCGGTTATCCACATAGGCGGTTTGCTTGGACCATTTTGTGCGTGCGTGCCGTGATGCTTGGGGTATGGATAGCACAGTGGCGGCGGAGACGGCGGAGGACCTGTCGAGGACTTTCGCTGAGCTGGCCGTGCGGCTCCGGGAGGGGGACGAAGCGTCGGGTTCGTGTGCTGCTGATCCGTTGCGGCGGCGGGCGGATCAGTGTTTGGAAGCGCTGGCCACGCTCTCGCGGGCTGAGGCGACGGTGGCTGCCTTGAAGGTTTATGCTGCGGCTGATTTCGCCGCCACTGCCCGCATGATCGCGGGGCCGGCGCTATCGCCGGCGGACCACACTAGACAGGAGATGTCGGTGATCGCCGAGGTCGCGTGTGTGCTGACGGTCAGGGAGCCGGCCGCTGCCACTCTGCTGGCCGAGGCACGTGAACTGACCACAGCGCTGCCGTTGACGTTGTCGGCGCTGCGGGCGGGGACGATTTCGTGGCAGCATGCCCGGATCGTGGTGGATGAAACCCTCAGTCTTGATCAGGCCGGCGCGAAGGCGTTGGAGGCCCATTTCCTGGACCCGGACGCGCCTAACCCGGCACGCGGCCCTGCCGGGGAAATGGTTGCGGGACGGTTCCGGGCCAAAGCCCGGACCTGGCGGGAACGGCACCACCCGGACAGCATCGAAAAACGCCACACCAAGAGTGCCTTGGACCGTCGCCTGGAGTACTCGCCCGACCGGGACGGGATGGCCTGGCTTTCGGCCTACCTGCCCGCGGACACGGCAGCCGGGATCTGGGAGCGGACCACCACCGCCTCCCGGGCAATGCAGGGCCCCACCGAGGCCAGGACCCTCACCCAACTCCGCGCCGACACCGCAGCGGCCTGGCTCCTCGGCGGGGAAGCCGGCCTGGTCCCCTCCCCGAAAGCCCAGGTCCTGATCACCGTGCCGGTGTTCGCGCTCATGGGCCTGACCGAGGAGCCCGCCGTGTTGGACGGGTACGGTCCCATCCCACCATCCATGGCCCGTACGCTCCTTGCCGATGGTGCCCAGTCGTTTCACCGCGTCCTGACCGACCCCCGCGACGGGGCGCCGCTGGAGATCGGGAGGACCAGCTACCGGATCCCCAAAGCCATGCGCCAATGGCTGAGGATGCGGGACGGCAAATGCCCCTTCCCTGGCTGTTCCAACCAGTCCCTGGACAACGAAGCGGACCACCTCGTCGCCTGGCACCACGGCGGCACCACCGGGATCTCCAACCTCGGCCAACCATGCCGCAAGCACCACAAGCTGCGACACACCACGCCTTGGACACCCACCGAAGCCACCCAAGACAAACCACCAGGCTGGATCTCACCGTCCGGCCGCCACTACGAAAGCGAACAACCCGACTGGGAACCACCCCACTGGCCAGATGGGAATGTTCACGATGCCCAACGGTCGGTAGCTTTCCAGGTGTCTTCAGGTCAGGTGCCACAAGATCCAGTGCCGCTGGGTCGGCCGCCACGACATGATCCGGTGCTCCTCGAATAGAGTGCTCCTCGAATAACGTGCTGCTCGAACAATAGGCGTGGGCCATTCGCTCCGGTACTCACGGGCGCGCAGCGCCACACGTCCGCCGGCAGCGCCACACGTCTGCCGGCAGCGCCACACATCCGCCATATGGGGCTTCTGATCTTGCGATCTGTCCAACTGCGCTGCCCCTCCGCACCGGGATCCACTCCCAGCAGTCCCTGGGACCGCTGGTGAATCGCGGCTTCCTCCCTGGGTACCTACTACCTGCATTGGCCTCTATCGGACTAGATTCGTAAGCAAGATGACTACATCAGGCGAACGAACTCTTCAAGCAGCTCAGGCAACGGCCTATTGGACCACTGGCCCGGAACAAGGTGAACTCCGGGATGAGCTGCTGCCTGTCCCGGGACCCGGGGAGGCGCTGGTCCGTACCCTCTACTCCGGCATCAGCAAAGGCACGGAAATTGTGGTTCACACCTGCTCCGTGCCGCCGCGGGTGGCCGAGGCCATGCGCGCGCCACACCAGGAGGGCTCGTTCCCTTCGCCGGTGAAGTTCGGTTACCTGTCCGTCGGCATCGTGGAACAGGGCCCTGATGAATGGATAGGCCAAAAGGTCTTCTGCCTGAAACCGCATCAAGACCGTTACGTCGTCGACACCGCCGCGCTGACCAGGATTCCCGACGGCGTCCCAAGCCGCCGCGCCGTGCTCACGGGGACGGTGGAAACAGCTATCAACGCACTCTGGGAAGCCGGACCGAGGCTCGGGGACAGGATCGCCGTCGTGGGTGCCGGGCTGGTCGGCGGGACGGTGGCCACGCTCCTGCGTACGTTCCCCTTGGCCCGCTTGCAGCTCGTTGATCTGGACCCGGAACGGAAGCAGCTGGCGGACAAACTGGGCGTGGAATTTGCCCACCCGGACGATGCCAAAACCGACTGCGACATCGTGTTTCACTGCTCCGCTTCCCAGGAGGGCCTGGAACGCAGCCTCCAACTGGCAGGCGACGAGGCCGATGTCATTGAAATGTCCTGGTACGCCAACCGCGACGTCACCTTGCCGCTCGGCGAGGACTTCCATGCCCGCCGGCTCTCCATTAGGGCCAGCCAGGTGGGCGTTGTGGCCCGGGCACGCAGGCACCGGCGGACCACTGCCGACCGACTGAGTCTGGCAGTATCTCTCCTAAAGGACCCCGTTTTTGATGCCTTCCTCACCGGCACATCGCCCTTCACGGACCTGCCGGACGTGGTGCAGAACCTGGCCAGCGGAAGACTCGAAGCCCTCTGCCACGTGATCGAATACCCCAACGCTGAAAAGTCCAGTAGCCCAGACCCCCAAGACAGGACGTAGCCCGTGTTCAGCCTGACCATCCGCCGCCACTTCATGATCGCCCACAGCCTCCCGCGCGAGGTCTTCGGCCCCGCACAGGCCCTGCACGGGGCCACCTTCGTGGCGGAGGTGACATTCCGGCGTCGTGCTTTGAACCAGGATGCAATAGTGCTGGACATCGGAGCCGCGGGCGGCATCATCGACGATGTCCTGGCCGGGCTCAACTACACCAACCTCGATGAGCACCCGGACTTCGCCGGCAAACTCAGCACCACCGAGGCGCTGGCCGAACACATTGCCCAAGCTGTGGCGGGCAAGATCAAGGACGACGCTGACGGTCGCGAGCTTGCCGGCGTCGACGTCACCCTGCGCGAAAATCCTGACGCCTGGGCTACGTACGCCCTGGACCTGACCGCCTGACCGTGCATGTCAGGTTCCTGGCCCCCGGCAACATCCGCCACAACTCAGGCGGCAACGTCTACAACGCACGCCTCACCGAAGGACTGCAGAGTTTGGGCGTCAACGTTGAGGTGCACTCGGTGGATGGGGACTGGCCGGACGCCGGGATCAGTGAACGACGGCGGCTGGGCAGCCTTCTGGGAGCCGGTGAACCAGAAGCCCGGATCATGTCAGCCACGGTCACCGTGGTGGATGGGCTCATCGCCTGCGGCGCCCCTGACGAACTGGAGGCTGCCGCGGCTGCGGGGCACAGCGCCTGGATCCTGCTCCATATGCCGTTCCCCAGTCATGTCGACGGCGAACGGAGGGCGCTGCAGGCGGCCGCCGGCGTGATCTGCAGCAGTACGTCGGCCGCGGACCACGTCAGGGCACGGCACGGCATCGCGGCCAGCCGTGTGGCGCTGCCCGGTACGGATTCCGCGCCGGTTGCTGCCGGTTCGGACCCCGCCCGCATCGTCTCGGTAGCGGCGCTGCTGCCCAACAAGTGCCAGCTGCTGCTAGTGGAGGCGCTCGCCAAGCTCCAGGACCTGGCCTGGACGGCATCCCTGGTCGGCACGGAGGATGCCGACCCCGCCTACGCGGCGGAGATCCGTGCGGCCATCAGCTCGCACGGATTGGACAGCCGGATTCGGCTGACAGGCCAGCTCGCCGGAAACGCCCTGGCGGACGAATGGAACCGGGCGGACCTGAGCGTGCTCGTGTCGCAGGCCGAGTCGTTCGGCCTAGTGGTGACCGAATCGCTGGCCCGCGGAATCCCGGTCATCGTGCGGGCCGGCACCGGGGCCGTGGAGGCGCTGGCCATTACGGCGCGGGCCGTGACCGCGCCGGCCGGCACACGCAAAGGTGACGGCACATTCAGAGGCGGGCCGGACGCCCTGCCAGGAACCGCCGTCGTACTTGCCGGCAGTGAGAACAACCAGCCGGAGGTTCTCGCAGGGACCATCCGGAACTGGCTGTCAGACCCCGCGCTCCGCGACGATTGGCGAACCGCGGCCCTTGCTGCCCGGGACCATTTGCCCGGCTGGGACACGACTGCACAAAAAGTGGCGGCCATCCTCTCCACGCCCCCACCGGTGGACAATGGGGCATGACCACGCACGCAGCCCCCGCCGTTAGCCGCAATCCGCACTTGGCTGCTCCAGAGTCCCAAGCTCGAGAACTGCCGGCTCCGGTGAACCTTACTCCTGAGCTGCTCAGGGCGTGGGCCTGGCACAAACAGGGGCTCGACGGTTCGCTGCAGGGCTCTGACGCCGCTGACGTCTTCACCAGGGCAGGTTGGGCACGCTCTGTCGGCGGGGCCAACCCGTATCTCACTCTCTTTGCGCGCGCGGGCATCAGCCGCGCACAGGCGGACGCCGATGTCCTGGCCCTCAAGATCCATGAGCTGCCCACCGCCCGCCGCTGCACCTACGTCCTGGGCGCGGATGACTTCGCGTGGGGGCTTCAGATCGGCCGCGATGCCGCTGTGGCTCCGTTCCGCGTGCTCGCCAGGATGGGCGTCGAACGCGGCGAGGTCACGCTCCTGGAGGAACAGATCCTCCACGCCTTGGCCGAAGCCGGTGGCCCGCTGGACCCCAAGCAGCTCAGGGAGCTCCTCGGAGATTCGGTGCGGAACCTGGGCGAGGAAGGCAAAAAGAAGGGCGCCGCCACCACGCTGCCCACGGCCCTTGGGCTCCTCCAGGCGGATGGCCGGATCCGGCGTGTGCCGGTCAACGGCCGGCTGGACCAGCAGCGCTACGCCTACACGCTGTGGGGGCTGCCGCGCGCAGCCATGGACGACGACGCGGCCCGCGCCCTGCTCCTGGAGCGCTACCTCGGCTGGACCGGCGGCGCCACGCTCAAACAGTCGCAGTGGTTCACGGGCTTCACGTTGACGCACACCAAGGCAGCGTTCGCCGCGATTGGTGCTGTGGAGGTCGCTACTGCTCACGGTGAGGTGCTGTGGATGATGCCCGACGACGTCGGCCGCCTCGCTGCGTTTGGCCCGCCTGCGGAGGAACAGATCCAGTTACTCGCCGGTACAGACTCGCTGGTTCTGCTCAGGCGGAACTCAGCGGACCTGTTCGCTGAACCCGACAGGGACAAGAAAGTCTTGAACTCCACCCTGGCGCTGCAGGCTGACCTTCCGGACCATCCCATTCTGGACCGCGGCCGGATCATCGGGCTGTGGCAGTACGATCCCGCAGAATCGCGAATTGCCCACTGGCTCTTCGCCGGCGCCACACCTGCGGTTACCCGGCGCATCGCCGAAGTGGAGGCGTGGATCCGGGATGAACTGGGCGACTTCCGCTCCTTCAGCCTGGACTCGCCGGCATCCCGCCGGGACCGGATCGACGCCCTGAACGCCGCCGGTACTGCCTAGGCTCTGCGGTGGGCGGTTAGGCCCTGCGGTGGGCGGCGAAGAAATCCCTCAGCAGGGCCCCACACTCGTCTTCCCTGACGCCGCCGTAGACCTCCACCCAATGATTGAGCCGGCGCTCGCGGAGGACATCGAACACCGAGCCGGCCGCTCCGGCCTTCTCATCCCAGGCGCCGAAAACCACCCGGGGAATTCTGGCCAGGACTACGGCGCCGGCGCACATGGCACACGGCTCCAGGGTGACCACGAGCGTGCAGTCCGCTAGCCTCCAGCCGTCCCCGGCGCCTCCATCGAGCTTCGACAGGGCACGCAGCTTCTCCGCCGCCTGGCGGATGGCCACCACCTCCGCGTGGGCGGTGGGGTCACCCAGATCCTCCCGCTGGTTCCGGCCGGAACCCAGCACGCCGCCGTCGGGCCCGATAACAACAGCGCCGATGGGTACATCCTCCGTGGCCAGAGCCAGGCGGGCTTCGTCGAGGGCAAGGCCCATCCACTCGCTGTGTTTAATTTCGCCGGGCGCCATGGCTCAATGATAGTTTCGATGGATATCCGGTTTGCCACGCACTAACGCCAGGAGCACCACGTGGATACCCTCCCGCAGCGGTTGAGGAAATGGTTTGGGCCCTATGCAGCGTTGACGATCACGCTTCTGATTGGCGGTGCGATCATTGTGGCGCTGGCCGTTTTGGGTGCCGAAGTGTATGACAACGTGGTGGACGAGGCCGGCCTGGCGAACCTGGACAAACCTGCCCTGTCGTATGCCGAAGACCTGCGGAACCCTTGGCTGGATTCGGTGGTGACAGGGTTTACGAATATCGGTGGCGGGATCGGCATGCCGATTCTTGGCAGCATCCTTGTCGCCTGGCTGACGTACCTGGGAAGGACCTGGCGGCCGCTGATCCTGGTGGGCGGCGCCGCGGCGTTCTCCATCACTGCCACCACGGTGGGGAAGAAGTTGGTGGGACGCACCCGGCCGGACCACGCCGATGCGGTACCGCCCTACGAAAACTCGCCGTCCTTTCCCAGCGGCCACACGCTGAACACCACAGTGGTCATCGGACTGGTGGTCTACCTGGCATGCCTGCAGTTCCAACGGACGCTGGTCCGGGTGTCATTGATCACCGGCGGAACGCTGTTCATCATTGCCATGGGTCTGAGCCGAGTCTTCCTGGGCCACCACTGGCTCACCGACGTCATTGCCGCCTGGCTGCTCGGCCTGGCCTGGGTGGGAATTGTGATCCTGGCGCACCGCCTGTTCCATTTCTTCCGGCGGCGTGAACACCGTGGGCCTGCACCCACGTTTGACCGGCCCGTGGTGCGTGATGTGGTGGAGGAGGGCGGCATTACCGGGCACGGCAAGGGCAACGCCGGATGATAGTTTTGACCCATGCGCACTCTTGTTGTGGACCACCCGCTGGTCGCCCATAAGCTCACCGTCCTGCGGGACAAAAACACATCGTCTCCGGTCTTCCGGATGCTGACGGAAGAGCTGGTGACCCTGCTCGCCTACGAGGCCACCCGCGATGTCCGCACCCAGCCTGTGACCATCGAGACGCCGGTGAGCACCACCATAGGCACCGCCTTCACCAAGCCCACTCCCTTGGTGGTCCCCATCCTCCGCGCCGGCCTTGGCATGCTCGAGGGCATGACCAAACTGGTCCCGACGGCCGAGGTGGGTTTTTTGGGCATGGCCCGGGATGAGGAAACCCTGGACATCATCACCTACGCCGAACGCCTGCCGGAGGACCTCACCGACAGGCAGATCTTTGTGCTGGACCCCATGTTGGCCACCGGCGGCACCCTGCGCGAAGCCATCAAATTCCTCTTCAAGCGCGGCGCCTCGGACGTCACCTGTATCTGCCTGTTGGCCGCGCCGGAAGGCCTGGCGAAGTTGGAAGAAGAACTTGCTGACTCCAACGTCACCATCGTTCTGGCCTCCATCGACGAAAAGCTCAATGAGAAGTCCTACATTGTGCCGGGGCTCGGCGACGCAGGAGACCGCCTCTACGGCATCGCCGGCTAGTTTCCGGCACAACGGCAAAAAGGCCTTCCGGATTCAGGAGCCCGCCGCTAGCCTGTGCGGATGGACTGGAAACTCGAGCTTGTCTTTGTCCCTGTATCCGACGTGGACCGCGCGAAGGATTTTTACGTCAACAAGGTGGGGTTCAACGCTGATTACGACGAGCGGCCCAGCGACGGCATCCGCTTTGTCCAGCTGACGCCGCCCGGCTCGGCCTGCTCGATCTGCATAGGGGAAGGGCTCAATGACGCCCCGCCAGGCACAGCCCCGAGCTTGCAGATGGTGGTCCCCGACATCCAGGCCGCCCATGAGCACCTCAAGAACAACGGGGTGGACGTGAGTGACGTGGACGTGCAGGATTGGGGCCATTTTGTGTACTTTGCAGATCCCGACGGCAACAAGTGGGCCGTGCAGTACATTCCGGGCCGCCAACCCTAAGCTCCCCGCGAGCCTAAGCCACGGGCCGCGAACCTAAGCCCAGGGCTGCGAAGCCTCGGGGTTGATTCGCCTGGGCGACGCAGCAGCGCGGTGGACGCATTGGCGGGGGCTCATTTCTTTCCGGCCTTGAGGTCGGCTACGACCTTCATGATCCGACGAGCCCGAGTTTCCGCTGTCTTGGCGTCGCCGATCGGCTCCACGTACCGGCGCTGTGTGCTGTAGTTCAGCGTGCCGTAGAACGCCTGGGCGGCCGGGTCGGCGGCCAGGGCGGCTGCGAGGTCGTCCGGGACTTCGATGATGCGCGGCTGGGTATCCAGTTCAACGTCCACTTCGACCGTGTCACCGGACGCTACGCCGGTGACGTCCCGGTTCGCCGTGCTCACTCCAATTAGATACTGCCCGCCCATGACCGCAATGCTGCTCCGGTAGCTCTTGCCGTTGATGGTCACCACCACGGGCGGACGCTTGCCTGCCCCGAGTGCCGCGACCACCCCCTCGGGAACATCAATGCCTGCCTTGTTGCCGCTGCCGATGATGGTGGTGGTGAATTTCATGGGCCAAGTATGACCCGGCGGCCCGAAGCATGGGAAGGAAGCAGGGGCTGCCGGGACGGCTGGCTGGCGGCGGGGAGACAAAAACAGCAGGCCCTGAACCGGGGGTTCAGGGCCTGCTGCATCCTGGCGGGACTTCGAAGAGTAGGGCTCAGGACAGAATGGGGTTTAGTACCAGTTGTGCGACAGGTGGAAGTTCAGCGCGCCGCACGGCGACTGGTAGCGCTCCTGGATGTAGTTCAGGCCCCATTTGATCTGCGTGCGGTAATTGGTGAGGTAGTCCGCCCCGGCGCTCGCCATCTTCTCGGCTGGCAGCGACTGGACGATGCCGTACGCGCCACTGCTGGCGTTGGTGGCTGTGGTGGTCCAGTCGGATTCCTTGGTCCACAGTGTGTGCAGGCACTGCATCTGGTCAGCGGACCAACCGTAGCTGGCCAGCTGGCCGGCGGCGTAGGCCTGGGCTCCGGCGGGGTCATTGACGGCCACAACAGGAACGGGCTCCGGTGCGGGGGCAGCTGCAGGAACGGGAGCTGGTGCAGGAGCGGGCGCTGGTGCCGGAGCGGGAGCAGGTGCGGGCTCGGCGGCCTGCGGCGCAACGCTGATCTCAGGAGCGGCGGGTTCCGGCGCAGGCTTGGCCTGCATTTCGGCCTTTTCCATTGTCAGCTGCGACTCGACGTCGGCCGTGGATAGCTTCTGGGTATCGCTGACCGCTGTCAGCGCGCCGGATTCGGACGCCTGGCCCGCTGCACCCAACCCGATCAGGAGGGCGCACGCCGTGCCGAGCACGGCTGCACGCTGTCCCAGCGAGGGAATTCGGTTGCGAAGTTTGGTTGACCCGTCCTGCGGGCGCGTTTGTACCTTGGATTCAGACATGGTTGATCGCCTCTCACACCTGCGGAGTTAGCTGTCGGGTTCGGATGAGGGCATCCGGCCACACGGAAGATCACGTGCTGGCTTCACCCCAAGGGCGACAATAAAAGCCCGGGACTCTGGGTCCCCCGCCTCTGCCTCGATCGAACGGAATCCGGGAAGCGGCAGAGCTTGGCGTCATCCGGATGTGCGGCCCGAACGGGATCCGCACTCTATCGACGGTACAGGAGCATGGCGATTAAGTCACATTTCGGTAACGAGGATCACGACGGCGGCGTGTTGCCTTGCGTCGATCGGCAAGCGCGCTTTGTGACCGCCACAATGGGGGGCGGCCCCTTCGCGGCCGCCAACCCGTTTTCAGTCCGTCGGGCTTACTCAGCCCATTCCGGTCTATCCGGCCAAGGCGTAGACCGTGGTGCCGCCGATGGTCTGCGCCGGGAAGTTCGCCGCCACCCATTGGGCTATCTGGGACGGCGCGTCCGATCCGCTGGTGGACCGCATATTCCCGCTGGCAATGAAGTAATGCACCCTGCCTTGCCTCACCAGATCCTGGAACTGGGCAACGGTGGGGGAGGGGTCTGTTCCGTTGAAGCCGCCCACGGCCATAATCGGTAGTTCCGTGGCCAGTTGGTAGCCGGCCGCGTTGTTCGAACCCACGACGGCAGCTGCCCAGGTGTAGCCGGACGCACCATCTTTCAGCGCTGCAACAAGCTCGGACGACGGCGTGGTTGCCCCGAGGAGGCCACCCATTCCGCCGGCTTGCCGATTACCGCCGCCGGCGTTCCCCCCGGGGCCGCCCTGACCGGATCCGCCCTGCCCGGTGCCGTTGGGGCCAACGCCGTTGGTGCCGAAGCCGTTGCGCGCCCCGCCGGCAGCGCCACCGAATCCGCCCGCCGCAGTCGCGCCAGGACGGAAACCGCCTGCGCTTGTCAGCGGCCCGGCACTGACGATCGCGCCGCTGTGGGCCGCGGCCGCAGTTGAAAGCGAGAAGGCCAGCGGACCCGCGAGGGATGCCGCGACGGCGAGGACCGCCGTCGTCCGCTGAACGAAACGGATCTGCAGGAGCCTACCAAACAGCACACCCGCGGCGCCGGCGAGCCCGCCGATCAGAACCAGCCAGCGGAGCCACGGACCGTATGCAGCGGTAGTGCCCAACAGGTCGAAGGCCATCAATGCCGCAGCCGCGACTGCAGCGGAAAGTAGCAGGGCCGCGACGGACTGCCGCCGGTGCTGCCAGAGAAGGACACCGCCCAGCCCGGTCAGCCCCGCGATTCCGGGCGCCAGCGCCACCGCGTAATACGGGTGGATGATGCCGGCCATGAAACTGAACACCAACGCGGTGACCAGCACCCACGAGCCCCACACCATGACCGAGGCGCGCACAGGGTCCGTGCGCGGTGCGCGGCGGCCAACCCACAGCAGGCCGGCGGCGAGGAGCAGGACGGAAGGCAGCAACCACGCGATCTGGCCGCCGAATTCGCTGTTGAACATCCGCAACAGGCCGGGGATCCCCCAGCCGTTTCCGCCGCCCACGCTGCCGGTTTCGTCGCCGGTCAGGCGGCCCAAACCGTTGTAACCGAGCGTGAGCTCAAGGATCGAATTGTGCTGCGAACCGCCAATGTAGGGTCGCAGATTCGCCGGCGTCAGCTCCACAGCGAGGAGCCACCAGCCGGCGGAGGCCAGCATGGCTGCTCCCGCCCCCGCCAGCCGGAGCAGGCGTCGGCCGATTCCTCCCGGCGCCGCCACGGCGTAGGCAAGGGCAAAACCGGGAACCACCAGCAGCACCTGGAGCTGCTTGGTGAGGAAGCCGAAGCCCAGGAACACCCCGGCCAGCACCAGCCAGTGCACCTTGCCGTCCTGGATGGACCGGAGCGTCGCGTAACCGGCGGCAGTCATGAGAAGTACCAGCAAGGCATCGGGATTGTTGAACCGGAACATCAGCGTGGCCACCGGTGTGGTGGCCAGCACCACGGCGGCGAGCAGGCCTGCGCGGTGCGCCAGCCGGGTATCACCAGTGGCCGGTGCCGCGGCCCGCCGTACCGCGAGATACAGCAGCCAGGCGGTGGCCACCCCCATTAATGCTTCGGGCACCAGGATGCTCCACGAGCTCAAGCCGAACAGACGGACTGCCAGGCCCATGATCCATAGCGAGGCCGGGGGCTTGTCAACGGTGATGGAGTTGGCGGCGTCTGAGGAACCGAAGAACCAGGCGGTCCAGTCCTGTGAGCCGGCCTGGGCTGCCGCGGAGTAGAACGCATTGGCCCAGCCTGATGCTCCCAGGTTCCAGAGGTACAGCACCGCCGTGGCCAGCAGAACCGCCGCCAACTCCACGTGCTCCCGGAGGTGTCGTGGACGGCCGCCCTGCGAACGGCCAGCTGGGGGACGGCCCGGCTCGGGGCCGCTGGCTGCCCCGCCCGTTGCCTGCTGAGGCTCGCCGGTGGCGTCGCTTGAGAAGTGGATGGCCATGGCTTACTGCTTAGTCAGCGCGTACACGGTGGAGTTGCCCACGGTCCGGGCCTGGAAGTTGGCCTGCACCCATGCGGCCACCTCGGAGTTGCCGCCGCGGCCGCCCATGCCCCCACCGCCCATGCCGCCGCCTGCGATGAAGTAGCCGATCTCTCCCTTGGACACCATGTCCTGGAACTGCGCGAGAGTCGGATATGGATCGCCGCCGTTCCAGCCGCCCAGGGCAATGACACTGGTGTTGGTTGCGAGTTCCAGGCTGGCGGCCTGGGTGGCACCGGAGACAATCGCGGACCACTTGGTGGTGGTGGCGGAGAGTAATGCGGTCACCGCGGAATCCGCCGTTCCTTCGCCGCCGGGCCCCCCGGCTGCATTGCTGCCGCCGGGTCCGCCGGCTGCACCGCCGCCGTCGGGACCGGCCGCTCCAATGGGGTCGCCAGTGCCCGGGAAACCGCCCGCAGCGCTGTCGCTGGAAGCGCCGGTGCCGCCCCGGTCGTTCCGGAACCCGGCCGCCCGGTTACCGAAGCCGGCCGCCGAGGAGCCTGCAGGGCCCGACGTCGGGATGGATCCTGAGTGCGCGGTGGCAGCAGTCGCCAGCGTCCAYGCAGCCGTTCCGAGGCCCCCGGCCAGRAGGGATACGACGACGACGGCCGCGGTTCCGGCGTGCCGGAACCTGCCCGCTGCGCCCCGGGAGTCGAGTCGAAGGATAATCGCTGCGGCGGCGAGGATGCCGAGGACGACGATGACAATGCGCAGCCCCGGGAGCCAGGACGCATCGCTGCCCAGAAGCGCCGCGGACCAGATGGAACTGCCCAGGATTACCACGGCCAGGACGATCCGGGCCGGCCAATACGCGCGGCCACGCCACAGCTCCACGGAGCCGATTCCCACCAGGGCTGCGATTGCCGGAGCCAGGGCCACGGAGTAATAGGGGTGGACGATGCCGCTCATGAAGCTGAAGACGCCGGCCGTGACCAGAAGCCAGCCGCCCCACAGGATCAGGGCAGCGCGGGTACGGGACGTGCCGACTTCCCGGCGGGTGAAACACAGGCCGGCTGCCAACAGGACCAGTGCCGTCGGCAATAGCCAGGACACCTCGCTGCCGAAGCTGGTGCCGAACATGCGCAGCAGGCCGGCGGCCCCGCCGAACCCGCCGTTCCCGGCTCCAAAGCCGCCAGCACCTCCTGGGGCCCCCGCGCCGCCACCGCCCGGCATACCCTCGCCGGAGCCGGTGATGCGGGACAACCCGTTGTAGCCGAAGGTCAGTTCCAGGAAGCTGTTGGTGGTTGAGCCCGCCATGTAGGGCCGTGCCGATGCCGGGGTCAGCTGGAACAGTGCCACATAACTGCCGGCCACTACAACGATGCCGACCAGTGCGCCGAGCAGGTGAAGCAGCCGCCGCCCGAAGGTGGTGGGCGCCGCCCACAGGTACGCGAGTCCGAGGGCAGGAACAATCAGGAATCCCTGCAGCATCTTGGTGAGGAATGCCAGGCCCACCACTGCGCCCGCGGCCACGAGCCACTTCCAGCCCGCCCGCTCGACTGCACGGGTGGTGAAGTACGCCCCGAGGACCAGGCAGAGGGTCAGCATGGCGTCGGGGTTGTTGAACTTGAACATCAGTGCTGCCACGGGCGTCAGCGCCAGGGCGCCGCCGGCCAGCAGGCCGGCCCCCGGTCCGGAGACGCGTTTGACGGTCAGGTAGAGGAAGCCGACGGCGGCCACCCCCATGAGTGCCTCGGGCACCAGCATGCTCAGCGAAGAGAAGCCGAAGATCCTGCCGGCGAGGGCAGGGATCCACAACGCAGCAGGGGGTTTGTCCACCGTGATGGCGTTGCCGGCGTCGAGTGAACCGAACAGGAAAGCCGTCCAGTCCTTGGTTCCGGCCTGGATGGCAGCAGCGTAGAAGGAATTGCCATATCCGGTGGCCGCGAGGTTCCACAGGTAGAGAATGGCCGTGGCCACCAGGAGGCCCACCGCCGAAGGCCGGACCCAGCGGGGCTGGCTGCCGAAAGCGTAGCGGGTCCACCGGGTGGTGGGACCCGCGGCGCCGGGAACCGAAAGTCCGGCATGTGCGGTGGCGGCCTGCCCTGCAGGGGCTGTCGGCGGCGTACCCGAGGCGGATCCGCCGGCTGCCGGGGTGATGGTGGAGGTCATGATGCTGCCGTTTCCGTCGAAGTGGTGATGGGGGCTGCGGCCGCTGGAACAGCGGGCGGCCCAGGAGCTGCCGGCGAACCGAGGGACGCAGGGGCTGCCGGCCCGCGAAAGACCCACAGCCGGAACAGCAGGAACCTGACGGCGGTAGCGGCGAGGTTGGCGCCCACCACGGTGAGGACTTCTGCCCAACGGTCCGGCGTCGTCGTACTGTGCACCACGGCGAGCGCCCCGGAGGTGAGCAGCAGGCCGATGCCGAAGACGATCAGCCCCTCGAAATGGTGCCGCACAGGGTTGCCGCCCTGGATGCCGAAGGTGAAACGCCGGTTGGCGGCGGTGTTGGCCACCGCGGTGCTCAGCAGGGCCAGGAAGTTGGCCAGTTGGGGGTCCATGAAGCCGCGGCAGAACAGGAAAATGAGCAGGTAGGCGAGCGTGGAGGCGGCGCCGATGGCACCAAACCTGACGAGCTGGCCGAAGAGGCTGCCCACCCGGGTCTGCTCGGCGGCGCGGGATGTAGCCGGCAGCGGGCCGCGGGCCAGAGCGGCACGCAATTCCGGCACGGGGATGCGGCCGTAGACCAGGTCCCGGGTCAGCCGGGCCATGCCGCGCATGTCGGCCAGCGCGGTGCGGACCACGTCAACGCTGGAATCGGGATCGTCGATCCAGTCCACCGGGACTTCATGGACGCGCAAGCCGCAGCGCTCGGCGAGGACCAGGAGCTCAGTGTCGAAAAACCACGAGTTGTCCAGGGTGTAGGGCAGGATCTGCTGCGCGACGTCCGCCCGGATGGCCTTGAAGCCGCACTGTGCGTCGCTAAACCTGGCACCCATGAAGGAATGGAGCATGAGGTTGTAGCCGCGGGAGATGAATTCCCGCTTGGGCCCACGGACAACCCGCGAGTTGCGGGTCAGCCGCGTGCCGATCGCGAGGTCCGAATGCCCCGAGATCAGCGGAGCCAGGAGGGGTGCCAGCGCGGCCAGATCGGTGGACAAATCCACGTCCATGTAGGCAAGGACGGGCGACGGCGAGGCCAGCCACACTTTCCGTAGCGCGTTGCCGCGGCCCTTTTCCTCGAGGTGGACCACCACGAGTTCCGGCAGCTCCCGGGCCAGGCGTTCGGCGATCTTCAGTGTTCCGTCCGTGCTGGCATTGTCCGCCACGGTAATACGGAAGCTGTGCGGGAAGGACTCCCGCAGGTGGGCGTGGAGCCGGTGCAGGCATTCCGCCAGGTCACGCTCCTCGTTGAAGACGGGAATGGTGACATCGAGGACAGGGACGGCAGTCCGGGTGTCCACGGGGGCACGCCGTCCGGTGGCCCGCGGGGACGGAAGGCCCAGCGGCGCCACTGCGGCGTCCGGCAGGGTTC
Organism: Pseudarthrobacter sp. 01T43; assembly: GCF_056398665.1. Classification (NCBI taxonomy): domain Bacteria; kingdom Bacillati; phylum Actinomycetota; class Actinomycetes; order Micrococcales; family Micrococcaceae; genus Pseudarthrobacter; species Pseudarthrobacter sp. 01T43. Next base: position 77,349 of record NZ_JBFTPV010000001.1, on the reverse strand, counting down.
CTGAGGTGGAGTCGGTGAGCGTCATAAGTCAAGAGTGGCGCCGGCTCATTTGAGTCCTTTAGGTGCAACCTGTGACATGCCTGTGTAAGTCAGCTGACAGGCTGGACTCAGGCTGCCGCAACCTTGGATCCAGGCAACCGGATGGCGAACTCGGTCCTGCCCGGCCGGGACGTCAGTTCAACACTCCCGCCGTGCGCCTCCACAATGGACTCCACGATGGAGAGCCCCAACCCGGACGAGCCCTCCGAGCCGGAGCGGGCGGCGTCCGCGCGGGCGAAGCGGGAGAAGATCCTGCTTTGGAATTCCGCCGGAATTCCCGGCCCGTCATCGGTGACTGTGACAACAACGCTGCCATCGGCTGACCGCATCACGCCCGTGGCAACGGTAGTGCCGGCCGGCGTGTGCTTGCGCGCGTTGGACAGCAGGTTGGCCAGGACCTGGTGGAGCTGGGTGTTGTCTCCCCGGACGGTGATGGGTTCTTCCGGGAGCCTCAGCTGCCAGACGTGGTCAGGGGCCATCACCTTTTCGTCGCTGACGGTCTCAACCACCAGTTGGGTGAGGTCCACATCGGTGGTCTCGGGAGCCTTGCCTTCGTCCAGCCGGGCCAGCAGCAAGAGGTCCTCCACCAGCGTGGTCATGCGCTCGGACTGGCTCTGCACCCGCCCCAGCGATTTGCGGCCGTCCTCGGTGAACGTTTCCGTCATGCGCATCAGCTCCGTGTAGCCGCGGATGGCTGTCAGCGGGGTGCGCAGCTCGTGGGATGCGTCGGCCACGAACTGGCGCACCTTCGTTTCACTGCGCTGGCGCGCTTCCAGAGCGCTGGAGACGTTGTCCAGCATGAGGTTCAGTGCGTGTCCAACGCTGCCGACTTCCGTGCTGGGGTGGGCAGCCGCCGGCGGCACGCGGACCGCCAATGCCACCTCACCGGCGTCGAGCGGCAGCTTGGACACCTTCGTGGCCACGTCGGAAAGCTGCTCCAGCGGACGCATGGTGCGGCGGATCAGCGCCGTCCCGGCAAGCCCGATCAGGACAAGCCCGCCCAACGACACCAGCACCATCGTCAGTACCAGCGAGGCTTCCGTAGCGTGTTTTGTCGCCAGCGGGAGGCCGGTGATGACGACGTCGCCGAAGGGGGTCTCGGTGGCCATCAGCCGGTAGTCGCCGGTGGAGAGTGTCCGGTCCATCGGGACGCCGTTGTGGGGCAGCGCCTGCAGGATGGTGATGTCACGGGAAGCCAATGCCGTGCGGGTTGCATCCGATGACAGGAAGCCTGCTTCCTTGCTGACTTGCCCGCCCACTACACGCGCATTGAGCGTTCCCACGCTCTGCCCGCGGGCGTCCAGGGGGTCGGGACGCCCTGACGGGTTGCCTTCGGGCGGCCGGCCGCGGGAGGCCAGCATCAGCTGCGCGTCCAGCTGGTTGGTCAGGACCACGTCCATGGAGGCGTAGCTGACGACGCCGATGGCGCCGGAGATGGCCACCAACAGGGCCATCGAGAGCAAAATCAGGCGCGTGCGGAGGTGCCAGGTGGAAGGGTTGAGCCAGTAGCGGCCGGAATGCCGGGGAACACCGGAAAGAGCGGACATGCGGAGCGCGGCTAGTCTGCGGGCTTGATGACGTAGCCGGCGCCGCGCACTGTGTGGATCATCGGCGGGTGGTTGGCCTCGATCTTCTTGCGCAGGTAGGAGATGTACAGTTCCACGATGTTGGCCTGGCCGCCGAAATCGTAGTCCCACACCTGGTCCAGGATCTGGGCTTTGCTGACCACACGTTTGGGGTTCTCCATCAGGTAGCGCAGGAGTTCAAACTGCGTTGCCGTCAGCTGGATCTCGTCGCCGCCCCGGGTGACTTCGCGGGTGTCCACATTCAGGGTCAGGTCGCCCACCACCAGTTCCGCGGTGTCCATGGCGGCCACGCCGGAGCGCTGGACCAGGCGGTGCAGGCGCAGCAGGACCTCTTCCATGCTGAAGGGCTTGGTGACATAGTCATCGCCGCCGGCGGCCAGCCCGGCGATGCGGTCCTGGACGTCGTCCTTGGCTGTGAGGAAAAGCGCGGGTACCTCCGGCGCAAAGGTGCGGATCCTGCCCAGCAGCTCCACGCCGTCGAACCCTGGCAGCATCACATCCAGCACCAGGACGTCCGGGTGGAAGTCCTTGGCCAGCTTCACGGCGGCCGGCCCGTCGGCTGCGATGGCCACGGACCAGCCGGCCATACGCAGGCCCATGCTCATGAGCTCGGACAGACTGGGTTCGTCGTCCACCACGAGGGCGCGGATCGGCGAGCCGTCCGGGTGCGTGAGCTGCGGAAGGTTGTTGGTCATGGAGTGCGGGGATGCCATGGGACAACTCTCTGATCTGCCGGTGTGCCGGTGCTTTGCGGTTCCTGTGTGCGTGCTGTGAGTTCCAGCGTAGCCACCTGTCGGTGTGGGCGTACGCAGGGCTGCGGCAGACACGTCACAGGCAGATGTGCCCTGCCGCACAGCACGCACACAGCAAAGCGGCAGACGCTGTTGGGACAAATCGTCACCAGCAGTACCGACTTCCTCAGGAGAAAAGCCATGGAGCAGGAAAACAACAGCGCCGTCCCGGGGGCCGCAGCGGACAACGGGCAGCCACAGCGACGGGCACAGACCGGGCAAGGCGGGCCTGGCCCGGTCTGGGAGGGAACGTCGGAAGGATCGCCGGAGGTAACCGCGCCCCACCAGGGGACGCAGGGCTGGGACGGCCCGCCCGCTGCGCAGCAAGGCCAGCCTGCCCAAGGTTGGGACGCTCCGGGCCAGTCAGGCCCTGCCTGGGGTACGACGCCGGCCGCCCAGCAGGGTGGGAATGCCGGGACCGGTTGGGGCGCACCCCAGCGGTACTCCCCGCAGGCTGCCTCACGTGCCCCCGGAAACAGGACCTGGACTGCGAAGAAAGGCATGGTTGTAGGGGGCGTGGCGGTGGTTGTTGCTGCTGCTGCAGCGGGCGCCGGCGCCTATGCGGCCGGGAGCGGTTCGAGTGCGGTTGCGGCCAACGGCCAGGGCGGGGCCAACGGGCAGGGCGGGGGTGCCCAGGGCCAGTTTGGTCCCCGAAGCCAAAGCGGCATGACCGGGCCCGGCGGTGCCGCAGGCGGAATGAACGGCGGCCCCAGCGGACTGGGAATGGGAATGGGCGGCCTCAGTGCGGCCATCCATTCTGAGTACGTGATCCTCCAGGACTCCAGCTACGTGACCATGGCAGGCCAGACAGGAACCGTCACGAGCATCTCGGGGAGCTCCCTGACCGTCAAAAGTGACGACGGCTTCACGCGCACCTACACCGTCGGCTCCGGCGTCCAGGTCTCGGAGGGAATGCGGCAGCGCGGGGGATCCTCCGGTAGCACGCTCGGCTTGTCTGATGTCACGGCCGGTGCGAGCGTCCGCGTGACCGCCCTCAAGGGGTCTGATTCCTACAGTGCAGAGGCCATCCAGTTGGCAACGTCCGGCACCTCCACTGCCCCGAATTCCGGGACGTCCGCCGCCCCTAGCTCGGGAACCACCACGAACTAGCGCTGGTAGGGGCCCGTAGGGGCCTCGTTGGGAGGCGCGGGCGCTCGATAAATCGTGCCCGCCTGCAACAAATCTCCAGGGGTGATTGGACAAGGGACCTTGGCAATGCGCCGATTTTACGTCAAGCGCGTGAAGTTTCAGAAAATTCCATCACAGGTCACGATTTCGAATAATATTCTTCAACAAGCGAGTAAGGGGTCGACAGGAGAGAATTAATACAGCCTAGATGCCGACCCGCCGAATTGTGATGCGACGCACATTCTCGTCTCTTTGTCTCAACATGCGGACGAATGGCCCCTTTGTTACTTGCAAGTTTTCATTGTTACGTTGCACACTTTCAATTGTGAACAAGAACTCAACAGCAACTGCAGCTGCAGAATATTGGCCCAGCACATCAGCTGCTGCCGACATGCGCTGTTGTCGAATGCACGCCTGACCTTCAAACCCCACGAAGTTCTTAGGCATTCGCCTCCCCAGTCCAGAGTCGGGCGCCCTCCCAGATATTCATTGCGGGCAACCCCAGCATTCGAGCCGCAATGACGGCCATTCACATTGAGGTAAAGCATTCATGTCAGTTGCATCCGGATACGTCCACATCTCAGTCCGTAACGCAGGTAAGCCCAACCAGGCTTCGGGGCTACGTCAAGGTTTTGGTACCCGTCAGGCGTTCGCCCCGGCCGCCTCCGGAACCAGTTTCCCCGCTCCCGGGTACGTTCCCCAGGGCTACAACCCCAACTCCTACGGCCAGCTCCGTGCCGTGCAGCCCACTGAAGCTGCGCCGCTCACCGCACCGACGCCGGTGGTAGCAGGGAACAACGCGCCCCGGCCCGTCGCGAACGACAACCTCGCCCGGGGATTCGTCCTCTACATGGGCATCGACGAGGAGACAGCGGCGGCTGCCGGAACCTCCATCGCCAAGCTTGCCCAGGAAATCCGCGCCTACGCACAGTCCCTCGTGACCGGTGCCGAAAGCTATGCTGCCGTGGCCATGGCACCGGCCAGCACGCCCGGTTCCGCGCTCGACGTCGTCCGTTCCACCTTCGGTGACCCGACAGTCAATGCACAGAAGCGCACCGAAACCGCACGGCTGCAGCAGGCCGCGGAGCCTAGGCCGTCCGGCGTCCTCATCGACCTGGCCCGCCGCGAAGTCCACCTCGACGGCGAATCCCTGAACCTGACCTTCAAGGAATTCGAACTCCTCAACTACCTCGTCGAAAACGGCACCCGCACCGTTGGCCGCGATGAACTGCTCGAAGGCCTGTGGCGCAACGCCGAGGAAGTCCCCAACGAGCGCACCATCGATGTCCACATCCGCCGCCTCCGTTCAAAGCTCGGCCGCCTGGCCAACACCGTGCGCACCGTCCGGGGCCAGGGCTACCGGTTTTACGAGCACCCCGAAGTAGTGGTCTGGGCCGCTCCGGAATACTCGATCTAGCCTTAGCTTCAGCACCGCCAAAAGGCGGCACGATCCCTCTGCGCCTGCGCTCGTACCGCCCCACCGCCTCCCTAACCTCGCAAGCTCGGCCAGGGGACCCGGGCGGCGTGGGCCCCAACAACGGCGCTTTCGGGATGTGCCGCCTTTTGGCGTTCAGTCTCGGGCTTTCCGAGCATGTACCTCCGCGGCTGGGTGGGCCTCCGCGGCTGGTGTTTTTGAGCGTTAGGCTTGGGGACATGAGTGACCACCACATCAAACGCTTGGTGATCATGCGCCATGCCAAGGCTGACTGGCCCGGCGGGGTTGCCGATCATGAGCGGCCGCTGGAGGAGCGCGGGCACCGGGAGGCGCCGCTGGCCGGCAAATGGCTGGTCAAGCACCAGATCCTTCCCGACTTCATCCTGTGTTCCAGCGCGCTGCGCACCCGGCAGACGTGCACGTGGGTGTGCGCCGAGCTGGGGGATAAGGCGCCGACGCCGAAACTTGAGGACGGCCTGTATGCCGCCTCTGCGCTGCGCATGCTCGCCGTGGTCAACCATGTGCCGGACACAGTCACCACCCTGATGCTCATCTCGCACATGCCCGGCGTCCAGGACCTCGCCATGCATCTGGCATCCCGGGACTCGAACCACGACGCCTACATGGACGCAGCCACGCGTTACCCCACCAGCGCCCTGACAGTGCTGGAAACTGAAAAGTCCTGGGCCGAACTCGACGGCCAGGATGCCCGGCTCACCAAATTCAAGGTGCCCCGCGCCCACTGACCCGCTGCAGTCTGGCAGAGTTGAACGGTGAACCTCCGACACTCCCTCCTTGCCCTGCTGGTCGCCGTCCTCTGGGGCCTGAACTTCGTGGCCATCGACATGGGCTTGCATACCGACGCCGGTGAGGTGCCGCCGCTCCTGTTCGTGGCCATGCGGTTCGTCCTGGTGGTCTTCCCCTTGATCTTCTTCATCAGGAAGCCGGATGTGAGCTGGAAGGCGATCATCGGCGTCGGGCTCTTTATGAGTGCCGGCCAGTTTGGCCTCCTGTATTTGGCCATGGCCCTTGGCATGCCGGCCGGCCTTGCCTCGCTGGTGCTGCAGGCGCAGGTGCTGCTGACAGTTCTCCTGGCGGCCGGGTTCCTGGGGGAGCGGCCCAGCCGCAGCCAGCTGTTCGGCGTGATTCTTGGCGTTGCCGGGCTGGCCGTGGTGGCCGTGGGCCGCAGTGCGGTGGCGCCCCTGCTGCCGCTGATCATAGTGCTGGGCGCGGCGCTGTCCTGGGCCGCCGGGAACGTCATCGCACGCCAGGCCAAGGCAGCCTCAGGGCTGGGCCTGGTGGTCTGGTCCGGGGCTGTGGTTCCTTTGCCCCTCGCCGGACTTTCGTTCCTGGTGGATGGGCCCGACGCCGTGCTCGGCACGCTGGCCCACTTGCAGCCGGTCACCATCGCCAGTGCGCTGTACACGGCTATTTTCGGGTCGTTGGTGGGGTACGGAATCTGGAACCGGCTGCTTGCCCGCTACCCGTCGTCGGCCGTAGTTCCCTTCACGCTCCTGGTCCCCGTGGTGGGGATGAGCGCGGCCTGGCTGGTGCTGGCGGAGGTGCCGGCGCTGGCCGAACTGGCCGGCGGAGCACTGCTGCTGGGCGGGGTGGCGACGGCGGTACTCACCGGAGGAGGCAGGCGTCAGCGCCGGGACGTGGTTTTGGCGCCGGACTTGGGCGCCGGTAGCGGCGCGGCTTTGGGTGCCGGCTTGCGCGCCGGAGATGCGGACGACGACGGCCGCTTGGCTGCCGCCGCCGGAAGCCGGGACGGCGCGCGGGAGCCGGAGGCGCGCTGAGCGGTTGCGCCGGTGCTGCGGGTAGCGGTGCGGCTAACGGTGTTCCGGGTTGCGGGCTTGCGCCCGGACGACGTGCCCCGGGCCGCCGGCCGTGTCCCGGCGCCGTGCCCGCTCCTTGAAGGCCAGGCCACGCCCAGAAACAGAACCAATACCGTGGCGACGGCTGAGGCGGCGGCCCAGAAGAAGTAATTGTCGGGATCGTTGGTGGGAAGGGGCGTGCCAATGATGGTCGACTGACCCACGAAGGCAAGCTCCCACGTGCTGAGGAAAGCCAGCGAGAAAGCGATGGTCAGACTGCTGGCCACCCCGGTGGCCACCAGGGCAATATGGCGGCGGCGCAGCAGGACTTCGGCCACCGCGGCAACGTACGCCACGGCCAGGAGCCCCAAAAACGTGACCGCCACGGCTTCCTCAAGCGTGATGGCAGTAAGCACCAGCATGCCCAGGGCGGCGACGGCCGCGATCAAGGCGAACTTTCCGCTGATACCCATGTGGCGCATGGGATCAATCATCCCCGAGGGTGGAGTTACTTCAGCACGTAGCCGCGCATGATTGCCATGATTGCTGCAACGCTTTGGTCACGGCTGCGCTCCGGGTTATAGGTCACCCGGTCCAGGCCCACAACAAAGCAGGCACCGAAGATTGCCGTCTCCAGGCTGCCGCGCGAGATGGTCCCGTCCACGGGATGGGCGGCCGCGACGGACTCGATGGCGTCGCCGATCACGGCCAGGAGTTCGGTCCTGAGCACGGCAAAGGTATCCCGCCACACGCTGGGAGTGCGCCAGTTTTCGCTGACCCATAGCCTCGCGAAGGACGGGTAGTCGGCCATGAAGTCCATGGCCTGCCCGATCATTGCCTCCATGGCCAGCAGGGGATCAACTGCGGGGGCACCGCCAGCACCGGGATCACCGGCCGCGCTGAGCAGGCGCGCCTTCAGGATGTCCACGCCATGCCGCAGCAACTGCGCGATCAAATCGGACTTGCTGCCGAAGTTGTAATAGACAGTGCCTTTGGAAACGCCCGCCGCGGCAGCGATCTCGTCCACGGTCACGCCGGCAGCACCGCGCTCGCCAATCAGCTCCATGGAGGCGTCGAACAGCTTTTGCCGGGTGGCGTTGGTCCGGGCCGGGCGGAGTTTCTTCTCAGCCGCACCATGGTCCGGCAGCGCGGTGCTCATACGGCAATCTCGGGCTTGAGCGTCTTGAGCGTCCAGTACTTGTGCTTCCGGACGGCGAAGGTGGACATCGCGGCGCCCAGCAACGTGTAGCCGAGCAGCCCCACGACAGTGGGCACAATCATGGACAGGTCCGCGCCATAGATGAGGTGCCGCATGCCGGTCACCACGTAGCCCATGGGGAGGACCTCATGCACCACGTGCAGCGGCTGCGGGGTGGTCTGCCACGGAAACGTTCCGCCCGATGATACGAGCTGCAGCACCAGCAGGATCAGCACCACCAGTTTGCCGGGCGACCCCAGCAAAGCCACCACACCCTGGATGATGGCACTGAACGCCATCGCCGCCGCCAGCATGAACAGCCACATCAGGACCGGATGCGCCGGGTTCAGGCCCAGCGCCAGGTCCACCACCAAGGTCAGGAGCGTGGCTTGGACTGCCGATACGGCCAGGAACGGGAGCCAGCCGCCGACGGCGATTTTCCAGGCGGGGGCGTTCGACGCCAGGGCCCGCTGGGTGATGGGGCGCATGGCCTGGATCAGCATAAAGATGCCGATCCACAGCGCGAGGGTGAGGAAGAAGGGTGCCAGCCCCGCGCCGTAAGAGCCTGCTTTGGCCTGGGAAACGTTGCTGACTGCAACCGGATCGGCGATCACCTGCGACAGGCTGTCCTTCTGCGCATCGTCGGGGTTGGGCACCTGCCCGGCACCGCGGGCAATTTCGGTCGCGAGCGTCCGCGACCCGTCAGCGGCCGTAACGGCGCCGGCCTCAAGCTGCCCCGCACCGGCGTCGACAGTCTTCGCCCCCTCTGCCAGGCGGCCGGCTCCGTCGAGCGCGGCCTGTTGGCCGGTGGCCAGTGTGGCCGCGCCGGTATGGAGCTGGTCGGCGCCGCCTGAAGCGTGTGCCACGGCGTCTTTCAAGGCCGGCGTGGCCGAGGCGAGCTGGGCGGCGCCCACACTCACAGCAGTGGCGCCGTCCGCCAGTTGCTGGATCTGGGTGGCATCGGCCTGGAGGGTGGTCTTCGCGGCGGCCACCGGGCTGGAGGCGGCTGCGGAGTCGAAATCGGCCAGGATGCTGTTCGCCTGCTCCTGCGTGATCACTCCGGCGGCGACGAGGCGGGTGTTCGATTCGATCGCCCGTGCCCGCAGCCCCCGGTCCGCGGCATCCAGTTGGGTGACAACGTTCTGGACCTTGGTGTTCAGCTGCGCGTTGCCCGCAGCCACCTGAGCCGCCCCGTTGGCCAGGGTCTGGGTGTCCGTAGGAAGAGTGGCGGTCTTGTCCTTGAGAAGGGTGAGGCCGCTGCTGAGCTGTCCGGCGCCGTCGGTCAGCTGGTTGGCGCCGTCCCGCAGTTTCAGTTGTCCGTTGTAGAGCCCCGCGGCTCCCGTGCTGAGTTCGGTAGTACCTGCGTGCAGTGTGGTGGCCCCGTCGCGGAGGGTGGCGACGCCGTCCGCCAGCTGTCCGGCCCCGTCTCCGGCCTTGAGCATCTGTGCGTGGATGGTGCCGAAGCCCGTGAGGAGCTGGTTTGCGGTCTCTTCGCCCACCTCCTTGGCAACGGTGCTGTGAACCGAGGTGGTCAGCTTGTCCACGATGGTGCTCAGCAGGTAGTTGTTGGCATCGTTGGTGGTGACGTTCAGCATCGCCTGGCTGGCTGAATCGAAGCTGCCCGGTGAGACCAGGTTGGTGGAGAAGTCCTTGGGGATCTTCAGCGCAAACGCGTACTTGCCGCTGCTGACGCCCTCATCGGCCTCTGCCGCCGTGGAGACCGGCTGCCAGTTGAAGATGTGGCCGTCTATCAGCCCGTCAGCCACCTTCCTGCCAGCCTGGAGCTCGCTGCCGTCGCCCGACGTCGCTCCGCCGTCTTCCACCACCAGGGCGGCGTCGATCTGGTTTAGGTTCCCGTAAGGGTTCCAGTTGGCGTACAAGTATACGGCGCCGTACAGGAGCGGCACCATGATCAGGGCAAGGATGGTCAGCTTCGGCAGTAACCCGCCGGTCATCCGCTTGAGTTCGGAACGGGCCAGCCGCAGCACGGTCACTTGGCGTCCTCGGTTTCGCGTAGGAAGGCTTCTGTTTCGTCGTCAGCCGGGGCAGGTTCGTTGATCGGTGCAGGGTGGGTCGGGGCAGGTTCCGGGGCGGCGGGGGTTTCGTCCGGCCGCTGGGCCGCGTTGCCGATCACGGCGACCGGTCCCGTCCACGAGTCCGGGAGGGCGGTGACGGTAGCGACGACGGCGAGTGGCCGGCCGGCGTCGTACGCCAGCGCTTCAAGCCGCGGCAGCCAGTCCGCAGCGCTGGCACTGTGCCTGTCCGGGGAATCCACCACCAGGAGATCAGTGTGCGGGTTGGCCAGCGCCAAGGCCGTCAGCAGCTCCATCCGTTTGCCGGCGGGCAGCTGTTCGGTCCAAAGATCCGCGATGTCCTCAAACCTGTTGACCTTGAGCCAGGGTTTGCTGAGGAGTGCGCCGCGGTAGCGCCGGGGGACCATTGCGAGGTCCTCGGTCACCAGGTCGCGCACGCTGAGGTGCTGCTCCGGTTCGTTCACTCCGGGGGAGTCGACCAGTGCGCTGGCGAGCCGAAGGGTCTTGGTACGCGAGTTGCCGGCCCACGTGATCTGGCCGCTGCTGGGCTTCATGCGGCCGCTGATGGTCAGGGCGAGTGCGGTCCGCTGGTCCTGCCGATCCGCTGCCACCAGGAGCAGCTCGCCCGGCGTGGCGCGCAGGGAGGTGGGCGGAAGCAGATCGTCGCGCCGGCCCTTCACATGGAGGTGCTGGACAAAGAGCAAGGGGGACCTTCCGACGGTTTATGTCTGCACCCATCGTAACTGAACTGACCGGTCAGTTCAAATAAGCTACAGGCCGTACTTCTCCAGCAACCGCAGCCACACCTCGCTGATGGTCGGAAATGACGGCACCGCATGCCATAGCCGGTCCAGCGGGACCTCGCCCACTACGGCAATCGTGGCGGCATGGAGCAGTTCGCCCACGTCCGGTCCGGCGAAAGTGGCGCCCAGAATGACCCTGCGATCCTCGTCGACCACCAGCTGCGCCCAGCCCGCGTAGTGCTCGGAGTGCAGCGATGACCCCGATACCTCGATGGGCAGCTCCACGGACGAGGCGTTGTAGCCGTCCTTCCTTGCCTGCTCCACCGTGCGGCCCACGGCGGCCAGCTCCGGATCGGTGAACACCACGCTGGGCACTGCGTGCTGGTTGGCCGTCTGGGCATAGCGGCTCCAGGCTGCCGGAGCGCCTTCCAGTTCGCCCTTGGCGCGGGCGGCAATCGCATCGCCGGTGGCGCGGGCCTCGTACTTGCCCTGGTGTGTGAAGTAGTTCTTGCCCGCCGCATCACCCACCGCATAGAGCCAGTGTTCCTTTCCCGCCAAGCCCTGGACTAGGCCAGTGGAGTCGGTGGCGAGCCGGAGCGGCTGCCCGTCCTGGGCCTCGAAGCCCACGCTTTCCAGGCCCAGGCCGTCGAGTGCGGGATGCCTGCCCGTGGAGACCAGGACCTTGTCCGCCGTCACGGTGATTTGTTCGCCGGCAGTCCGGTCACGCAGCGTCAGGGTGAAGGTGCCGTCGTCGTTTTCGTGGATGCTTTCCGTGGACGTGCCGAGGCGAATCTCCACGCCGTCCGCCCGCAGTCCCGCGGCCACGAGGCTGCTGGCCTTGGACGGGAAGCTGCCCAGAAGCCCGCTCCTGGCCACCAAAGTCACGTCAGCACCCAGGCGGGCGAACGCCTGGGCCAGTTCGGTGCCGGCCACGCCGCCGCCGAGGACGGCGAGCCGTTCCGGGATTTCCTTTGCCGACGTGGCCTCCCGGGTGCCCCAGACCCGCAGATCAGCCAGTCCTTTGATGGGCGGACGGCTCGGGGCAGACCCCGTAGCCAGCACGACGGCGTGACGGGCCTTGAGTCGGTAGGTGTTGCCATCCAGCCCGGCTACTTCCACGGCCCGGGGCCCGGTGAGCCGGCCGTGGCCGCGGATGAGTTCGATCCCGGCGCCTTCCAGCCACTTCACCGCGCCGTCGTCCTGCCAGTTGGAGGTCATATAGTCGCGGCGCTTGAGTACCGCCGCAGCATCCAGCGTGCGTGTGACAGCTTCTTCGGCGCCGGGTACGGTCTGCGCGCCGTGAAGGGCCGTGCCGGGGCGGAGCAGCGCCTTTGACGGCATGCAGGCCCAGTATGAACATTCGCCGCCCACCAGTTCGGCCTCGATGACGGCAACCGTGAGTCCACCCTGGACTGCCCGGTCGGCAACGTTTTCGCCCACCGCGCCTGCGCCAATGATTACGACATCAAATTCCCGGTCCAAGGTTTGGGGCGTCATTTCTCCAGCCTACGCCCGGCTCCCGGCGGCGGGGCCGGACGGGTCGGCTGCCGACGTGCGTAACTTTTGACCAGGCAGGGGAGCGGCGGCTCCGGAATTTCAGGGATCCAGAGTGATGTCGTGACCAAACGTGACGCATTCCGGACCGGCGCCTCAAGCAGCCCGGCGCTTAAAGCAAAAGGTCCGCACCGGCGAACCGGTGCGGACCTTTATTCTGTGCGCCCAGAGGGATTCGAACCCCCGGCCTTCTGTTCCGTAGACAGACGCTCTATCCAGCTGAGCTATGGGCGCATATTCTGTTTCGCGGAGTATCTCGCTCCCCGAACCTCGAATTACTTTACGCGAGGCTGGGCCCTCGTGCCAAATCGAGAGCCGTGTAATATAGCCGACTAGACCGGTCTACGTGACCTTTGTCACTTAATTCCATCGATTTGGACAGGTTTTCCTTGAATTTGCGCGGTTTCCATCCCAAAGGAGCAGAAACGTGCACCACTGACATCGCCAGTGACCCCGGGGCGGCCAATAACATTTAGGACACACCGATGAACCCGAGGAAGGGAACCGTAATGGGCGATCTGGCGCAGAAACCGTTGCTTGAAAAAGCACCCACCACGCATGCCGCGCTGCTGGCATGGGTAGATGAGGTTGCAGAACTTACTCAGCCGGACCGCATCTACTGGGTTGATGGATCCGAGGAGGAGAATACTCGTCTCACCGACGAACTCGTCGCAGCCGGCACCCTGACGCGGCTGAACCCGGAGACTTTCCCCAACTCCTTCGCGGCATTCTCCGATCCGGCCGACGTAGCCCGGGTTGAAGAGCAGACGTTCATCTGCTCCGAAAAGGAACGCGACGCCGGCTTCACCAATAACTGGATGGCTCCGGCCGAGATGAAGCAGAAGTTGCGCGGACTCTTCGCCGGCTCCATGCGCGGCCGCACCATGTACGTCATCCCGTTCGTGATGGGCCACCTTGACGCCGAGGATCCCAAGTTCGGTGTGGAGATTACCGACAGCGCGTACGTGGTCGCCTCCATGCGCATCATGGCCAACATCGGCACCGAAGTGCTGGACAAGATCACCTCGACGAACGCATTCTTTGTGCCGGCCCTGCACTCCCTGGGCGCGCCGCTCGAAGCCGGCCAGGCCGACGTGCCGTGGCCCTGCAACCCGGACAAGTGGATTGTCCATTTCCCCGAGGAACGCTCCATCTGGTCCTTCGGCTCCGGATACGGCGGAAACGCGCTGCTGGGCAAGAAGTGCTACGCCCTGCGCATCGCGTCCGTGATGGCCCGCGACGAAGGCTGGCTGGCCGAGCACATGCTCATCCTCAAGCTCACCTCGCCGGAGAAGAAGAACTACTACATCTCCGCGGCCTTCCCCTCCGCCTGCGGCAAGACCAACCTCGCCCTGCTGGACCCCACCATCGAAGGCTGGGAAGTCGAAACCCTCGGTGATGACATCACCTGGATGCGGATCGGCAAGGAAGGCGAGCTGCGCGCCACCAACCCGGAGGCGGGCCTGTTCGGCGTAGCTCCGGGCACCGGCTGGGGGACCAACCCCAACGCGATGCGCGCCATCGCCAAGGGCCACAGCATCTTCACCAACGTCGCCCTCACGGATGACGGCGGCGTGTGGTGGGAAGGCATGACCGAGGAGGTCCCGGCGCACCTGACGGACTGGCAGGGCAACTCGTGGACTCCGGATTCGGACAAGCCGGCCGCGCACCCGAACTCCCGTTTCTGCACGCCGATCTCGCAGATCGACATGCTCGCTGAGGAGTACTACAGCCCTGAAGGCGTAGAGCTCTCGGCCATCCTCTTCGGCGGCCGCCGCAAGACCACGGTTCCCCTGGTCACCCAGGCCCGCAGCTGGACCAACGGCATCTTCATGGGCTCCACGCTCTCTTCGGAAACCACCGCTGCCGCTGCCGGCCAGGTCGGCGTCCTCCGCCGCGATCCGATGGCCATGCTGCCGTTCATCGGCTACGACGCCGGCGACTACATGAAGCACTGGATCAGCGTCTCGGGCAAAGCCAACCCGGAACGGCTCCCGCACATCTTCCTGGTCAACTGGTTCCGCCGCACGGCCGATGGCGGTTTCGCGTGGCCGGGCTTTGGCGACAATGCCCGCGTCCTCAAGTGGGCCATCGAGCGGCTCGAAGGCAAGGCTGACGCCGTCGAAACGCCCATCGGCTTCGTCCCGGCGGCCCACTCGCTGGACCTTACCGGCCTGGACCTCACCCACGCCCATGTGGAAGACGCGGTACGCGTCGACCGCGACGAGTGGGATGCCGAGCTTGCCTCGATCGAAGAGTGGTACGCGAAATTCGGTGACTCCCTGCCGGAGGCCTTGCGCGCCGAGCTCGACGCCCTGAAGGAACGCATGGCGGACCACAGCTAGTCAGCTGGGGACAAACAGACATCACGACGGCGGCCCCGCACCTTTTCGATAAGGTGCGGGGCCGCCGTCGTTCCCCACGTGTGGGTCCGTCATCGAGTGCTCCGTAACGGCCCTTATGAGGCGTCAAAAGGGCCGTTATGGAGCAATGGATTTAGCTGGCGAGCCAGATGTCCGGGCCGAAGACCTCGTAGTGGATGGACGTGGCCGGGATGCCCGCGTTGATGGCCTCATTGCGGATATTTTTCATGAACGGCAGCGGGCCGCACAGGTACAGCGACGCATCGGCCGGAAGATCGACCTCGCGAAGGGACATGAAGCCTTCCTTGGTGCCCTCGACCGGCTGCTCCAGCCACAGCTGCAGCTCGGCACCGTCCAGGCGGTCGACGTCGTCCGTCATCTGGCCGCGCAGCGCCCAGCTGTCCAGGGTACTTTCCGCGTGCAGCACCAGGACTTGGCGCTCCGAACCCGCTTCTGCGAGGGAGCGCAGGATGGATGCGGTGGGGGTGCAGCCAATGCCGGCCGAGGCCAGGACTACCGGACCGTCGCCCTCTTTGAGGGTGATCTCGCCGTAGGGGTTGGAGATGTCCAGGACGTCGCCGACCTCCACGCTGTTGTGCAGCACGGGGGAGACCTCGCCGCCGTCGTCAAGCTTGGTGGTGAAGCTACGGCTGGTGCCGGCCTCGCCGGAGAGTGAGTACTGCCGCACCTGCCGAAGGCCGTCCGGCAGGACCACTTTGACGCTGACATACTGGCCCGGCAGTGCTGGCGTGATGGGGGTGTCATCCGCAGGCTCGAGCGTGAAGGTCATGGAGCCGGCGCCGGCCACAGTCTTGGCGGCTACCCGCCACGGAGCCCACATCTTGCCGTTAGCCTGCGCGGCGTAGAGTCCCTTTTCAAGCTTGATCAGGGCATCTGCCATCAGCCAGTACACCTCGGTCCAGGCCTCGGCGATTTCCGGCGTGATGACCTCCGCGAGGTCCTCTGCAATGGCGGCGAAGAGGTGCTCGTAGACCACCTGGTACTGGGGCTCTGTGATGCCGAGGGAGGCGTGGCGGTGCGCGATGCGGGAGAGTACGGTCTCCGGCAGGGTGCCGGGGTTGTTGACCAGGTGCGTGGCGAAAGCGGCGATGCTTCCGGCGAGCGCCTGCTGCTGGTCGCCCGAGCGCTGGTTGGAGCGGCTGAACAGGCCGTCGAGCAGTTCGGGGTGGGCAGCGAACAGGCGGGCATAGAACTTGGGGGTGATGGCGCCGATCCGTGAACCGACCAGCGGCAGGGTGGCCTCAATGACGGGGCGGGCTTTGTCCGAGAGCATGTGTACTCCTGAGGTAGGTAACCGGGGCCTTCGTCCGGTCGGATAATACGTGCATTTGAAATGCCTGTATTGATACCTCAATTTCTACACCCTGTAGAAATGCGAAATCAAATCGGGGCGTCATATGCCGGTTTGCTCCGGAGGGAGGCGTCCGTGCAGCGAGGCCAGTGCCGGGCTACAGCGCCGCTACGGCCTCGGTCTTGAGGCCAGGGCGAAGGCCGATCATCTGGAAAACGGGGGCCATCTGCCTGGATCCAGGCAGGTCGGCGACGACTACAGCGTCCAGTTCCCGGTAGAAGGCCTCGGAGGCGCGGGCCATGGCAGCGCGGAGCTTGCACTCATTGATCAGCGGGCAGTTGCCGCCCGGGGCTACGCAGTCGGCGGCGTCAGTGCGGGTGTTCAGTGCCCGCAGGACCTGGCCCACCGTGACCAGGCGGCCGGCCGGGCTGAGCCGGGAACCGCCGCTCCTGCCCCGTTCAACGTCGATCAGGCCAAGGCCCCGCAGTTTGGCCATCGCCTTGCTGACGTGGTTGTACGGTGTGGCCACGGCATCGGCAATGTTCTGCGTGGTGAGCAGCGTGGCCTCGGGGGCAGCAGCCAGGACCATCAGGGACCGGAGGCTGACGTCGGCGAAGGCGGTGATTTTCATGACCATCGCCGCGGTCTAGTCCACCCAGATGGCGGGCTCGTTGGTGTCGGCGGCGAGCTGGCCAAAGTCCAATTCGCCGCTGTCCGGGTTGGCAGCGTACGGGAGGACGGCGGCGAAGATCGAACCGTCGCGGTGCTCCGCGGCAACGTGGATGGCGTCCGAATCCTCCTCGACCAGCGTGATGTCGCAGACCACCGCGGCGGCACGGAAGTCAGACCGGTGTTGGCGGAGTAGTTCAGTGAGGTCGCTGATCATTGCATCGGCGTCGAAGTCGCCGTCCGAGCCTTCGTCGGTGTCCGCCGGGGTAACGGCCATGAGCCGGACCTCGCCGTCGTTCTCCACCACCAGTGCGAACGGAAGGAAGCCGCCGTTGCGCTGGAGCTGTTCCTGGGCAGCGCCAAGTCCTGTGCCCATCAGGTTCTCCAGGTCCGCGGCGCTGGCCTCCGGAACGGAATCCCGCCAAGACGGCGCCACCTGCCCGTCCGCGGCTTCGTGGGCAGCCTCCTGGGGCGCCTGGGGCTTAGCGCCGGACATTGGCCAGCACGCGGTCCCGCACGCGTTCCATCAGTTGCCGGTCCGTGGCCTCCACGTTCAGCCGGAGGAACGGCTCGGTGTTGGACGGGCGCAGGTTGAACCAGTAGCTTCCGTCGTTGGCCGTGAACGTGCTTCCGTCCATGGTGTCCACGATGATGTCCTCGGCGGCAAAATCTGCCTTGACCCGGTCAACGGCTCCCGCTTTGTCCTCGATTTCTGAGTTGATCTCACCGGAGGAGACATAGGGCTCGTACTCACGGCCAAGCTCTGACAGTGGGCCGTCCTGCTCGCCGAGGGCTGCCAGGACGTGCATCGCTGCGAGCATTCCGGTGTCTGCGTTCCAGAAGTCACGGAAGTAGAAGTGTGCGGAGTGCTCGCCGCCGAAGACGGCACCCTCCTCGGCCATGACTGCCTTAATGAAGGAGTGGCCAACGCGGGTGCGGACGGCCCGCCCGCCGTCGTTCGCTACCAATTCCGGCACCGCACGGGAGGTGAGTAGGTTGTGGATGATGGTGGGTGTCGCCTCGCCCTGACCCTGGGCGCGGGCGATTTCCCGGCGCGCCACCATGCCCGTGATGGCCGACGGCGATACTGGCTCGCCCTTTTCATCGATGACGAAGCAACGGTCGGCGTCGCCGTCGAACGCCAGGCCGATATCGGCGCCGTGTTTGATGACGGCGGCCTGCAGGTCGCGAAGGTTCTCCGGCTCGAGGGGGTTCGCCGGGTGGTTGGGGAAGGAACCGTCCAGTTCGAAGTAGAGGGGAATGATCTCGAACGGCAGCTTTGGCAGGAGGGCGTCGCCCAGGACTGCGGGGGTGGTGAGGCCGGCCATGCCGTTGCCCGCGTCCACCACAACCTTGAGCGGGCGGGAGCCGGACAGGTCCACCAGCCCGCGGAGGTACTCCGAGTAGCCCTTCAGGACATCGTGGACGCCGATCTTGCCGCGCGTGGCCGCGGCCGGGATGCGGCCGGTGTTCAGGTAATCCTCAGCGAGGGCCTGGATCTCCTTGAGCCCCGATTCGGAGGAGATGGGCTGCGCGCCGGCCTTGGCCATCTTGATGCCGTTGTACTCGGCGGGGTTGTGGCTGGCGGTGAACGTGGCACCGGCCGCGTTGAGGGAGCCGCAAGCGTAGTAGAGCTCATCGGTGGAGATGAGGTCAAGGAGCTGAACGTTGGCGCCGCGGGTGGCCGCGCCGTCGGCAAAGGCCTTGGCGAATTCGGGGGAGGAGGGGCGCATGTCGCCGCCCACCAGGACGGTCTGTCCTTCGAGTTCCAGGACGTCGACGAACGCGGCACCTACGGCTTCGACGATTTCGGCCGTGATGGAATCGCCCACGATGCCACGGACGTCGTAGGCCTTAAAGGATGCCGAGAGGTCAAAAGTCTTTGTCTGTTCGCTAGTCACGGGTCTTATCTTACGTGGAAGTGCACAGGTGCCTGTTGAGGGGGAGTGGGCGCCCTGTTTACGACCGAGGGGCTCGAAACCGTTGTGTCCGGACATGTGGGGTTGTCCACATAGGGAGCTCCAGGGATCCGGGTGTCGGTGGGGGCTGGGATACTGAATCAATGGTCGATACCCAGAACGCCGCCCTTCTTTCCGCTTCCCCCGATTCGCCGTCCACCACAAAGATCCAGGCGCTGGAGGTCCTCCGGGAACTCGTGGGGCATCCGGAAGCAGCATTCCATGACGGCCAGTTTGAAGCGATTGAGGCACTGGTCGACGGCGGCCGGCGGGCCTTGGTGGTTCAGCGCACCGGTTGGGGAAAATCGGCTGTGTACTTCGTGGCGTCACTGCTGCTCCGGCGCCGGGGTGCAGGACCAACACTGATCGTCTCGCCGTTGCTCGCCCTGATGCGGGACCAGGTGGCCGCCGCCGCCCGCGCCGGTGTGCGTGCCGTGGCCATCAACTCGGCGAACCAGTTGGAATGGGACACGGTGCGGGAACAGCTTGCTGCGGACGAAGTGGACGTCCTGCTGGTATCGCCGGAAAGGCTCACCAACCCGTCCTTCCGTGAGAACCAGCTGCCGGAGCTGATCCGGCGCACCGGTCTGCTGGTCATTGACGAGGCCCACTGCATCTCCGACTGGGGCCACGACTTCCGGCCGGATTACCGGCGGATCGCGGACCTGATCACGCAACTGCCGGACTCGGTTCCTGTCCTGGCCACCACTGCCACGGCAAACTCGCGCGTGGTCCACGATATCGAGGAACAGCTCGGGGCCGGCGTCCTGACCATCCGCGGCACCCTGGGCCGGGATTCCCTGCGGTTGGGCGTCCTCGCCCTCCCGGACTCGCGTCAACGCCTGGGCTGGCTTTTGACCCACCTCGGCGATCTGCCGGGCAGCGGGATCATCTACACACTGACCGTTTCCGCCGCGGAGGACACCGCCCGGCTCCTCGCCGAAGCAGGGCACGAAGTGCAGGCGTACACCGGCCGGACCGATCCAGCGGACCGGGAGCGTGCCGAGCAGCTGCTCAAGGACAACCAGGTCAAAGCGCTTGTGGCCACGTCGGCGCTGGGCATGGGCTTCGACAAGCCGGACCTGGGTTTTGTGGTTCACCTTGGCGCGCCGTCATCCCCGGTGGCGTACTACCAGCAGGTGGGCCGTGCAGGCCGTGGCGCGGCGAACGCCGACGTGCTCCTGCTGCCCGGCTCGGAAGACCGCGACATCTGGCAGTACTTCGCGACGGCGTCCATGCCCTCGGAGGAGAAGGCCACGGCGGTGCTGACCGCTCTTGCCGAGGCTGGCACCGCCGTTTCCACGGTTGCTTTGGAGGCCAGGGTTGACCTCCGCCGCACGCCTCTGGAGTTGCTGCTGAAGGTGTTGGCCGTGGATGGCGCGGTGGAACGCGTCGGGGGCGGATGGCGTTCCACGGGCATGCCGTGGGTCTATGACGCTGAGCGCTACAGCCGGATCGCGGAGGCCCGGGTGGATGAGCAGGACTCCATGGTGATCTACCAGGACACCGCGGGGTGCCGGATGGAGTACATCACGTCGGTCCTTGACGACGAGACGGCGCACGCCTGCGGGCGGTGCGACAACTGCGCGGGCCGTTGGTTCCCGGCGGATATCGCCGCGGACGCCACGGCAGCAGCGGGCCAGACACTGAGCCGGGCCGGAGGCGTCCTGGAGGCGCGGCTGCAGTGGCCCAGCGGCATGGACCGCCTGGGCGTGCCAGTGAAGGGCAAGATCAAGGCGGACGAAGGACTGGCCAACGGCCGCATCCTGGCGAGGCTCACGGACCTGGGGTGGGGCGGTGCGCTGCGGGAACTTTTCGCAGCCGGGGCCACGGACCGTCCGGTGGATCCAGCCATGCTGCAGGCATGTGTCCAGGTCCTGCGCGAATGGGCAACGGGCGATGCCCGCAACCCGGGCTGGAGCGGTGCGGGCAGGCCGGCGGCGATTGTCAGCATGCCCTCCCGGAGTAAGCCCGAACTGGTCCGGTCCCTGGCGCAGGGGATCTCGGAAATCGGCCGGATGCCGTACCTGGGCGAGCTGTCCCTTGGCCACGGCGGACCTACGGGAAGCCGGGGCGGCAACAGTGCCTACCGGCTGGCAGGGGTCTGGGACCGTCTGGTGGTGGGACCCGAGCTGGAGGCGGCCATGGCGTCATTGCGTGGCCAGGGCGTGATGCTGATCGACGATCTGGTGGACAGCCGGTGGAGTGTCACCGTGGCCGGACGTGCCCTGCGGCAGGCGGGGGCGGGGGCTGTTCTCCCGCTAGTGCTTGGTCAGGCGGGCTGACAGCGGGACTGCTGATTTTCGGGCTGCTGACTTACCCGCCGGCGGGGCTGGTGGCTTCTGCGCCCGCGGGACGGCTGACTTCTGCGCCGGCGTGCCGGTGCAGGGATAAGCTGTCCGCGGTGCTGAAGAGCATAAGGACCGCCATGGTCAGGAACGCGCCACGGAACGGGCCGGCCGCATCCGCCTCAAAGACCGTCACACCGTCAAAGACACGGATCAGCAGCGCGCCGACGGCGATGCCCGAGCCGGCGGCCAGCTGAACCAGCGTCGCGGACACTGAGTTTGCCGACGTGAGCTGGGCGGGCACGATGTCCGCATACTGCACCGAGGCGTACGCAGAGAACCCGATGGAACGGAAAGCGCCGCTGCAGACCAGCAGGGCGAAGATCAGGGCCTGTGGGGTGTCCGGGGTGAGCAGGGCGCACAGTGCGAAAGTCATGGCGGACGCCAGGGAGCCCAGGACCAGCATGGCCCGGAAACCAAAGCGGCGAATCAGCGGCGTGGTGGCCGGTTTGATGCCGATATTGCCGATGAACACAGCGGCCACCATGATCCCGGCATGCAGTGGGGACCAGCCGAAGCCGGTCTGGAACATCAGCGGCAGCAGGAAAGGCACGGAACTGATGGTCAGGCGGTAAACAAACCCGCCGGTGGCCATCGCCCGAAAAGTCCGGGTACGAAATACCGACAGATCAAAGAGCGGGTGTTTGGCTCGTCGCATCCACAACACCGCGCACGCGAGGGCAGCCAGCCCGGCCACAGCGGAGATGGTGGCCCACGGCCCGTCGGGATGTGCCGTTGCCAGCTCCAAGCCAACCACCAGGGCTCCCACTCCCGCGGTGGTCAGGACCAGCCCCAGCCAGTCCAGTCTGCGGTGTGGATCGCCGGAAACGGCTGGCACAATCTTCAGCGCGGTGATGAAGGCGGCTGCCCCCAGCGGCAGGTTGATGAGGAAGATCCAGTGCCAGGACAGATAGGTGGTCAGGGCGCCGCCCACGAGCGGAGCGAGCACCGGAGCCAGCAGTGCAGGCCACACCAGGAAGGCTGTCGCCCGCAGCAGTTCCGATTTGGGTGTGCCTCGAAGCACCAGGAGCGTGCCCACCGGAACCATCATGGCCCCACCGGCGCCCTGCACGATCCGGCTGATGGTCAGGACGGTCAGGTCCGGGCTCAGCGCGCAGGCCAGGGACGCGAGGGTGAAGAGGGTGATCGCCAGGCAGAAGACCTTCCGGGCACCGACCCGTTCGGCTAGCCAACCGCTCAAAGGAATCCCCATCGCCACGGTCATGAGGTAAGCGGTCATGGTGATATTCACGTCCGCGGCTGGCACCCCAAAGTCGCTTGCGATGTTGGGGATGGCAGTGGTGAGGATGGTGCCGTCGAGGAATTCCATAAAGAACGTGGCGGCAACCAACAGCGCCAGCCGGGGATTCCACGCGGGGCTTGTGCCGGTCTCGGCGGTTGGGGTGCTGCTTAATGCCATCCCACCATCCTGCCATTGCCGGCCCCCACGTCGCCCATGTAGGTAGCAGCACATGTCGTGATGACGGCTCATAAGAGCATGTGCTGCTACCTACATGGGGAGAGGCGGCGAAGGCGCACGAGTCACGGTACGCAAAAGGCCCCGGTCAAGGACCGGGGCCAAACGCGGAGACGGGGGGATTTGAACCCCCGGTGGAGTTGTGCCCCACACTTCATTAGCAGTGAAGCCCATTCGGCCGCTCTGGCACGTCTCCAATTGCTATTCCTAGCCCACCAAGGATACGCAGAACCGGCCACCGAGCGCAAAACGACCAACGCGGGGTCACTCCACGCCAGTGAAAGGCTGGTTATTGGGCGGAATGTGACCCCGCGTTGCTGTGTGCCGTGAAGGGGCAGGGACTGGCCGGCGCACCGACACCCCGGACATCAGCCGCCGGCCAGGGCACGCCACAGGAAGTGCTGGCTCCGGGCCTGGAGCGCGGCGGCCTGCCGGTTATCCGACGCCCCGGCGTGGCCGCCCTCCAGCGCCTCGTGGAACCAGACGTTCCGGATGCCCATGGCTTCCATGCGGGCGGCCATCTTCCGGGCCTGGACGGGGCCTACCCTATCGTCGGACGTGGCAGTCCAGATGAACGTTTCGGGGTACTCCACGCCGTCCTTGAGCAAGTGGTACGGCGAAAATGTCCTGATGTACTCCCATTCCGACGGCACGTCCGGGTCACCGTATTCGGCGATCCACGAGTGCCCGGCGGAGAGCTTGGTGTAGCGCCGCATGTCCAACAGCGGAACGCCACAGGAAACGGCCCCGAACAGTTCGGGGTAACTCGTGAGCATGTTGCCCACCAGCAGCCCGCCGTTGGACCCACCCACACAGCCAAGCCGCTCCCGGGAGGTAACGCCGCGGGAAACGAGGTGGCGGGCTACGGCCGCGAAGTCCTCGAAGGCCCGGTGCCGGTTTTCCTTCAAGGCGGCCCGGTGCCAGCCCGGTCCGTATTCGCCGCCGCCGCGGATGTTGGCCACAACGTAGACACCGCCGCGGGAGTGCTGCATCTCGCCTGAGGAGCCGGTTGCGTTGGTCCGCCGCTCCAGCCACGCCCTGCCCACGGTCCCGCTGTAGGCCGGGGTGCGGGAGACTTCGAAGCCGCCGTAGCCGGAGAGCTGCGTGGGATTCTGGCCATCCAGCACCAGTCCGCGGGCGGCCACCTGGAAGTAGGGCACGCGCGTGCCGTCCGCGGACACGGCGAAGTGCTGCTGCACTTCGTAGCTGGCGTCATCAAAGAACGACGGCGACGCTTTCACTTCCGCGTGCCGGCTCGCCACGCCGGCGCTCACCACATCGGCGCCCACCACACCGGCGCCCGCCTCGCTGCCGCTCCCGGAAGCAGCCCGCTCCAGCGTTCCGCGCATCAGCGTGCTGGGGGTGGTGAAGCCGGTCGCGACCAGCCAAAAGTCGTCGCCCGCACCGCCGTCGGCCGGGCTTTCATCTTCATCGTCCACCGCGTAGGCGTTGACGTCGTGCAGAGGCGGACAGGCGTCCAGCAGCGAGGAAGCCCAGGCGCCGGACGTGGAACCGGCCGGCGCGGCAGGATCCAGCACCCGGATTTCGGACGAGACGTCGCGCAGGAGGTTCAGCAGCAGGAAATTGCGCGTCCAGCTCCAGGACTGCAGCGACGTGTGCGCGTCGGGCGTAAAGAGCACCAACAGGTCCCGCGACCCTGCGAGGTAGTCATCGAACCGGGCCGCCAGCAGGGAACCGGCGGGGTAAGTCGCACCGTCGAGGGCCCAGTCCTGCTGCGGCCTGAACAGGAGCCAATCGCGGTGGGCGCTGAGGTTCACGTCGGTCGGGGCATCGATCCGGATCCACGCGTCGCCGGACCGGACAAACGTGCTGCGGTTGTAGAAGTCGACGTAGTCCACGGCGAAGGTGCGCTCGAACCCGGGCGTGGAATCGTGCGCCACCACGGCCATCATGTGGTCTTCGGGTACCTCAAAGAGGCGCGGCGCAGTGCCGAGGGTTTCGCCGCGCCGCAGCGTGACGCCCGTCCGGGCGTAGGAGGACGCCGTTCGGGGCAGCCCCTCGGCGGTGGAGGCGACCAGCAGCGTGTCCGCGTCCAGCCACGAGACGTTGCCCTTCGCCGTCGGGAGGTCAAAACCGCCGGCAGCCGGGTCCACGAAGGTGCGGGTGTCGACGTCGAACTCGCGGTAGCGGTTGGCGTCGCCGCCGTCGGGGGACAGCGCCACCAGCGCCTGACGGTACGTTTCCCCGTCAGCCGGGCGCAGGAACGTTGCCCCGTGGAACACCCACTCCACCTCTTCCGCGGTGGCCAGCGCGTCCACATCCAGCAGGACATCCCACTCGGGGGAGTCGGTCAGATAGCTCTCCCACGTGGTGCGGCGCCACAGCCCCTTCGGGTTCGCCTGGTCCTTCCAGAAGTTGTAGTACCAGTCGCCCCGCTTGCCCACCATGGCGATCCGGTCCGTGGAGTCCAGCACTTCGAGGATGCTTCCCTCCAAGGCCGCGTAGTCAGCATCCTCCAGGAGGTCCTCCGTGCGGGCATTCTGCTCCCGGACCCAGGCCAGTGGCTCCTCGCCGTAGATTTCCTCCAGCCAGACGTTCTCATCAGGCGGCTCCGGGGCAACCGCCGGGGAGTCAGTCCCGGGGTGTCCGGGGTTGGAAGCGGACGATGAACCGGGCGCTTGATCAGCTGCAGTGGTGGTCATGCGCCCATCCAAACAACCCTTCGCCCAGCAATCAAGTCAAGGGCCCCGGGCTCAGGCGGATACTCTGGATGCCGTGGGTAAATCGACGAGCATCCGGGTAGCCATCATCGGCGCAGGTCCCCGGGGTACCAGCGTTCTGGAGCGCCTGCTCGCCCACGTTGCCACCAGGGCAGACTCCATGTCGGTCCACATCGACGTCATCGACCCCTACCCGGCAGGCCCGGGGCACGTCTGGCAGCCCGGACAGTCCCGGCTGTACCTCATGAACACCCAGTCCTTCTACCCGACCGTGATTCCCGAGGAACCCGGGCTCGCCGCGCCCCTGGCCGGCACCACGTTCGACCGCTGGCGTGTGCGCCAGCAGAAGGATCCGTCGCCCGCCCTGACGCCGGACGAGCTGGCGGAGCTGGCCACCCTCGGCTCCCGTGACTTTCCGAGCCGCGCACTGTACGGCCGCTACCTTCGCTGCACCGTGGAGGATCTCCTCGAAAGGCTGCCCGACGGCGTCAGCATCGGCTTCCACGAAACGGCGGCCGTGTCGGTGCGCCCCGCAGCGAACGCGAAGGGACCGGCGGGCGGGGTCACGGCAGACGCCGGACCGGCGGGCAGTGGCCCGTTCGACGTCGGACTCGCCGGCGGCGGTTCGCTCACCGTCGACTCCGTGGTCCTCGCCCTCGGGCATATCCCTTCAAGGCTCAACCCGGAGCAGCGCGAACTCCAGTCGTCCGCCGGGCAGCTGGGCCTGCGCTACTTCCCGCCGGCCGTGCCCGCCGATGTTGACTGGTCCGCGATCCCGGCCGGTGAACCCGTCCTGGTCCGCGGCATGGGCCTGAACTTCTTCGACGCCATGGGCCAGCTCACCGAAGGCAGGGGCGGTAAGTTCATCGACGCCGGCGCACGGCTTGAGTACCAGCCCTCGGGCCAGGAACCCCTCATCGTTGCCGCCTCCCGCAGGGGTACCCCCTACCGCGCCAAGGCTGCCTTGGACGGCTACTATCCGTCGTCCGTCACGTTGCGGTACCTCACGGCGGCTGCGCTGGAGCGGTTCACGGCCGCCGGAATCCGGCCGGGATTCGACCACGACCTGTGGCCGCTCCTGCACCGCGACACCCTCTGGGCCTATTACTCCACCCTGGTGCGCTCGCAGCCCGGCGCCGTCCCGGACGGGCCGGCGTTCCTGGCTGCCCTGGATGAGGCCATGCGCCCGCACGCCCACAGCTCAACCAACTGGGAAGACGCCGTGGAAAGCGTGCTGGCCGTCCACGTCGGGCCGCGGCACCGGCTGGACCTGCTGGGCCTTGCCTCCCCCCTGGCAGGCCGTTCGTTCGCATCCCGCGCGGAACTGGACGCCGCCGTCGTCGATTACCTCCTGGATGACGCCCGCCGCTCCGCGCTCGGTGAGCAGGACCCGGTCAAGATGGCCATTGGGGCGCTGCACCGCGGGCGTGCGGTGCTGAAGACGGCAGTGGCCGACGGCGGCATCACCGACGAGTCCTGGGTCGCCGGCCTTCGGGGCTGGTTTGAGTCGTTCGTCGAGGGCCTGGCCAGCGGGCCGCCTGCCCTGCGTGCCGGGCAGCTGGCCGCGCTGGCGCGCGCGGGAGTGGTCAGCTTTGTGGGCCCCGACCCCCGGTTCAGCGTGGACCGCCGGGCAGGCCGGTTCACCGCCGTCTCGCCGTGGGTGGGCGGTCCGCCGGTAGCGGCCACAACGATGGTCGAGGCGCTGGCGCCCGCAAACCGGGTTGCTGCCAACGACTCACCGCTCCTGCAGCAGCTCCTCGACGACGGCATGGTGCGTCCCCGGCTGATGATGACGGCGGAGGGTGCGCCCGTGGCGGCGACCGGCCTGGACGTCAGGCCGCATCCCTACCGTCCCGTTGCGGCCAACGGATCCGTAACTGACGGGCTGTACGTCCTGGGCCTGCAGCTTTCCGCCGCCCAGTGGGGCACGGCCATTGCCGCAGAAGCGGCGCAGCCCGGCGGACCCGCCTATGCCAGCGGGCAGCGGACCCTCCGCGATGCCGATGAAATCGCGCAGGCCATCCTGGACGGGTAGAACTTAAAACAACGCGGAAACCTTAAACCAAAGCGGGGTCACATTACGCCCGAATTCCTCCCCGGAATGGGCGCGATGTGACCCCGCGTTGGTTCTCAGTGCGAAAGGCTAGCCTTTCAAGCCTTTCAGGCAGTGGCGGTAGGCGGACATCGCCTGGCCATAGTTCGTCTGGCCTACGAGGTCGCCGGGCCGCTGGGGCTTGACCGGTGCCGTGCAGACCGGCTGGGCCGGGACGCTGGCAGCAACCCTGACATCAGTCCTGACCACGGTGCCGGATTCCACGGCGGTGAGCACCAGGGTGCCCGCTCCCGCGGCCGCGCCTGCCGGAACCTTCAGGTCCACGGTGGCCGCGCCGGAGGTCACCGGCACGCTGCCGAGCACTGTCACCGTTCCGGCGGCGTCGGTGAACTGGGCGCGCAGCGAGGTGTTGACCGGGCTGCCCAGCGACGTCAGGTCCAGTTTGGAGACCGTCAGGGAGATGGCGTCCCCGGACTTGACCTCGGCGGCGGTGGTGTTGACCACGGCTACGGAGCGGCGGGCGAAGTCCGGGGAAACCGGGCTGTGCGCCTGCAGGTACTTGATCCATGCGTCGCGGTCGATCAGGCCGGAGTCCTTGGTGTTGGCGCCTTCCTTGAAAATTCGGAAGTTGTCACCACCCTGGGCAAGGAAGCTGAACGTGCCCACGCGGTAGGACTTCGCGGGATCGACCAGGGCGTCGCCCACCCGGATCGAGGTGATCCGGTCACCGGCGGCGCGGGATGCGTCGTAGGTGTAGTTGACGTTCTTTGACAGGCCCAGCTGCAGGTAGGCGCGGCTGGGGACCGTGCCGTCGGCGTTGGTCTGCCACTGCTGCTCCAGCAGGTTTTTGAACTGCGCACCCGTCAGGGACGTGGTCCACAGGTTGTTCACGAACGGCAGTACTGCATTCGCCTCGGCATAGGTGAGGGTGCCGTCCGGGGCGTAGTAAAGCTCGTTGCGGAGGCCACCGGCGTTGACGACGCCGATTTCGGCGCCCCCGAGGTTCGTGTCCTTGAGGGCATCCACGAGCGAGTCCGCCACGAGGTTGCCGAGCGTGGATTCGCTGCCGCGGTCATCGCGCTTGGCCGGACCGCCCGCGGGATCGGGCGTGAAGGCCGTGGTGATGTCCTTGGTTACCGAACCGACCGGCTGGTTGCCGACCTCGGCTGCGGCCGACAGGGCCTTTTGCACGATCGCATCAACTGCCGCGACCCGCGGGTAGGCGGCAACAAGGGCGGCAGCGGCATCAGTGGTGCGCTTGACGTTGCCGGCCTTGTAGGCGGTGACGTGCTTGGTAGCGGTGTCCACTGTCAGCTGGATCTGGCCGACATTTTCGCCGTAGTTTCCGGTCTGGACGATCGGGCGGGTCTTGCCTGCCTGGCCCGGAACCGGGGCGTCCCAGACGTATTCCTTGTGGGTGTGGCCGGTGAAGATGGCATCCACATCCGCGGAGGTTTCGTTGACCAATTTGGCGAAGGGGCCGCCGGCAGCGACTTCCTGCGTCAAAGTGGCACCGTCCTGGGTACCGGAACCGGCGCCGTCGTGGTTTTCAACAATGATCACATCGGCGAGGTGCTCCGCCGTGATCTTGGCCGCTGCCCGGTTGATGGCCTCGACCGGGTCGCCAAAGTCCAGGGCGGCGATTCCCCCGGGGCTCACCAGGGTGGGGACCTCCTGGGTGACGGTGCCGATGACCGCAACCTTGACGCCGTCCATCTCCAGCACCGTGTACTCGGGCAGGACCGGCTCGGTGGTGCCCTTCTTGTAGACGTTCGCGCCCAGGGACGGGAACTTGGCGTTGGCGCCGCCCGCGATGACGCGGTCGCGCAGGTCTGCCCAGCCGCCGTCGAACTCGTGGTTGCCCACGGCGGAGGCTTTCAGCTCCAGGGCGTTGAGGACGTCGATAGTGGGCTGGTCCTTGGCAACTGCCGAGGCGAACAGCGAGGCGCCGATGTTGTCCCCGGCGGAGAGGAGGGCCGTTGCGCCAGGGGCGGCAGCGCGCAGCTTCTCGATGGTTCCCGCGAACTGCACGGTGTTCGAGTCGATGCGGCCGTGGAAGTCGTTGATGCCCAGGAAGTTCAGGTCAACGCTGGCCGGCGTGGTGGGCAGGTTCAGGCCCACCACTACGGGGTCGTGGTCGCTGGCACGGAACTGGTCCGGCGTGTAGTAGTTGGTGACGTTGTTGTTGAAGCGGCTGTACTCCAGCGCCACGGACTCAACCGAGTTGATGTTCCAGATGTCAGCGCCTGTGACGACGGCGTTGGCCGACGGTGAGGCGAGGATGTGGTCCAGGGAGCCCACCAGGCCGCCGAAGAGGTAGGAGTGCTTCGCCGAGCCGTCGGCATTTTTGGCTTTCTCGTCCTGGTTGACGTATCCGGCAGCCGTGAGGACGTTCATGGGGTCCTCCTTGGCGTAGGAGTTGAAGTCGCCGATCAGGAACACCTTGTCGGTGGCCTTGGACTTCTGCAGTTCGTCGGAGAATGCCACCAGGGACTGTGCCTGGGCGGTGCGGGCGAGGTTTGAAGCACCCTGGCCCTTGTCCGTGTCAGCCGGAGTTGCTGCCGAGCCTTTGGACTTGAAGTGGTTGGCGATGGCGATGAACTTCTTATCGTCGGCGGCACCGACGGGCTTGAAGACCTGGGCGAGCGGCTTGCGGGCGCTGGCGAAGGCGGTGGTGTCGTTCAGGATGATTGACTCGCCCACCGGCTCTGCGCTGGATTTCTTGAAGATGAAGGCGGTACGGATCATGTCTTCATCGGCCAGCGGGGGAGCGTTCGCGGGTGTGCGGACGTAGTCCCAGATGCCGKGTGTTTCAACGTTAAGGGCGTCCACCAGTTTGGCGAGGGCGTCATCACGGTTCTTGCCGAACTGCGCGGAGTTTTCAACCTCCATCAGCGTGACGACGTCGGCGCCGGACTTGGAGATGGCGGCGACAATTTTGTCCTGCTGGCGCTTGAGGTTCCCGGCGTTGGCCGCACCCCGGGCGTCGCAGCCGCTCTGGACGGTGATCGGATTGCCCGCGCGGTCGGTGTAGAACTTGCAGCCCGTGAGCGTATCCCCGGTGGTGGGGAAGTAGTTCAGGACGTTGAAGGACGCGATCTTCAGGTTGCCGCCCACGTTGGCCGGAGCCTCGGTGCGGGTGGCGCCGAAGCTGGCCGGCTGGACTACGTCCTTGTTGGCGTCCGTGAGGTGGGTCAGCGGCTGGAACTTCCAGGCGTTGTTGGTGTAGCTGAGCACCACGTTGGTCTTGAACGTCACCGGAGAACCAACCCGGACGGGGTCCGTGGCGGTCAGGTACGGGAGCACCTCGGCTTTGGTAGTGGCGTCCTTGAGGAAGTTGGTGCTGGATCCGTCGTCGAGCTTGATGCCGCGGGCGGCGTTGTCCGCCACGGCGGCATCGTACTCGGCCGAACCGTAAGGCGCGACGGCGGTGGGCTGGACCAGGGCGGTGGTCCCGCCGGCCAGGCCGATCTCGCCGTACTGGCTGAGGCTGTAGTTGTCCGCCACGGTCAGGGGGCCCTGCGGTGCCAGCAGCATTCCTTCGAGCGACTCCCGGAAGGTCTCGTTGGCCGGCAGCACGAAGGTAGTGGGCTTGACCTCGGGGGCGGCCTCGGTGAGCTTGGTGAGTCCTGCGGCGGCGGATACGTTGAGCTGTGTCATGCCGAAGTACTCACTGACGGTGCCGGTGACCTGGACGTAGTCTCCGGTCTGGACGGCGGCCGCAGTGGCGGGGGAGTACACAAAGATGCCGTCCGAGGCGGCGTGGTTGGTGGCCGTCAGGTCCCCGCCGGTGCCGGCGGTCTGGAGGTAGTAGCCGTTCAGGCCGCCGGTGGGGAAGACCGCCGTGACCTTGCCCGTGGTGGTGGCGGTGGCTCCGGTCAGCGGGCTTTCGGCGCCGGTGCCCTGGATCTCTGCGATGGTCTTCAGGCTGGGGGTGCCCGGGTCTACAGGAGGGTCCACCGGGGGATCGACGGGGGGAGTTGCCGGCCCGGAGCCCTGCGGGGTGATGGTGGCGCTGAGCGTGAAGTCCGCGGAGTTGTTGTTGCTGTCCGCGAAGTT
Source organism: Pseudarthrobacter sp. 01T43 (assembly GCF_056398665.1). Classification (NCBI taxonomy): domain Bacteria; kingdom Bacillati; phylum Actinomycetota; class Actinomycetes; order Micrococcales; family Micrococcaceae; genus Pseudarthrobacter; species Pseudarthrobacter sp. 01T43. The sequence goes on along the minus strand of NZ_JBFTPV010000001.1, from coordinate 46,105 downwards.
GGTGCGGTTCAGGCTCTTGACGTCCGTGTTGCTCGACGGGGCGGTGGCCGGCTTGGTCTCGAAGGTGTTCGAGGCTCCATACCCGAGGAGGTCTGCAACGCCGGCCGTCTCGATGATGGATCCGGTGGCCAAGCCAGTAAGGGCGGTGGCCTGCTTAGCCAGGACAATCGTGCCGCTGGTGCCTGCGGGGTTGAAGTTGCTGGCATCGACGTCGGCGGCGGGCAGGTCAGCGGCCGTTGAGGTGCCGCTGTTGGTGCCGCCCTTGACCAGGAAGTGGCCTTTCGCCGGAATGGAGCCGGCCAGGGGAGATACTCCGCTGGGCGCCGCAGCGCTGGTGGCGGACCGGTACTGGACCGACCAGCCGTCCAGGGAAACGGGTGCGTCGGAGGTGTTGTACAGCTCGACGAACTTGTTTTTGAAGGCCGCGCCGTTACTTCCGCCGCTGAGATAGGCCTCGTTGATGATGATGGGCGAGGTGCCCGCTGCAGCAGGTGCTGCGTCGACGGCGAAGGCGGTGCCGGCTGACAGCGGGGCTGCGATGAGCCCTGCTGCCAGTGCTGTGCCGAGCGCCGCCCTGAGGGTGGAGTGATTCATTCGCTCTTACTTTCGTTGTGGTGCCCATGGGTGGCGGGCGTCTATTTGTACCGACGGTTTCCCCTCCGTCGGCGAGCAGGTCAAGGCAATTAGGCGTAACTGACCATCGAATAGCCAAACAGAAGCGGGTTAACGCAAGGTGGCCGACGGATAGGTTTCGAGCGTCGACTTCCAGCGCAGCACGCAAACAAAAAACCGGCCCCGCTTGCCAGCAAACGCTGACAGGCGGGACCGGTTCCGTTGACTACTTAAGGTCAGCGCTGCATGAGTTTGAACATGGCACCGGTGGGATCCGTCAGGGTGGCCAGGCGGCCGTAGGGGGTGTCCTGCGGAGGGTCGATCACGGCGGCTCCCATGGCCACGGCCTTTTCGACGGCGGCATCGGTATTTTCCACAGCGAAGTACGTGTGCCAGCTGGAGGGCACCTCTTCGGGCAGGTAGCCGGAGGCGTCCATGATGCCCGCCTTGGCGGCGTCACCCGCACCCAGGGTGGTGTAGCGGAACTCCGGCGTATCGCTCATGACATCCGTTTCCCACTTGAAGACGTCTTGGTAGAACTTCACGGCGGCGTCGTAGTTCTTGGTGTGCAGTTCGTGCCATGCGGCCGCGCCCGGCTCGTCCACGAGTTCAAATCCGCGCATTTCGCGGGGCTGCCAGATTCCGATTGCAGCTCCGGACGGGTCGCCGAATATGGCCATGAAACCCTGTTCTGGGACATCCATGGGCGGCATGTAAACCTGGCCGCCGTTGGCCGTGACTGCGGCTGCAGTGGCTTCGGCGTCATCTGAGCGGAGGTAGGTGGACCAGACGTCGGGCATGCCGGCCTGGGATTCATCCTTTTGCATCAGCCCGGCCACGGTCTTGCCGTTTTTCAGCGCGGTGGTGTAGCCGCCGTACTTCTCCTCGTCTCCGGTCTGGTACTCCCAGCCGAAGAGCTCGCCGTAGAACTGGCGGGCTTTGGCGATGTCTGAGGTCATCAGGTCAATCCAGCAAGGTGCGCCGGGGGTGGTTTCGGGTGCAGGCATAGTGGACTCTTTCGTTGAAGGGGTGGCAACAGAAATGACCCTATGCCGGGGCACTGACAGTTTCAATGGGTGGGCGCTGCCATGGCGGAGATCCCGGAAACGACGGAACCCCGGTCCGCCATCGCTGGCAGACCGGGGTTCCTTTCGCGGAAGGTAAGAGATTCGAACTCTTGGTACGGGGTTACCGCACACTAGTTTTCAAGACTAGCTCCTTCGGCCGCTCGGACAACCTTCCCTAACGAGTAGTGTTTCATAGGCAGTTGGCTGCAACAAAACAGAGTCTGCCGCGCGTCCGGTGCAGACTGGTTCCGGGGCACGAATCAGCTAGAAAACGGGAGTGGCCATGAAAGCCGTCTACATTGCAGAACCTGGTGGTCCGGAGGTGCTGGAAGTCCGCGAAGTGGACGATCCGGTCCCGGGGCAAGGCGAAGTGCTGATCGACGTCGTCGCTGCGGGCTTGAACCGGGCAGACGTGCAGCAGCGCAGGGGCTTTTATCCGCCGCCCCCCGGCGCGTCCGAGATCCCGGGGCTCGAAGTTTCCGGCAGGATCGCGGGTTTCGGCCCGGGCGTCACCAAGGCATTCTCGGTGGGGGACAAGGTGGTGGCCCTGCTGGCAGGCGGGGGTTACGCGGAAAAGGTTGCCGTGCCTGCGGAGCAGGTACTGCGGATTCCCGACGGCGTCGATCTGGTCACTGCTGCCTCCCTGCCGGAGACCGCAGCCACGGTGTACTCAAACCTGATCATGACGGCACAGCTGCAGGCGGGCGAGACCGTCCTGATCCACGGCGCAACCGGGGGGATTGGCACCATGGCCATCCAGCTGGCCAAGGCCTTCGGCGCCAAGGTGGCCACCACCGCAGGCACGGACGAGAAAGTGGGCACGGCCAAGGCCTTCCTGGGCGCGGACATCGCCATCAATTACACCGAGGAAGAGTTTCCGGACAGCCTGCGCCGCCAGAACGGCGGCAAGGGGGCCGATGTCATCCTCGACGTGGTGGGGGCCAAGTACCTGGCGCAAAACGTTGATGCGCTCGCTGACTACGGCCGGCTCGTCGTCATTGGACTGCAGGGCGGGGTGAAGGGGGAGCTCGATCTCGGCCAGCTCCTGCGGAAGCGTGCTGCTGTTGTGGCGACCGCGTTGCGGCCGCGCCCGGTCGAGGAGAAGGGCGCCATCATGAATGCAGTGCGCGAGTCCGTGTGGCCGCTGATCGCCGATGGCAGGATTCGCCCGCTGGTGGCCAAGACCTTTGCCCTGGACCAGGTCAGCGAGGCGCACCGGTACTTCGATAGCGGCGAGCACGTGGGCAAGATCCTGCTGGTGATGTAGCAACCCGGGTCTCGAGGGTGTAAATACTGAGTATTGCCTTTGGGTGTACGTCCGGCTAGGCTCAAGCCATACGCGGTATGCACGGCGCTTGGGGGTCTGTGCCTGCCGATGCTGATGACCCCGCCAGGAGAAACATGTCCATCCGCCACAGCCTCCTCGCCCTGCTGCAGGACCAGCCGCGTTATGGCTACCAGCTCAGGGTTGAGTTCGAGAACCGCACCGGCGCCACCTGGCCGCTGAACATCGGGCAGGTTTACACCACGTTGGATCGCCTGGAACGTGACGGCCTGGTCAGCAATGACGGCGGCGACGGCGAAGGGCACGTGGTCTACAGCATCACCGATGCCGGAAAGGCCGAGGTGCAGGGCTGGTTCGCCGCCCCCGTGGAGCGCGCCAATCCACCGCGCAACGAACTCGCCATCAAACTCGCGCTCGCGGTGACTCTTCCCGGCGTCGATGTGCAGGCAGTCATCCAAGCCCAGCGGGTGGCCTCCATCCGGGCGCTGCAGGACTACACCAAGTCCAGGCGGGACACCGCCGCCACCCAGCGGGCGGCGGACACCGCCTGGCTACTGGTCCTCGATTCGCTCATCTTTCAAACGGAAGCGGAGGTTCGCTGGCTGGACCTGTGCGAAGCCCGGATGGTGCAGCAGGCGCAGGCCGCAGCCCACGGTGCCTCCGGCCAGGGAAGTTCACGCAAATCGTCCAACGGGGTCACCACGGAAGAGGCTGCCCCGCTCACCGCGGAGACGCGGCGATGAGCGTCCGGGGGCCGCAGCAGGTCCTGGAACTGGCCAAGGTCAGCAGGACATTCGGGGAAGGTGCGACGGCGGTCGCCGCGTTGCGCGAGGTGGACCTCACCATCGGCGCGGGGGAGTTCGTCGCCGTCATGGGACCGTCCGGTTCCGGAAAATCCTCCCTCCTGGCGCTGGCCGGGGGACTGGACCGGCCGACGTCGGGCGGCGTCTTTGTCGAGTCCACGCCCCTGGGCGGGTTGGGACTTAACGAACTCGCGCGGCTGCGCCGCCGTGCCGTCGGGTACGTTTTCCAGGACTTCAACCTGGTGCCCACCCTGACCGCGGCGGAAAACGTGGCATTGCCGCTGGAGCTGGACGGGACTGCCGCCCGGAAGGCGCAACGCCAGGCACTGGACGCGCTGCGGCAGGTGGGCATTCCGGAACTTGCAGACCGGTTTATGGACCAGATGTCCGGCGGCCAACAGCAGCGGGTGGCTATCGCCCGGGCGATCGTGGGCGACCGCCGGCTGATCCTGGCCGATGAACCCACCGGAGCCCTGGATTCCACCACCGGTCACGGCGTGATGGAGGTGCTCCGCGGACGCGCGGATGCCGGGGCGGCCGTGATGCTGGTGACCCATGAGGCCCGGCACGCAGCCTGGGCCGACCGGGTGGTTTTCCTCAGGGATGGCCGGATCGTGGACCAGGCAGCTGCCATGCACGATCCCGCCATGTTGCTCGCGCAGGCCGGTTCCTGACGTGGCGCTCAGTCTCACCCCGGCGCCCGGCGGGCGCCGGCAGGCTTTCCGTGTCGCGGTGCGGATGGCGCGGCGCGATATCCGCCGTCACAAAGGGCGCTCACTGCTGATCATCCTGCTCATCATGCTGCCCGTTGCCGCCATGACCGGCGCGCTGACACTGGTCCAGAGCACTCAGGAGACTGCCGCTGAACGTGTGCAGTACCAGCTCGGTAGCACCCAGGCGCGGTACCGAGCCATGCCCATGCCCATGCCTAACGGCTCCATGGTCCAGGATCCTGTTGACGAGACCCGGATGAACGCGGCGAACTGGGACAGTGACCCTGACTTCACGCCCAGTGATCCTCAGGAGGCGCTTCCGGCCGGATATGAGGTGCTCACCGAAGCCACTCTCGACCTCACCGCCGGGCACGGTGCGGCGGACTTGCACGTGATGGGCCGGGCGGTGGACGCCCTGGCGCCGGCTTTCGAAGGAAAGTACACCCTTCTGCAGGGCAGGGCGCCCGGGAACGATGCCGAGATGCTCGTCTCGCCGGGGCTGCTGGACCGCTTCGGGCTCGAACTGGGAGAGGAGCTGCAGACGTCGGCCGGGACGTTCGCTGCGGTCGGAACGCTGCGGGATGCCGGGTATTCGGACAACAACCCCATCGTCTACCTCAAGCCCGGCCAGGGCCGTGCGGCCATCCAGGGCCGGTCAGGCCCCACGAATCCGCGACAGGCTGTCCCGGCTGCTGATTCCACGATGTATTACCTGGTGGGTTCGGAACCGGTGACCTGGAACCAGGTCCTGGCGGCCAACGCCGTGGGTGTCACTGTGCTGTCCCGGTCCGTCGTGGTGAACCCACCGCCCCAGGACCAGCTCCCACCGGAGAGCCAGGGTGCGCAGTCCAGCACGTCCATCCCGCTGGCCGCCTATGGCGGCGGGGCCCTCCTGGGTGCGCTGGCGCTGCTGGAGGTGGGATTACTGGCCGGTGCGGCCTTCGCCGTCGGCGCCAAGGGGCAGGTCCGGGAGTTGGCGCTCCTGGCAGCGACGGGCGCCGAAACCCCTACCATTCGCTCGGTGGTGATGGCTGCCGGCCTGTGGCTTGGCGGCCTCGGTGTGGCGGCCGGCGCTGCCGTGGGACTGGCTGCGGCCGCCGTGGTGGTCGGTGTGGCGCGCCTTAACGGGTTGGTCCGCTTCCCGGGCTTCCATCCTGACGCGCTGCTGACCGGACTGGTCATGGCCATGGGCTTCGCCGCCTGCCTGCTGGCCGCGTTGGCTCCGGCGCGGCAGGTGGCACGCCAGGCTGTCCTGGGCGCGCTGAAATCCGGCCGGGCCCCGGCCCCGGCGGGCAAAGGATCCACGGTAGCAGGCGTTGTCCTGCTAGGCGTGGCCGCTGCGGCGCTCGCGGGCGGCACGTGGCTTGCCGTGACCAGTGAAGACCCTGACGTTTTCGCTTCAAGGACGCCGCTCATCGCCTGGCTCCTGGTGGGAGGCGCCTTACTGGCGGTAACGTCCCTGGCCCTGCTGACCGGCAAGCTGGTGGTCCTTCTGGCGGGGAGGGCCGGACGGCTCCCGCTGGCTGCGCGCATGGCGGCCCGGGACTCATCGCGTAACCGCAGCCGGACGGCGCCGGCGGTTGCCGCCGTCCTCGCGGCAGCCACCCTCGCCAGCGCCGGAATGGTCCTGGCAGCCAGCCAGCAAGCGAACGACGAGCAGAACCACCAGTGGTCCGCCTTGAAGAACCAGGCGGTCCTGCCGCTGTCCGTGTGGCGGCCTCCTTTGGCTGACGGAACCGAGCAGGATTCCGGTCGGATTGACCCGGCCGCCGTGGTGTCCGCCCTGGACAACGCAGTGGACACCGTCGAATGGACCCGGGTGCTGCGCACCGCTGCAATGCGGAACTGCGACATGCGTCCCGAAGTGGCTGACGCGGGACCTGCCCAGACGCCGACGTCGAGCTGCCTGCAGTACTCACTGGCCACTCCTGAAGGCAATCAGTGCCCCGTGACCGCCGGCCAGCGCGTCCTCGATCCGGATGACTGGCGCTGCCATGGACCGATGCGCCCGTACGAGTACCAGGGAAGCATGGACTCCATCGTTGTCGGAACGGCGGAGGACGTGGAAAGGCTGTTCGGCACGTCGCCCACCGCAGAAGCCCGCGATGTGCTGGCAGCCGGTGGGATGGTGGTGAGCAACCCGGTGTTCGTCCGCGACGGGCGCGCGTCCGTGGTGGCGCAGGATGTGCGCAAGCCCGTGCCCGGCAACCCCGCTACCGGAGCCTTCCAGGGCTATCAGGAGACAGGACGGACGGAGGTGGCTGCGGCGGTGCTGGCACCTGAGGTCAATGTTCCGTACTACGGGGTACTGTCTCCGGAAGCCGCTGCTGCGGCCGGCATGCGGGTCGACGACGGCGCCCTGCTGGTCCAGCTCAGCGCCTACCCTGATGCTGCCCGGACCGATAAGGCCTCCGCGGCTATCGCAGGCGTCTATGCGGACAGGTTCGGGTCGATGAATGTCGAGCGCGGCGCCGAACGGGACGCCTCGCTGGTCCTCTGGTCCATCGTGGGCCTGGGGGCGCTGATCACCCTCAGCGCCGCAGGCATCACCACAGGGCTGTCCATGGCCGACTCGCGGAAAGACCATGTGACGCTGGCCGGCGTGGGTGCAGCCCCCCGGTTGCGGAAGGCCCTCGCGGGTTCCCAGGCGCTCATGACCGCAGGGCTCGGAACCGTGCTGGGAAGCCTTGCCGGGACCATCCCGGCCCTCCTGCTGGTGACTGCCACGGGGATGGCGCGTACCGCCGTCGTGCCTTGGCTTCAACTGGCGGCACTGCTGGTGGCGGTGCCGCTGACCGGCGCCGCCCTGGCTTGGCTGTTTACCCGCGCGAAGCTGCCCACGTCGCGCCGGGAAACGCGGACCTGACTGGTTGAGTCGAGAGGCGGCAGCCGCGTTCCGTTACAGAGTTGGGTCTTTTCCAAAGGCAGGGGCAGGCCTACGGTAAGAGGCAAGCGAGCTGTCACTGAGCGCCTCCAGCCTGCCGTTCACCGCACGGACACACGGCGCCGGCATGGGGCCGCCTTCGCGGTGATGCCGCGTTGGTAGGGTGCCTTGGAGCAACCGACTGAAGCAGGAATTTTCAAGGAGGAGACATGGCCAACAGGCCTGAGGAACCGGAAGGTTCAGCACAACGGGGCGGCCCGCTGACCGCCAGTCCGGACCTGCCGCCCACTGCGGTGGATGAGGATGTCCGGGAGGCCGAAGACAACAAATGGACGCCGGCCAAGATTGCACTCTGGGCAGCCATTGCACTGCTCGGTGGTGTGGCCTGGTTCATGGTGGCGATCATCCGTGGCGAGACCGTCAACGCCATCTGGTTCGTCTTCGCCTCGGTCTGCACCTATCTGATCGGTTACCGCTTCTACTCCAAGGTCATCGAGCGGTACATCACCAAACCCGATGACCGCCGCGCCACACCGGCTGAGTACAAAGCCGACGGAAAAGACTATGTCCGGACGGACCGCAACGTCCTGTTCGGCCACCACTTTGCCGCCATTGCAGGTGCCGGACCCCTGGTCGGGCCTATCCTCGCCGCCCAGATGGGCTACCTGCCGGGAACCATCTGGATCATCATCGGCGTTGTCCTGGCCGGTGCGGTGCAGGACTATGTCGTCCTGTTCTTCTCCATGCGCCGCGGCGGCCGTTCCCTGGGCCAGATGGCCCGCGAAGAGCTCGGCGTCATCGGCGGCACGGCGGCGCTGATAGCCACACTGCTGATCATGGTCATCATCGTCGCGATCCTGGCCCTTGTGGTGGTCAATGCGCTGGCAGAAAGCCCCTGGGGTGTCTTCTCGGTGGGCATGACCATCCCGATCGCCCTTTTTATGGGCGTTTACCTCCGATTCCTGCGCCCCGGCAAGATCATGGAAGTATCCCTGATCGGCTTCGTGCTGCTGATGGCTGCCATCATTGGAGGTGGCCTGGTGGCCAATACCGAATGGGGTGCCGCGTTCTTCACCCTGGACAAGGTCACCATTGCCTGGGGCCTCATCGTTTACGGTTTCATCGCCGCCATCCTTCCGGTCTGGCTGCTGCTGGCACCGCGTGACTACCTGTCCACGTTCATGAAGATCGGCGTGATCGTGATGCTCGCGCTGGCCATCATTGTGGTCCGCCCGGAGATCACTGTTCCGGCCTTCAGCGAGTTCGCAAGCAGGGACAACGGGCCCGTCTTCCCTGGCGCGTTGTTCCCCTTCCTGTTTGTCACCATCGCCTGCGGTGCCCTGTCCGGTTTCCATGCCCTGATCTCCTCCGGCACCACGCCGAAGTTGGTGGAGAAGGAACGCCAGACGCGCTACATCGGCTACGGCGGCATGCTCATGGAATCCTTTGTGGCCATCATGGCGCTGGTTGCGGCCATCTCCATTGACCGCGGGCTCTACTTCGCGATGAACTCCCCGGCTGCCCTCACCGGCGGAACGGTGGAAACCGCGGCCGCGTGGGTCAACAGCCTGGGATTGTCCGGCGTTAACATCGGCCCGGATTTGCTGGCCGAGACGGCACGGAACGTCGGCGAAGAAAGCATCGTATCCCGCACCGGTGGCGCACCCACCCTCGCGGTGGGGCTCGCCCACATCATGCAGCAGTTCGTCGGCGGTACGGCCATGATGGCGTTCTGGTACCACTTCGCCATCATGTTCGAGGCGCTGTTCATTCTGACCGCAGTGGACGCCGGAACGCGCGTGGCGCGCTTTATGCTGCAGGATTCCATCGGTAACTTTGCCCCGAAGTTCAAGGAACATTCGTGGCGTCCCGGCGCGTGGCTGTGCACCGCCATCATGGTGGCCGCCTGGGGGCTGGTGCTCCTGATGGGCGTGACGGACCCACTCGGTGGAATCAATACGCTCTTCCCGCTGTTCGGCATCGCCAACCAGTTGCTGGCGGCCATTGCGCTGTCCGTGTGCCTGGCCATTGTGGCCAAGCGCGGATCGTTCAAGTACCTGTGGATCGTTGCGGTTCCGCTGGCGTTTACGGCCGTGGTGACCATCACCGCGAGCTACCAGAAGATCTTCTCGTCCACGCCCGCCGTCGGCTATTTTGCCAACAACGCGGCGTTCAGCAAGGCACTCGCTGACGGCAAGACCGAGTTCGGCACAGCGAAGAGCGTCGCCGCCATGGAAGCCGTGGTTCGCAACACCGCTATCCAGGGCTGGCTGTCAGTGATCTTTGTGGTGCTGAGCATCATCGTGATCGCCATGGCTGTTGTGTCAACCATCCAGGCCTTCCGGAACCAGCAGGCCGGCATCCCCAACGAGGACAACGAGGACCAGGCCCGTCCGTCCCGTGTCTTCGCTCCCGCCGGCGTGATTCCCACGCCGGCCGAGAAGGAACTGGTCGCCGAATGGAACAAGTTGCCGGCCGAGCTCCGGTTTGAGCGGGCGGGTCACAACTGATGAACGCCGGCCTGGCCGCAGTCGCCACCGGGTTCCGGGGCTTTGCCCGGTACCTGGGTGGCGTGCTCGGGGCGGATGCATACGCCAAATACCTCGAGCATTATCAGGTCGCCGGACACCAGGAGCCGCCCCTGACGGAGCGGGAGTTTTGGCGGGACCACACGGACCGGCAGGACGCCAACCCGCAGGGTCGGTGCTGCTGAACGCCCTGCGGCGTCATCGACTGGACCCGGCGTCGCCAGCGCGTGAGAGTATGAACGCATGAGCGATCCGAACGACACTCAGCCTGACGACATCCCGGTTGAGGGCACCACCCTCGACAACGGCGGCCCGGCGGGGCCAGGCGCTGCCGGGCCGGTCCCAACCGGTCCGGCTGCTGCCGGCGCGAAGGCTGGTACAGCCAAGGGCAGTAACCTGCAGGACCTGGTGGACGAGCCTGCGAAAGTCATGCGGATCGGCACCATGATCCGGCAACTCCTGGAAGAGGTTAAGTCAGCCCCGCTGGACGACGCCGCCCGGGGACGTCTGGCGGAGATCCACGAGCGGTCCATCAAGGAACTGGAGGACGGCCTGGCCCCGGAGCTGGTGGCGGAACTGGAACGGATCAACCTCCCCTTCCCGGACAATGCCACGCCGTCGGACGCCGAGCTCCGGATCGCCCAGGCGCAGCTGGTGGGGTGGCTGGAGGGCCTCTTCCATGGCATTCAGACAGCCATCGCTGCCCAGCACGCCGCGCGTGAGCATGCCGTCGCGCAGATGCAGCTCAAGCAGTTGCCGCCCGGCACCATGATTGCCCCGGGTGTAGTCATCGGGGAGAACGGGGAGCCGCAGCGGGCCGCGGCAGGGCATCGCCCCGGCGCAGCCACGCCAGGCCAGCCGGAGGACCCGGACCACGGCCCCGGACAGTACCTCTAGGTCTCTTTGTGGGATTCTTTACTGCCGCCCGCCAAGGGCGCAAGGATGACGCCGAGCTCGGCAAGGGCCTGTGGCGCCGCGCTCACGACCGGTTCCACCGGGGCCTGGACCGTTATCACCAGGTGCTTGAGGGTGTGGAAGACGATCAGCTTTACGCCGAACTCGTGGAGATCGCCAATGAGCTGACCGGGCTCCTGGAGCGTGTCCGCCTGGTGTGTGTGGAGGCCCAGCGGCGGTCGCCCAGCGACGGGCTCGATATTCCGGGGGCGTTGGCCGGTGTGCACCGGTCGCTGTCCAAAGCCGGCAACTCGCTGGCCACCACTGCCGAAGCTGCTGCCATGCTGCGGCTGGCAGTCGGGCCGGTTCCGGTAGGGGCAGCTTCGGTGCGCCGCCGCGCTGAATCCGTTTTTGAGCAGGTGTCCGACGCCGAGCGCCGCCTCGCCGAGGACGCCGCCGGTGGCCGGCCGGAGACTCTTTCCGGCTGAAGCGGTCAGGGAACCCTCAAGCGGCGATGCGCGCCTGCTCAACGCCGATTTCGTCGATGACTGCCCAGGCTTCCTCGCCGGGGCACTGCCGGCTGGCGAAACGTTCGGCTTCCATCCGGGAGTCGAAGCTTTCATTGCGGATCCGGCCACAGCCGGCGTCGAAGTACGTGACGTGGAATTCGTGAGCGAGTTTGTTTTCCATAAATCCAGTGTGCAACCGGGGTCTGACAATCACCGGTCATCAGTCCCGCGTGTTGCCCAGCCTGAGGACCCGCTCCTGCGCGAGCACGGCTGAGCGCTGCGCTTTTTCATCTGCCCTTACCGCCTGCTTTGCTTCGGCTGCTGCCGTGGACAGCCCCCTCCGTGCGCTGTCCAGTTGTTCCTCGGCGGTCTTCAGCCGTGCCCGCAGGTCCCGGGTTTCGCGAGTCAGCCCGGCTACTTCTTCCTCTGCCTCCGCCAGCTGCTCCCGCCGTTCCGTCGCCAGCCTGGCAGCCTCCTTCTCCGCTGACTTGGCGTCGGCTAAAACCTCCTTGGCCTTCTCCAAAGCGGACGGCGATGCCCGCCGCGGAGTCTCCCGGACAGCCTTGAGGAGCGGCTGGTCCGCGGGCGGACGGGCGGTACCGGCCGCCGTCGGGCGCTGTTTTTGTTCCTGCTCCGGGGCCGCGGCCGGTGTAGGGGAGCTGCGCGGTACTGTCACGGCGCCGGGAACTGCTACGGCACTGGGAACCGCTACGGCACCGTCGAGGTCCACGGTGTCCACGCCGTCGGAGGACAGTGTCTGGATCAGTAACCCGCTTTGGACGGCGGCCGCCGCACCTTCGTCCGTGATCAACGCACCAAGGGTCCGCTCGACGTCGGTTGCGATAGTGGCGCTGATGGCCCGTCCGTGGCGGTCCGCGACGGAACGGGCAGTATCGACGGCGGCACTGAGCAGGGCGCGGCGCTCCCGCGCCAGTTCCCGGAGGGTGCCGGCATCAAAAGATGACTGGGCGGCGCGCATCCGCCGGCCGAGGTCGGCGAGCTGCGCGAGTACTGCGGACTCGTGCACCGCCATCATGTTGACGGCCCAAGCCGCCACTGAGGGTTTCGGCAGCGCCTTGACGGCGGCGGGGAGTTCCTTCCCGGAACCCGTGGCGGCCTTGGCTGCGGCTGTCCTGGCTGCCATGAACTCATCAAACGGAAGCGCGTACAGCTCCAGCGCGATGGCCGTGAGCGCCTTGTCATCCATGCACGCCATCATAGGTGGAACATGCGGCGCTCCCGGGTATGCGCACCGCCTAGACTGACCGCATGAGAAGAGTGTGGGGGCTCCTTATCCGGCCGGCGGTCCTGTTGTTGGGGGTTTGTCTTCCGGTGGCCAGTTGCTCAAACGCCTGTCCGGCGATCGGGTGGGTCAACTCCGTCACCGTCGAACTGGCAGGGGGCGTCTCGCGTGTGGGCAGTGTGCAGCTGTGCGCCGACGGGGCGTGTTCAGAGCTGCGCCCGGTGCCCGGGACGGCCACGCCCCGTGTTGTCTCCACCCTTCCATTGGACCCCACAGCTCCTGTTACGGCTGAAGCACCGCCGTCCATGGCACCGTTCTACGCTGAACAGGTCGACGCCGATACTTGGCGGTTCACCGTCACCATGAGTTCCCCGGACCACGTGACGGCCAGGGTCCTGTCGACTACGGGAGAGGTGCTGATCGAGAAGGAATCCGACCTTGAGTGGAAGCGCGTGGGCGGCTCGGCGCAATGCGGCGGCCCGTCGGAGACCCCGCCGTTAGAGCTGGTGGTCCCTGGCGGCTAAGGCTCTCTGGGAAGCGTGGGCGGGTCCTCTGGTTCCGGACCGCATGGTCAGGTTCTGCCGGTAGTTTTGAGCCAGTGGTTGAGGGATGTGTTGAACAGCTCGGACTGGGCCAAAGACATCCCGTGACCCACACCCTTGTGGATCTGGAGGGAGCTGTTCCGGAATTTCGACTGGAAGTACTCCATCCCGCGAAGGAGCGGCGTCGCTTCCATGTTTCCCGCCATGAGCAATACCGGCCGTGTGGAATCCAGCACTCGGTCAGGCACCGCGAACGAGAAATTGGCCTGAATCAAGCGCCGTAGCGTTGGGATGGAGATGGACCTGGAAAGGGCGTAATAGTCCTCAAACCTTGCAGCGGGGACTGAGAGCTGAGCCGCCTGGGCGCGTGCGAAGCGGCGGTTTCGGGACAATGGAGCGGCGGCTGCCGCGATGAGGCCAAGGGCGCCTGCTCCGGGCCAAGGCCGCAGGAGGGAACTGACCACCACCAGTCGTTCCACCCGGTCAGGATAGGACGCTGCCAACTGGATCGCCGTCTGTCCGCCCAGCGAAAAGCCAATCACCGTCACAGGACCGAGCTCCGGGAGGCCGACCTCGTGCGCAACGGCCTCCGCTGCCTCGGCGTGCGAGGTAAAGGAGCTTCGGCCGTGCAGGTGATGCCCGGGAAGGGTAGGGGTAAAGACGGTGTAATCATGCGAGAAGTAGGCTGTCTGCGCATCCCACATCGAGGGTCCCACTCCGCCGCCGTGGATGAAGACGAGGCTGGAGCGTTCCCCGGGAGACGCTGGGTTCATACCGCCACTCTTCCACAGGCGCCGGCGCCTACTTGTGCCTGACCATCGCTTTTGTGCCTGACCAGCGCTCCGCTTCAGGGGCGCGCCGGTACCCGCCGAGACCTTCGTCGGCGTACTTTCAGCATCCCCGGGCTTCTGGGCGCGCTCCTCCTGCCGGCGCCATGGGCGCTCCTGCGTGGGGCCCTCAGCCCTGACCGGCGTTCAGCACGGCCGAGCAGGCTAAGCATGCTCCAAATAATGACCACCCAGAGCACTGCCGCAGCGAGGACGACACAGATCAATGCCAGAGGATGCATGTGGCGCCCTTAAGGAGTAGCTCGAAACCGTGCCCGGTTGGTTCTCCGCTGCGACAGCGCCGGCCCCGCGCGGCGGTTCGTCGCCGGGTTACGCAACGTATTTCTGCAGCAGGTCCGTGGTCTGTCGGCCGCATTTGGTGATCCGTGCGATGTTGGCGGCCGCCAATTGTGGCAGGAGCCTGGCGGGCTCTGCGTGACGCGTGTCAACGCGGAGGGAGTGCTCCAGATCGGTCGCAAACTCTGCAAGGCGTTCCGCGCCAACCATCTGGCTCGAAGACTTCAGGCTGAGGACCGCATCCAGCGCACCTCTCAAATCCCCCGTGGTCAGTGTGAGGCGCACTTTCTCAGCCCTGTCGGGCAGCAGCGCAATAAAGTTCAGGACGAAGACCTTGCAGACATCTTCGTCGTCGAGCCCGTCCCGCAGCTTTTGCAGGACTCCCCGATCCAGTAGCGGTAAAGCATTGGCGTCCATAATTTCCCCCGAGCGTCGACACACCTATCAACGTCCCCCAGGACTTGTAATGGACGCTACTGGCTGACAAGGGTGAACACACGAGTAGGTGGTACTCGATTTTCGCCATGGGGACACCCGAATGCTTCATCGTTCGGCAGCGGTGTCGCCATGGTGCAGTGCCAGTCCCGTTCTGCCAAATTCCCGTCGTCGCGTATTCGCCATCACCGGCGCGGCCGTTGCCCTGGCCGGCGGAGCCACTTGGTGGACGATAGCCGCAAACGGGGCCTCGACCGCCCCCGCAGGGTCCGTTCTGGGCACCAGCACCCGGAAGAGGTTCTCACCATCGCTGAGGATCCGGACGGCGCCCGGGACAGCCCCGGCCAGGCGGGCCTCTACCACTCTGCGTTCCTCTACGAGGACAGGGCCTCACTCGCCGCCGTCCTCGCCAAGGTCGCTCACGCCGCGCCGGGCAGCTTCCAGGGGAGCGCGGACCATGCCGTCAGCCTGGCCTTCTACCTGGGCGACCCGGACGGGAACGGCATTGAAGTCTACATCGACCGGCCCGCCCGTGAGTGGACGTGGAAGGACGGCAAGGTCACCATGGGCTCAGCACCATTGGACCCGAACGCATTCATCCGCGAACACCTTGGCGCAGGAACAGCTTCGGACCCAAAGGTGGGACACGTGCATCTGCGCGTCGGCGACCTCGACCGGGCGCGGGCCTTCTACTCGGATACCCTGGGATTCGCCGTCACCGCCGAAACGAACGGGGCGGTGTTCTTCGCCGCAGGCGGCTACCATCACCACATCGGCACCAACACGTGGACGAGTAAGGACGCCGGGCCGCGCACCAACGAACTCGGCCTTGGATCCTTCACGGTGCGGGTTGGCAGCACGGAAGAACTCGCTGCCGTCGAATCCCGCCTGGACGCGGCCGGGATCGACCATCAGCGGGTTGAGGGAAGTACCGTCACCGAGGACCCGTGGGGAAACGCCGTCACCCTGGCAGTCCGATAGGTGGGTGCCGGTCACCCCTGTTATCGACGCATAATCTGCGCGCTAACCACCACCCCGGGCCGGGCCGCCCCGTCAGGAATGCCTCCCGCAGGGGGGTAATGATGCGCACCACGGTTCTGCGGGCCTCGTTCCGTCCTACTGGAACATGATGGTGACGCGGATGGGGAGGTTATCCCCCCAGTCCACATGACCCCTGACCAGAACGCGGTCATTTTCCGGAACGACGTTCTGAATTATCATGGTCGCATCGCCAAGCTTCGGGTTGGCATTCTCGTCGAGCTCGGTGACGGAAGCGACCACGTTGTTGTCGGGCGTTATTCCAGGTGCATCAATTGCGACCAGGAACCGACCGTAAGCTTCCAGGTTGACGCGGCGTGACCCTGTGGCTGCTGCAGTTACTGGCATTGCTGCTCGTTTCAACGTAGGCCCGGTTACTGGCCTGTTTCGTTCTTGAGCGGTTGCCCAAGGGTTGAAGCAGACCAGCTGACACGTTACGGGGCCGTTACTGCCCGGACCTTATCCCCATGACTTCCTGGGCGCCGTGCTCGAAGTCCTCGGGTCCTCAGGCCTCACCGGGATGTTGCGCCGACTGAAAGCCGGGTAGCGCAGGCAGGAGTGTCGCCCAGGATAGTGCTGAAAAGTGTCAGACACGTTGGGAATTAAAGGAAAAAGCGGGGAATGCCTAAGATTCCCCGCTTGTCCATAAGCCAGCGAAAAACCCCCTAAAAACCGTGGTTTCTAGGGGGTTTGTCCCGAGCTTCCTATCAGAATCGAACTGATGACCTTTTCATTACGAGTGAAACGCTCTACCGACTGAGCTAAGGAAGCACCGCATGGAATCTCCCGGCGTAACCGGGCGGTTCATGCAAGAGTCAACTGTAATAGAGTCGCGCCGTCCGGGTCAAAATGGGACCCGGCGCGCGGCTCAGCAGACCGTGTTGTCGGCAGGAACCTTGCCCTCCACGAGGTAGCTGTCCACCGCATTCTCAAGGCAGCTGTTCGCCCGCCCGTACGCAGTATGGCCCTCACCCCGCCACGTCATCAGCGAAGCGTTGCCCAGCTGTTTGCGGAGGGATGCCGCCCATTCCACCGGGGTTGCCGGGTCTCCGGTGGTCCCGATGACAACGATGGGGGACCCGCCGGTGTATTCGACCTGGGCGGGGGTCCGCACGTTCTTGTATGGCCAGTCCGCGCAGTTGGTGCCGCCATAGGCGAAGAAATAGCCGAGGGTCGGTGAAGCCTGCCGCAGCCGCTGGTCTTCGGCACGCATGGACGCCGTGTCGGAGACCATGGGGTAGTCCAGGCAGTTGATGGCGCTGAAGGCGAAGGTGGAGTTGGAGGTGTATTTCCCGTTGGAGCCGCGGTCTGCGCCAAGATCCGCCAGCCGCAGCATCAGGCTCACGTCACCCGTCGCAGCGGCTGCCAGCGCCTGGGTCAAGGCGGGCCAGCTCTGGTCGTTGTAGAGAGGCGTGATCAGGCCACTGACGAACATTGTGGCGTTGACGGTGCGGCCGTCCTTCGCCTGCCGCGGACTCTCCTGGACAGAGTTGATAAGGCCGCGGATCTGCTGGACACCGCTGTCCACGCCGCCGCTGAGGGGGCAGCCGTCTTTGCGGAGGCAATCGGCCACGTAGGACCTGATGGCCTTCTCGAAGGCAACGGCCTGGCCCATCGTCAGTTCCTCATTGCTGATGGACGGATCCAGGGCTCCGTCCAGAACCATCCGGCCCACGTTGTTCGGGAACAGCGACGCGTAGGTGGAGCCGAGGAAGGTGCCGTAGGAGTAGCCGAGGTAATTAAGCTTGGTGTCGTTCACCACAGCCCGGAGGATGTCCAGGTCCTTGGCCGCGCTGATGGTGTCGATGTGGCCGAGGGAGGGTCCGGTTTGTGCGGCGCACTGCTCGGCGATGGCTTTGTTGTCCGCCAGCACAGTGGCCAGTCCGGCGTCTGTTTCCAGGTCATAAATCTTGGCCCTCTCCGCGTCCCGCTCTTCATCCGTCATGCACGTCACGGGGGAGGAGCGTTTGACGCCCCGCGGATCGAAGCCAACGAGGTCGTAGTTCGCCCGAACGGACTGGGAAAAGTGCGTCCCGGCGGCGTCTTTGACGAAGTCGTAGCCGGAGCCGCCCGGGCCGCCCGGATTGACCAGTAGGCTGCCGGTCTTCTTGCCGGTGCTGGGAGCCCGCAGGGCAGCGAGCTGGATCTTGTCTCCGCCGGGATTCGCGTAGTCCATCGGCACGGATACCTTGGCGCACTGGAAGCCGTTTTCACACGGTTCCCACACGACTTCCTGCGAATAGAAGGAATCGAGCCCGGCGGGGGCGGAAGCCACAATGGCGGGATCCGCCTTGCCCGTGGCGGGCGCTTCCTCGGCCTTGTTACCGCCGATGAGGCTGCACGATGCCAGTGTCAGGGCCAGAACCAGGGCGCCGGCAGCCCGCAGTCCACTCCCCAGGGATCGGGAGCGTGCGGGCAGGGGGCGAGCAGTCATTCGAGAGGTCTCCTTGGAAGGGCTAGATCAGGCTGGCTGCCATGGACTCAATGGTCAACAGCGGAGCAACGTTGGTGGTGGTGATGCGTTGGCGGGCTTTGTTGATGGCGTCCATGCGGGCAAGCGTGGTCTCCGGAGCGGACCTGCCGGCGAATTCTTCCAGTTCGCTCCTGAGTTCAACGTTCACCAGCTCCACACTGTTCCCCAGTTGAATAATCAGCACGTCCCGGTAAAAGGAAAGCAGGTCCGTGAGGGTCCGGTCCAGTGAATCGGTGATGGACCGCTTGGCCCTGCGTTTTTGGTCCTCTTCCAACTGCCTGATCTGGCTCCGCATGGCCGGGGGCATCGTCCCGGACTCCGGGGCACCCAAGGTGGCAAGCAGCGCAGCCTTCTCGGCGGCGTCGCGCTCCTCATTGGAACTGTTGGCTTCGGCGGTGGCGATCTTCACGAGCTTGTCCGCCATCATGACCGCCGCGGTGACGCCGCGCAGCCCCAGCGGAAACCTTACGGTTTCCAGCCTGCGTTCCCGCGCCTCGGGATCCCGTGCCAGGCGGCGGGCAATCCCCACATGGCTTTGCGCGGCGCGGGCCGCGCGTTCGGCGAGGGCCGGTTCCACGCCGTCGCGCTTCACCAGCAAAGCCGCGACGTCGGCGGCCGGCGGTAAGCGCAAGGCCACGGCACGGCAGCGGGACCGGATGGTCACCAGCACGTCGGCGGGCGATGGCGCGCACAGCATCCAGATGGTCCGCGGAGTGGGTTCCTCGATGGCCTTCAGCAGGACGTTGGTGGTGCGTTCGGCCATCCGGTCCGCGTCTTCGACCACGATGATCCGCCAACGCCCTGAGGACGGACGGTTGCCCGCCGTGGACACCAGATCGCGCGCCTCGTCGATGGTGATGGTGACCTTCTCAGTCCGGACGAACGTCACGTCCGAATGCGTCTCGCCGAGGATGGTCTGGCAGGCGTGGCACTCGCCACAGCCGCGCCGGGTCACATCCTCCTGGTCGCAGTTGAGGGCCGCGGCGAACGCCTTAGCGGCGTTGGAACGCCCGGAACCGGGCGGGCCGGTAAACAGCCAGGCATGGGTCAGGCCCTCGCCCAGGGTCGCCTGCCGCAACTGTTCGACGACGGCGGGCTGGCCCTGGAGATCGTCCCATACCGTCACGCGGCACCCCGCGAAGTCGCGAGCAGCGAGTCGATGCTGGCCAGGATCTGCGCCGCGAGGTCGGGGACGGGCAGGTGGGCAGGCAGGACAAGGTACGTGTCCGGGCGGCTGGCGGCCAGCTCGAGGAAGGCGTCACGGATGGTGGAGTGGAACTCATCAGCTTCGGATTCCAGCCGGTCTTCCGCGGCGGCGCCGGCAGTCCGCCTGCGCCGGCCAACAGCCGGATCCACGTCCAACAACACCGTGAGATCAGGCTGCAGCCCCGAGGTGGCCCATTCATTGAGCGAACGGACTGCATCAGCACCCAGATCCCGCCCGGCTCCCTGATAGGCCACGGACGAGTCGATGTAGCGGTCAGTCAGGACAACTTCACCGCGCTTCAGTGCCGGCCGAATCACCTGGCTGGCGTGGGCGGCACGTGAGGCTGCAAAAATGAGGGCCTCGGTGTGGGCATCAATATGGCCATGGCCGTGGTCCAGGACCAAGGAACGCAGCTTTTCGCCGATGGGTGTCCCGCCCGGTTCCCGGGTCCGCAGGACGGTCAGGCCGCGGGATTCCAGGGCCTCGGCGAGCAAAGCCGCCTGCGTTGACTTCCCGGCGCCGTCACCGCCCTCAAAGGCGATGAAAAGTCCGGGGCTGTTGGTGGTGGTCACTGCTCCAGCCTACCGACTTCAGCGGTCCGCGCGCGTCAAAGTACGCTTTGACCATGAGCCTCACGGAACAGTACGCAGCGTCCCTCTCCGCCGAAACCGTGGTGGTCGCCGCCGGCCGGCCGCCGCGTGAGCACGACGAACCGGTCAACGCACCCATCGTGCTGTCCTCGACGTATTTCGGCACGGGATCGCTGGGCGCCGGCGACCGCGGCTACGGGCGCTACGCCAACCCCACCTGGGATCCCTTCGAACAGGCTCTTGGCCAGCTGGAAGGCTCCGCACTGCCCGGCCTGCTCTACGCATCGGGTCTGGCAGCCGTGAGTTCCGCCCTGTCGCTGCTGCCGGCCGGCGGGGTTCTGGTGATGCCCTCGCACAGCTACGCGGGTTCCCTGGTGATGGCCAGCGAGTTGGCGCAAAAAGGGTTCCTTGAGCTCCGGACCGTGGACATCGCGGACACGGACGCGGTCAAAGAACAGCTGGCCCCGCAGGGACCGGGCGCCAAAGCCGCGAGGATGCTGTGGCTGGAAAGCCCCACCAACCCGATGCTGGGAATCGCCGATATCCGCGAACTGACCGCCGCAGCCCACGCGGCTGGTGCCATTGTGGTTACGGACAACACCTTCTCCACCCCCTTGGTCCAGCAGCCACTGGCCCTCGGCTCTGACGTGGTGTTGCATTCGGTGACCAAATACCTGGCCGGCCATTCCGACGTCGTGCTCGGCGCCCTGGTGACCTCAAACCCGGACATCCGGGCGGCGCTGCTGCATAACCGCACCATCCACGGCGGGATCGCCGGCCCCTTCGAGGCCTGGCTGGCGCTGCGCGGACTCCGGACCCTGGCACTGCGCGTGGAACGGTCCCAGGCGTCAGCGGCAGTCCTGGCCGAACGCCTCAACGAGCATCCCTTGGTCGAATGCATCCGGTTCCCCGGGCTTTCCGCCGACCCCGGGCACGAACGTGCGAAGTCCCAGATGAAGGGCTTCGGATCGGTCGTGTGCGTGCAGATCGCGCCGGTTGGCGGCCTGGACGGAGCCGGCGCTGCGGACAAGCTGGTGCGGGCCCTGCAGCTCTGGCTGCCTGCGACCTCCTTGGGCGGCGTCGAGTCACTGATCGAGCGGCGCCGCCGGCACGCCGCGGAGCCGCTCAGCGTTCCGGAGAACCTGGTGCGCCTGAGCGTGGGCATCGAGAATGTTGAGGACCTCTGGGCTGATTTGAAGCAGGCGCTGGACTCGCTGGACCGTTAGGCTTGGACGGTGGACGGTGAACTGATTATTCGGCCTGTAGAGCAGGCAGTGTTTTTTATCCTTGCCCTGGTGGCACTGGGACTTGAGGCGTGGGCGCTGCTGGACTGTGTTCGCCACAAGTCCGCCGCCTTTGAAGCCACCGGCAAACGGACCAAGACGTTTTGGCTGGCTCTGACCGGCGGGGCCACTCTCATCGGAGTCATCTCCCTCCTCAGCAGCGGCGGCATCTTCGGCACCCTCGGCCTGTTCGGGCTGGCTGCCGTGGTGGCCGCTTCCGTCTACCTCGCCGACGTCCGCCCCGCCGTCAAGGACGCGGGCCGCGGCGGCAGCCGCAACACCGGACCCTACGGCTGGTGAGTGGCTGGCGCCACTGCTTCCCAGTCCACGGTCAGTTCACCCAGGCGCCACCGCGACGGGCCGTCCTGAACCGGCCACCCGCCGTCGCGCAGTGCCTTGCACATCGCCTGCCAGCGCTGCCTGTTGCCGAACGAGGCCAGCGGCGCTGATTCCAGCCAAGCACGGTCCATGGCCTGCATCAGCCGGTGCACCGGTTCGCCGGGGACGTTGCGGTGGATGAGGGCCTTCGGCAGGCGCTCGGCAATGTCCGAGGGCAGGTCGAAGCTGCCGAACCGCACGGACATGCTCAGGGACAGCGGCCGTTTAGCGTCGAGGGCAATCCAGGTCACCCGGCGGCCGATCTCATCGCACGTACCGTCAACAAATAGGCCGCCGGGGGAGAGCCTGCCCTGGACCAGCCGCCAGATTCCCGCAACGTCAGCCTCTTCGTACTGCCGCAGGACGTTGAAGGCACGGACCAG
The DNA here is from genome assembly GCF_056398665.1 of Pseudarthrobacter sp. 01T43. Taxonomy (NCBI): domain Bacteria; kingdom Bacillati; phylum Actinomycetota; class Actinomycetes; order Micrococcales; family Micrococcaceae; genus Pseudarthrobacter; species Pseudarthrobacter sp. 01T43. Next base: position 24,114 of record NZ_JBFTPV010000001.1, on the reverse strand, counting down.
GACAGGCTGCCCGGGCACGGGCAGTTCAAAGCCGCCCACCTGGAAGCTAAGTCCCGGCCGTTCCAGCGCCTTGGCTGCACGGACCCGTTCCGGTTCGATCTCGATCCCGCAGACCCGCACGTCCGGCCGGGCGGCGCGGAGCCGGTCAAAAAGTTCGACGGCGGTGGCTGGCGTTGCGCCGTAGCCCAGGTCGATCACCAAAGGGTCTTCGGCGGCGCGCAGCCGCCAGGCCTGAGGTCCCGTGAGCCAGCGGTCCACCCGGCGCATCCGATTCGGGTTGGTGGTGCCGCGGGTGACGTTTCCCACCGGCTTGCCGCCCCGGTTTGGGGAACCGCTCACCCGTTCAGCTTTTTGCACCACGGCCCAACCCTATCTTCGTAACGCAAAACCGGCTGCAGCGCGCCTCGGCTAGGATGAAAATCATGACTTACAAGCTGATTCTGCTGCGCCACGGCCACAGCGAATGGAACGCCAAGAACCTGTTCACCGGCTGGGTGGACGTTGACCTTAACGACCAGGGGCGCGAGGAAGCGGCCCGCGGCGGTGAGCTCCTGGTGGAGAACAACATCCTCCCCGACGTCCTCTACACGTCGCTGCTCAAGCGCGCCATCAACACGGCGAACATCACGTTGGACAAGGCGGACCGCGGGTGGATCCCCGTCAAGCGCGACTGGCGCCTGAACGAACGCCACTACGGCGCACTGCAGGGCAAGGACAAGGCCCAGACCCTGGCCGAGTTCGGCGAAGAGCAGTTCATGGAATGGCGCCGCAGCTATGACACTCCGCCGCCGCCCCTGTCGGATGACAGCGAGTTTTCCCAGGCCCACGATCCGCGCTACGCGGACCTCGGCGACGCCCTGCCGCGCACCGAGTGCCTCAAGGACGTCCTGGTCCGCCTCCTGCCGTACTGGGAATCTGACATCAAGGAAGACCTCAAAGCCGGCAAGACTGTCCTGGTCACCGCCCACGGCAACTCCCTGCGCGCCCTGGTCAAGCACCTGGACGGCATCAGCGACGACGCCATTGCCAGCCTGAACATCCCCACCGGGATCCCGCTGGTCTACGACCTCGACGAGAACTTCCAGCCCATCAAGCCGGGCGGCACGTACCTGGATCCCGACGCCGCGGCCGAGGCCATCCTGGCCGTGGCGAACCAGGGCAAGAAATAAGGCAAAAGCAGCTATCACGACGGGGTGAAGTTTGGGCTACAGGCCCTGTGGCTGCCATTCGCCGGTCACCAGGTAGGTGACCTTGCGGGCCACGGAGACGCCGTGGTCGGCGAACCGTTCGAAGTAGCGGCTTGCGAGGGCAACGTCCACAGTGGTGGCGGGGGACTCAGCCCAATCCGGGGAAGCGATGGCCTTGAAGACGCTCAGGTGAAGGTCGTCGATGGTGGTGTTGGCCTTCAGGATGTCGCGCGCCACTTCGAGGTCCCGGGTTTCCAGGAGTACGGTGAGCTTGTCCACGATCAGCTGGTCCAGTTCGGCCATCTTCTTGAACGTTTCCGCCATGGATGCGGGGATGACGGTGGACGGGAAGCGCAGCCGGGCCAGCTGGGCGACGTGCCGGGCAAGGTCGCCCATCCGCTCCAGCGAGGCGCTCATCCGAAGCGAGCCGACGATCATGCGGAGGTCGCTGGCTACCGGACCCTGCAAGGCGAGAATGTCGATGGCGCGTTCGTCCAGGCTGTTCTGCAGGAAATCGATGCGGGCGTCAGCCGCGATGACGTCTTCCGCCAGGTCAACGTCTGCAACCTCGAAAGACGTGGTGGCCTTCTCCATTGCCTCACTGACCAACTTGGAAATCTCAACCAGCTGCTCACCGACCTGGGTCAGCTCTTCCTGAAAAACCTTACGCACGGGGGCGTCCTTTCTCTGGAATCCCGCCCCAATGGCAGACGGAATTCATGTCGCCGTTCGGCACTCTAACCCGTAACTCTGCCAGCGTGCGGTGAACGAACAGTCTCTTGTAAATGAACGTTAGCTGAACCGTCTGTGCAACGGCCCCGGACGCACCGGCAAGCCACTGATCTCAGCATAAGCTGGAGCTGTGGATCCTATGCTTATCGGTGTCATCGCGGGCCTCGTCGGCCTGGCGCTCGGCACCTTTGGCGTGCTCGCATTCAGGGTCAGTGAAAAGCAGCGCCAATTTGTCGACGTCGACATGGACGAGCCTTCCCTGCCGAAAGGCGCAGCGGAGGTACTGGCTGTGGTTGGCCGGGCGTTTGTAGTGGTGGACGCCGTTGACGGAGTAGTACGAGCCAGCCCCGCGGCGTACGCCTATGGCCTGGTACGCGGCCACACGGTGGTCCACAAGGAGTTGCTGGACATGACAGCCGGGGTTCGCCGCGACGGCGTGATTCTGGAGAAAAAGCTCGAGCTCCCGCGGGGCCCGCTGGGCCAAGGCACTATCATTGTGCAGGTACGTGCGGCCATGCTCGGGGAGGAGTACATCCTCCTGCTGGCCGACGACCGCACAGAGATCACCCGCACGGAGGAGATCCGCAACGACTTCGTTGCCAACGTATCCCATGAGCTGAAGACCCCGGTGGGGGCGATTTCCCTGCTGGCCGAGGCGTTGGAATCCTCGGCGGATGACGAACAGGCCGTCCGCCGGTTCGCCAAGCGGATGCACAAGGAATCAGCCCGGCTGGCCGCCCTGGTCCAGGACATCATCGAGCTCTCCCGGCTCCAAGGCGCGAGCGTGTCCCAAGGGGGCAGCGCCGTGGACATTAACGCTGTCATCGCCGAAGCCGTGGACCGTTCCCAGCTGCCGGCTGAGAGCAAGAAAATCCAGATCGTTGTCGGCGACCACGTAGACGCCACAGTGTTTGGTGACCGGGACCTGCTGGTTACTGCGCTGCGGAACCTGATCGATAACGCCATTCGCTATTCGCCGGAAAACACCAAGGTGGGCGTGGGTGTCCGGTCAAAGGACGGACTCATCGCCGTCTCCGTCACGGACCAGGGTGAGGGGATGACCCCGGAGGACCAGGAGCGGGTCTTTGAGCGCTTCTACCGTGTGGACGCAGCACGGTCCCGCCACACTGGCGGCACCGGCCTGGGCCTGAGCATCGTCAAGCACGTTGCATCGAACCATGGCGGTGAGGTGACGTTGTGGTCCCGGCCCGGCCAGGGTTCCACCTTCACCCTGAGGCTTCCCGAGATGGAGAGCCAGGACGAACCCGATACTCCAGTTGTCAAAGATCGAGCCGTACCCGAGCGTGTCAAAGAGCGAGGCGTACATGAGCAAGGAGCCAGCGCTTGAGCAGGATTTTGATTGTCGAGGACGAAGAGTCGTTCAGCGACCCGTTGTCCTATTTGCTGGGCAAGGAAGGTTTCGAAGTCGAGGTGGTGGATAACGGCCTCGACGCGATCACCGAGTTCGACCGGAACGGGGCGGACCTGGTCCTCCTGGACCTGCAGCTGCCCGGCCTGTCCGGAACGGAAGTCTGCCGCCAGTTGCGCCAGCGTTCCGGTGTTCCGGTCATCATGCTGACGGCCAAGGACTCGGAGATTGACAAGGTGGTGGGCCTCGAACTGGGGGCCGATGACTATGTCACCAAGCCATATTCTTCCCGGGAGCTGGTGGCCCGGGTGCGGGCCGTCCTCCGCCGGCAGGGGGAGCCGGAGGAGCTGATCTCTGCCACGGTCCAGGCAGGACCCGTCCGCATGGACATTGAACGGCACGTGGTCAGCGTGGACGGGGAGCAGGTCCTCCTGCCGTTGAAGGAATTCGAGCTGCTGGAAATGCTGCTGCGAAATTCCGGCAGGGTGCTGACCCGCGGCCAGTTGATCGACAGGGTCTGGGGATCCGACTATGTGGGGGACACCAAGACCCTGGATGTGCACGTCAAGCGGCTGCGCGGCAAGATCGAGCCGGACCCGTCAGCGCCGCGCTACCTGGTGACGGTCCGGGGCCTCGGCTACAAGTTCGAGCCGTAGGCCTGGCGCGGCCGGCAAACGCCAAAACCGGCCGGCAAACGCCAAAGGAGGGTCTCCCCCGGGGGAGACCCTCCTTTGGCGTTTGCTGTTGTCGCTTTGCTGCGGTTGCCTAGTGCGCTGCCGCTGAGGCGCTTGCCGACACCGACGGCGACGGCGTGGGTGAAGCGGATCCGGTCGGCTCGCTGCCGGCCGGGAGGTAGTCCTTGTACTCGGGCAGCGTGGCGTCCAGGACCGGCATCTTCAAGGTTTCAGTGACGTTGGTGCCGTCCTCGGCAACCTTGATGTCCACGAGGGAACCTGGGATTCCGCCGCTCGTGCTGAGGATGGCCGCGTCCGTGGAGCTGTTAAGCAGGGTGTAGGAGTTGGCCTTCACCGGTACCTGGGTCTGTGAACCCTTGGCGCCGTTGACCGTGAGCTTCACATCCTTCGAGGAAGAGTTGTAGACGGCACCGATCAGCCGGCCCGGCTTGTCCTCGCCGGCAGAGACGATCAGCATGTTCCGCAGCTGCAACGGCCCCAGATCGGCGCGGATGCCGTCTGAGGAGGAGTACTGGTGAGTGGTCTGCTGGGGGGTGATGTAGCCGCAGCCAGTCATCGTCGCCAAGCCCAGGGCCAGAACTCCTGCCGCCAGTGCCAGTTTGCCGCTCTGGGCCCGGTTCATCGCAGTGAAACGCACGTCACGTACTCCTCGAGAGTGTGGAAACATTAATCAGCCATAGCCTAGCGGCAAACAGGCCCAAACGAGGATTCCGTCCGGTCATATTGTCCTTGGCAGCAGGCCCCTCATGCACTATTATCTGCATCCGTCAAGGGGTCGCAGGGGGTCGATTCCGGTCATTTTCCGCGTATTTACGGGGTTCCTGGCCCAGTTCCGGGCCAGTCATATGCCTTAATCGTGATAAACTGGATGCCGGGAAAGGGGAATGTTTACATGGTATTTGAGGTCGGCGAGACAGTAGTTTACCCTCACCACGGTGCTGCAAAAATTGAAGAAATCAAGATGCGCACTGTCAAGGGCGAAGAGAAGATGTATCTCAAGCTCAAGGTGGCTCAGGGTGATCTGACCATTGAAGTTCCAGCAGAGAACGTTGACCTTGTTGGGGTCCGTGACGTAGTGGGCAAGGAAGGACTGGAGCACGTATTCGACGTGCTCCGTGCCGAGTTCACTGAAGAACCCACCAACTGGTCACGCAGATACAAGGCAAATCTGGAGAAGCTTGCTTCCGGTGACGTCATCAAGGTAGCAGAGGTCGTCCGTGACCTCTGGCGCCGGGATCACGATCGGGGCCTTTCCGCAGGTGAGAAGCGCATGCTGGCCAAGGCACGGCAGATTCTGATTTCAGAACTTGCTCTGGCTGAAAAGACTGATGAAGAGAAGGCGGCAAGCGTTCTCGACGAGGTCCTGGCTTCCTAAGAATTGAGCCCCGGGGGTGCGCAAGCACCTCCGGGGTTTCTTTTTGCCCATTTCCGGCCGGTCCCGCCGGCCGCAACCGATCCCGCCGCGAGGCTGCTCCGTACGGGCCGGGTGGGACGTAGGCTAGACGCCATGAACAACGGACTGCGCCGCCCCGTCACCGCCGTCATCCTTGTGGCCGCCGGTTCCGGCGAACGGCTTGGCTACGGAATGCCGAAAGCCGCTGTGCCTCTTGGCGGCGAGCCCATCCTGATGCATGCGCTCCGCGGCGTCGTGGCCTCCGGCGTGTGCAGCCAGATATGCGTGGTGTTGCCGGCAGACGCTGACGGCCTCCACGCGCCTTTGGCGGAATTCCGCCAGGAACTGGCCGACGGCGGACCCCTCCTCACCCTCGTGGACGGCGGTGCCACGCGAGCGGACTCAGTGCGGGCAGGTCTCGGCGGCCTGATCGAGGGGATTGAAGCGGTGCTGGTCCATGACGCCGCCCGCGCGTTGACTCCCCAATCTGTCTTCCACCGGGTGGTCGACGCCTTGGCCGCCGGTGCCGTTGCAGTCATTCCGGCAGTTCCGGTCGTGGATACGGTCAAGACCGTCACCCGGACGACCGGCGATGACAGCGCCATCGCGCCGGAGCTTGTCACCGGAACCGCCCCGCGGGAGGAACTGCGCGCTGTCCAGACGCCCCAGGGATTCCGCCTGTCCACGTTGCTCCAGGCTCATCAGGCGGCCGCCCGGTTTGATGCAGCGCAGGCCGCCGCAGTCACCGACGACGCCATGCTGGTGGAACTTCTGGGAGTCCCCGTCCATGCCGTCCACGGCTCCACCCAGTCACTGAAAATCACCACACCCCTTGACCTGATCATTGCCGAGGGCCTGCTCGAAGGCCCGCTCGGCATCCGTTGGGTGGAAGGTTGAGCATGGAGGAAGCACAGATGATCCTGCCGCGCACCGGCATCGGTTTGGACGTCCACGCTTACGCCTCAGCGGAGAAACCCCGTCCGCTGTGGCTGGGCGGGCTGCTGTGGGAAGGCGAGCGCGGGCTTGCCGGGCACTCCGACGGTGACCCTGTGGCGCACGCCGCCGCCGACGCACTGTTCTCGGCCGCCGGCATCGGGGACCTGGGTACCCATTTCGGCACGGACCGCCCGGAGTTCGCCGGGGCGTCGGGAGTCACGCTCCTGGCGGAGGCGGCCAGGATTGTCCGGGCGGCAGGCTTTGAAATCGGCAACGTGGCGGTGCAGTTCGTGGCCAACCGGCCCAAGTTCGGGCCACGGCGGCAGGAGTCGCAGGACGTCCTGAGCGCGGCGGCGCAAGCCCCTGTCAGCGTCACCGCCACCACCAGTGACGGACTCGGTTTCACGGGCCGGGGCGAGGGGATTTCCGCCATTGCCACCGCTTTGGTGTATCCCAACCAACCGGACCGGATCGGCTAATCTGGAGCGGTGACCCTCCGTTTTTACGACACCGCATCCGCCGAAGTCCGCGACTTCGTTCCCCTCGTCCCGGGAAAGGTGAGCCTCTATTATTGCGGCGCCACGGTGCAGGGCATGCCGCACGTGGGCCACATCCGCTCAGCCATCGCCTTCGACCAGCTCACCCGCTGGCTCGAGTACCGCGGCCTGCGCGTTACGGCCGTCCGCAACGTCACGGACATCGACGACAAGATCCTCACCAAGTCCGCTGAGTCCTTCGAACCCGGCTTCGAGTGGGGGCCGGACACTGTCCGTGAGGAAGAATGGTGGGCGCTGGCCTACCGCTACGAGCAGGAATTCCTGAAGGCATACGACACGCTGGGCGTGTCCCGGCCCACCTACGAACCCCGTGCCACCGGCCATATTCCGGAGATGCATGCGCTGGTCCAGCAGCTGATCGACCGGGGGCACGCTTATCCAGCGCTGGATGATTCCGGCGACGTCTACTTCGACGTACGGTCCTGGGACAAATACGGGTCACTCACCCGCCAAAACATTGACGACATGCAGGGCACCCAGGACGCGGATCCCCGCGGCAAAAAAGACCCCCGCGACTTCGCCTTGTGGAAGGGCTCCAAAGCGGGAGAGCCGACGACGGCGAGCTGGGCTTCGCCTTGGGGTGCCGGTCGCCCGGGCTGGCACCTGGAATGCTCCGCCATGGTCACCAAATACCTCGGCACCGAGTTTGATATCCACGGCGGCGGACTGGATTTGCGATTCCCGCACCACGAAAACGAGATGGCGCAGTCGCAGGCGGCGGGGCACGGCTTCGCAAACTTCTGGCTGCACAACGGCATGGTCACCTACCAGGGTGAAAAAATGTCCAAGTCCATCGGCAACACCATCAGCCCCGCTGAAATGCTGGAGCTGGCCTCTCCGCGAGTGGTGCGGTATTACCTCGGCCAAGCGCACTACCGCTCAGTGCTGGACTACCGTCCCACGTCCCTCGAGGAAGCTGCCGCCGCCGTCGAACGCATTGACGGCTTCATCAGCCGGGCCGTCCGGGCACTGTCCCCGGGCGCACAATCCGCCGGGGGAAACTACACCTTCTCGACCTATGGCAAAGTGCCGGAGCCGTTCGAGCGTGCAATGGATGACGACCTCAACGTCCCGCAGGCCCTCGCAGTGCTCCATGAAACCGTCCGCGCCGGCAATACCGCTCTAACGGAGGAGCGAGGGGAGGACGCCCGGCAAGCGCTGCACGAGGTCCACGACATGCTGCGTGTCCTGGGCCTGAACGCGGTGGCAACCGGCACGGCAGCGGACACCCGGGAATCGGCTGCCCTCGCCGTGCTCGTCGAAGCCCAGCTCGCTGCCCGCGCGCAGGCCAGGGCCAGCAAGGACTGGGCCGCCTCGGACACTATCCGGGACACGCTCAAGGCGGCGGGAGTCGCCGTCCAGGACGGCCCCGACGGCGCCACCTGGAGCCTGCAGCGGGACTGACGCCAGAATTTTCGCCAAGGTCAGGCGATTTTACTTGATTCAGTAGACTGGTAAGCAGACTCAGTCAAACAATCAAGGGTGGAACTCTCATGGCCAACAACGGTCGCCGGTCGGTCAAAGCAAAGAAGGGGCCAACCATCGGAACCGGTGGCCACGGCCGCAAGGCCCTGGAAGGCAAAGGCCCCACGCCCAAGGCGGAGGACCGCCCTTACCACAAGGCGCACAAGAGCAAGCAGCTCGCGGAACGCTCTGCCGCCAAGCGCGGCACCGGTGCCCGCAGCGCCGGCGCAGCCCGCTCCGGTCCCAAGGGACGCGCCACCGAAGAAGTGGTCACCGGCCGCAACTCCGTGGTTGAAGCACTCCGTGCCGGCATCCCCGCAAAGGCCCTGCACATCGCCATCCGGATCGAGATGGATGACCGCGTCAAGGAGTCGCTGAAGATCGCCGCCGAGCGCGGCATCCCGCTGCTCGAGACCGGCAAGCCCGAACTGGACCGCATGACCGACGACGCCGTCCACCAGGGCCTCGTCCTGCAGATCCCGCCGTACGAATACCAGGACGCCTACGACCTGGCCGAGGAAACGGTGGACCGCTGGAAGAAGGGCCACGTTTCGAACGCGCCGCTGTTCGTGGCGCTGGACGGCATCACGGACCCCCGCAACCTGGGCGCGATCATCCGCTCCGTCTCCGCTTTCAGCGGCCACGGCGTCATCGTGCCGGAACGCCGTTCCGTGGGCGTCACTGCCTCGGCCTGGAAGACTTCCGCCGGTGCGGCGGTGCGCGTACCGGTAGCCCGTGCGGGCAACCTCAACAGCGCGCTGAAGCAGTTCAAGAACATGGGCATCTTTGTCCTGGGACTCGACGGCGACGGCGACGTCTCGCTGCCCGCCCTCACCCTCGGCACGGAACCCGTGTGCATCGTGGTCGGCTCCGAGGGCAAGGGCCTGAGCCGCCTGGTCCGCGAAAACTGCGACCAGATCGTCTCCATCCCCATTGACTCCGCCATGGAATCACTCAACGCCTCCATGGCCGTAGGCATCTCGCTGTACGAAATCTCCAGGCAGCGCTCCGCCAAGTAAATCGCTGGTGGGGTGGCGGCTCAGCCGCCGTCCTCCGCGTGCTGCTCCTTCGTCGCTCTGACGCACGCTTCCGGACACCGGCCTTCGCCCCCCGGTTAGAAGGTGCGGCGGTTGGCCAGCACCGGGAGCTTTTCGCGGGCTTCCTTAACCACGGCGGCGTCCAGGTCTGCGAACAGCAGTCCGGGGGCGCCGTCGAGCTCGTCCAGAACGTCCCCGAAAGGCGACACAACAGCCGAATGCCCCACGCCGGTGGGCGCGCCGTTCCTTGCCTCGACGCCCTGCGTGGTGGGGTCGCCCTGGCCGCAGGCGAGGACGTACGTGGTGGAATCCAGCGCCCGGGCCCGCGCCAAGAGCCGCCATTGGTCGACCTTGCCCGGACCGGAGGCCCAGGACGCGCAGATGATGTTGGCGTCCGCACCCCTTTCGGCGTTGGCCATGAAGAGGGCCGGAAAACGTATGTCATAGCAGGTGGCAAGGCCAAAGGTCAGGCCGCCCGCAGCGAATGTCACCGGTTCGGTGCCCGGGTCCACGGTGTCCGACTCCAGGAATCCGAACGCATCGAAAAGATGGACCTTGTCGTAGCTGGTTTCCACCCCGGGCCCGGTTGCGAGCAGGGTGTTGCGCACCTTTCCAGCGGAGCCGGGCGTGAACATGCCTGCCACCACCACGATCTCCAACGAGGCCGCCACGCTGCGCACACGGGAGGCCCACGGTCCGTCCAAGGGTTCGGCAATATTCAGCAGCGAGTTTCCGAACGCCCGCATGGACGCCTCCGGGAACACCACCATGTCCGCGCCGCCAGCCTTGGCCCTGTGCGCCTCCCGTTCCAGGATGGACAGGTTAGCGGCCAGGTCCCGGCCGCTGATGATCTGAGCCAGCGCAACCCGCACTATGCACCTCCATGTCGACGTTTCCCTCCAGTATGCAACCCTGCGTCGGCTCCTGACCCACCGGCAGTGGGCGGACGCCCGGCGTCACAAACGCCGGAGTGCGGCTGAACAGGCACTGACGGCTACCATTGACCGTGATGGTTATGCCGCTATTTGACACCGCCTCCACCATGGATGCCTCTTCCGCGCATCCCCTCGGTGTTACCGTGCCGCGCCTCGCGTCCGGCCATGAGAGTGTCCTGCCGTCCTCCGCCAACGTCGCTGTTTACGCGCCGGGCGTGGAAAACCTCGAGATCGCCTACAAAGCCCCCGGCGGTGTGTGGCGCAGGCAGCTCCTGCCCAACGTCACGCGCGGCGTTCACCACGGTATTGTGCAGGATTTCCCGTACGGCTCGCGCTACGGCTTCCGCGCGGCACCCACCTCCGAGGCTTTGCCGCTGTCCTTCCCTATGCTGGACCTGGATGGCGACGCCGGGCAGCCCCTGCTGCTCGATCCGTACGGCCGCGCTGTGGACGAAAGTGAAGGATTCCTGACCAGCGTGCGAATGGCCGGAGATTTTGACTGGGGAACCGATCAGCGGCCGAGGCTGCATTGGCGGAACACCATCATCTACGAAGCACATGTACGCGGCCAGAGCATGCTTCACCCGGATGTTCCGGAGGAACTGCGGGGGACCTACGCAGGCATGGCGCACCCGGCCATCATCGAGCATTTCAAAAGCCTCGGTATCACCTCCATTCAACTGCTCCCGGTGCACTTCCACCTCGATGAGCTGCACCTGCAGGAATTGGGCCTGACCAACTACTGGGGCTACAACACCGCGGCCTTCTTCGCGCCGCATCCCGGCTATGCCACCACGGCCGCGCAGGACGCCGGCCCTCAGGCTGTCCAGGATGAATTCAAGGGAATGGTTAAGCTGCTCCACGCGGCCGGACTGGAAGTGATCCTTGACGTGGTGTACAACCACACTGCTGAGGGCGGCCCCGATGGCCCCACTACCAGCTTCCGCGGCCTCGGTGAGGAAACGTACTACCGAACCGACGGCCACGGGAAATATGTGGACACTACCGGCTGCGGGAACAGCCTGAACTTCAGCCAGCCCCGGGTGGTCCAGCTTGTCCTGGATTCCCTCCGCTACTGGGTAGACGAATTCCACGTGGATGGATTCCGCTTCGACCTGGCCGTGACGCTCTGCCGGAATGCTGACAACCAATTTGATCCCCAGCACCCGTTCCTGGTTGCCGTGGCGGCCGACCCCGTCCTGTCGGACGTGAAGCTGATCTCCGAACCGTGGGATGTTGGGTACGGCGGCTGGCAGACCGGCCGGTTCCCGGGCGGTTGGGTTGACTGGAATGACCACTTCCGCGACGGCGTCCGTTCGTTCTGGCTCGCCGACCGCGCGGCCATGGAATCCGGCGGCCAGGGCGCCTCCGTGGCCCGGCTGGCCGACGCCCTGTCCGGGTCGGCGGGGCTGTTTGAAGCGTCGGGCCGTTCCAGGCTGGCGTCGCTCAACTTCGTCACGTCCCACGACGGCTTCACCCTCCACGACCTCGTTTCCTACGACCGCAAGCACAACGAGGACAACGGCGAGCAGAACCGGGACGGCCACGGAGACAACCGCAGCTACAACCACGGTTTCGAAGGCCCCACCGAGGACGAAGGCATCCTGGCCCAGCGGGCCCAGAGCCGGCGCAACCTGATGGCGTCGATGATGATTTCCTTTGGCGTTCCGATGATCACCGCCGGCGACGAACTGGCCCGCACGCAACAGGGAAACAACAACGCCTACTGCCAGGACAACGCCCTCACCTGGATTGACTGGACGCGCAGCCCGGAATCCCACGAGATGCTCCGCAGTACCAAGCGTTTCATCCGGCTGCGCAAGGAGTTCCTGGCCGGTCAGCCGCACGACTTTCCTGCGCGGGACGAGCAGTCCTACCTCTACTGGTTCGACCACACCGGGCAGCCGATGTCCATGGACCGGTGGAATGATCCGCGGCACCGGGTCATGCAGCTTCTGCTCGGCTCCGATGACGGCACCCTGGCAGGACTCGTGGTGGTCAATGGGAGCGCTTCCGACGTGAAAATCACCCTCCCCGAACTCACCAACGACGACGGCACCCCGCGTCGGATGTTCGAACTGCGGCTGACCACGTCGCCGCTTCACGATATCCGTCAGGGCGGACGCGTGGCATCCGGCGAGACTGACCTGGTTGAGGCAAACTCGATCAACATCTACCGCACGTAGCTGCGGAGGGGACAAGAATGCGCAACCGCTCTGCCGTTGCCCTGCTGCTGACCGGACTGCTGGCCTTTGCGCTGTTCGCTTCCGGCGGCGCGGGGCTCTTTGAGTCGTTGACGGGAAGCCCGACGCCGGCAGCAAGTCCCAGCGCGGCCCCGGTTCCGGAGGCTCCCGTCCCCGGTCCGGCGGACGTTTCAGGATCCTCAGCGGTTCCCGCCAACCCTTCCGGCCTGCCGGCGATCAACGAGTCCGCACTCCCGGCCGAAGCCCGCAGGACCCTCGCACTCATCCGTAAAGGTGGGCCCTACTCTTACAGCCAGGATGACCAGACCTTCGGCAACTTTGAACGTCTCCTCCCGCGAAAGGCCTCAGGCTACTACCGCGAGTACACGGTGCCCACGCCCGGAGCATCGGACCGTGGCGCCCGCCGGATCATTGCCGGCGCCGGGGGAGAAAAGTACTACACCCAAGACCATTACGACTCGTTCAAATTCATCGCAGAAGGCAGCTGAACCCCGGTATGAAAATCTACTCCGCCGATACGTGGACCATGGAAGAACTGAACGAGCAGGTGGCCGACGCCGGCCGCCGCAGCCTGCGGGTGCCAGCCGCAGACAGCAAACGAGCGGTCCTCGAAACGTTCGGCGAGGTTCTGGGCTTCCCCGAGCACTACGGCGTGAACCTGGACGCCCTGAACGATTCCCTCCACGATTTCGCGGACAGCATCAGCGAAAACGGGAATGCCCCGGTGACCATCCTCTGGCAGGTCGCCGCGGCATTCCGCGGCGACCGTTCCTTCGGGATCATCTGCGAGATCCTGCAGGACGCCGAGAGCTACGCAGGCAGCGACCTGAGGGTCGCCGCCATACTCCTCTAGTCAGGCGTTGACGATCAGCCCCAGTTCCGCCTTGGACGCCAATGCCTCGTGCCGGGGCAGGACACGGACGGTGTAGCCAAACGGGCCGGAGCGGTCAATCACCAGGGAGCCGCTGAACAGGTAGCGCCCGCCGCCCAGGTCCTCCTTGGCCTGCAGGTCCATCATGGTCACGTCAGCCAGGGTGTCGCTCTCCTCGGCGCGGCCGTAGGCGACCTCCACGGAGACATCCTCCGGTGTCAGGGTGGTCAACGCGACGTAGGCGTTCACCTGCAGGGTGTCGCCGATCTGCGGATCCTCGGAAACGCCCACGGAGTCAACGTGCTCCACGTGCAGCAGCGGCCAGGCTGCCCGCACCTGCGCAGTCCACGCTGCCAGCGACCGTGCCTGCGAGTAGGAGTCCGCCACCGCCCTGCGTCCGGCCTCCGCGGCGGGTCGGTAGAGAATGTTGACGTAGTCATGCAACATACGGTCCGCGGAAACGGCCGGCCCGAGGTGCGACAACGTGTGCTTGATCATGGACACCCAGTGCGTCGGTACTTTCTCGGCCCCGGTGCTGGACGGGCCTGCAGCGCCGGCACTATCGGACACGGTGTTGCCGTAGAAGCGCGGTGCCACCTGGGTTTCCAGAAGCTCGTACAGCGCTGCAGCCTCAATGTCGTCGCGTTCTTCGGGTGACGCGTCATTGTTGGCCGTGGGGATCGCCCAGCCGTTTTCGCCGTCGTACATCTCATCCCACCAGCCATCCATCACCGAGAGGTTCAATGAACCGTTGATGGCGGCCTTCATGCCGGAGGTGCCGCAGGCTTCCAGGGGGCGCAACGGGTTATTCAGCCAGACGTCGCAGCCCGGGAACAGCGTCCTGGCCATGGCGATGTCGTAGTTCGGGAGGAACGCAATCCGGTGACGGACTTCGGGGTCGTCAGTGAACCGGACCAGGTCTTGGATCATCTTCTTGCCGGCGTCGTCCGCGGGGTGGGACTTTCCGGCGATCACCAGCTGGATGGGGTGCTCCGGGTGCAGCAGCAGTGCCTTGAGACGGTCCGGCTCCCGCAGCATCAGGGTAAGCCGCTTGTAGGTCGGGACGCGGCGGGCGAAGCCGATGGTCAGCACGTCCGGGTCCAGCACACTGTCTGTCCAGCGGAGTTCAGCGTCGGCCGCGCCGCGCTTCTTCCAGGCGGCCCGGAGCCGGCGGCGGACGTCGTCCACCAGGGCCGAGCGCATTTCGCGGCGCAGCGCCCAAACATCGGCGTCGCTGACGTTGTAGGCCAAGTCCCAGCGGCCCTGGGTTTCGGCCTCGGGGCCGAACTGTTTCCGGGCGAGCTGGGAGATGCGGCTGTCAACCCAGGTTGGCACGTGGACGCCGTTAGTGACGGAGGTGATGGGCACCTCGGAGTGGTCAAAGCCTGGCCACAGTGCCGAGAACATCCCGCGGGACACCTCGCCGTGCAGTTTGGCCACGCCGTTGGCCCGCTGGGCCAGGCGGAGTCCCATGACCGCCATGTTGAAGACTGACGGGTTGCCGTCGGCGTAATTTTCGCGGCCAAGCTCCAAGATCCTGTCCACAGGCACGGCAGGCGCCAGTCCGGCCTGGAAGAAGTGCTGGATCTGCGCAATCTCAAACCGGTCGATCCCGGCGGGCACGGGGGTGTGGGTGGTGAACACCGTGGACGCCCGGCCGGCGGCCAGTGCCTCGTCGAATGTCAAGGCTGCGTCGCCGGACATCAGCTCTTGGATCCGCTCGATGCCCAGGAAGCCGGCATGGCCCTCATTGGTGTGGAATACCTCCGGTGCTGGTGTTCCCGTGAGCCGTTGGTAAGCGCGCAGCGCCTTCACGCCGCCCATGCCCAGCAGGAGCTCCTGCTGCAGCCGGTGGTCTCCGCCACCGCCATAGAGCCGATCGGTGACGCCCCGGGCCGCGTCGTCGTTGCCCGGAACGTTGGAATCCAGGAGCAGCAACGGAACACGCCCGACGTCGGCACGCCAGATGTGTGCCAGGAGCCGCCTGCCATTGGGGAGCGGCAGGGTGATCTGCAAAGGCCGGCCGTTGTTGTCTGGAGACGGTTCGCGGAGCAGGGTCAGGGGCAGGCCATCCGGATCGAGGACAGGATACGTCTCCTGCTGCCAGGCGTCGCGGGACAGTGACTGCTTGAAGTAGCCGGCCTGGTACAGGAGTCCAACACCGATGAGGGGAACGCCAAGGTCGGACGCCGCCTTCAGGTGGTCTCCGGCCAGGATGCCCAGGCCGCCGGAGTACTGCGGCAGTACCTCGGTGATGCCAAATTCGGGTGAGAAATAGGCGATGGCGGCGGGGGCGTCGGCGCCCAGGCCCTGGTACCAGCGGGGCTGGTCGAGGTAGCGGTCAAGGTCCTCAGCAGCGGCCCGGACGCGTTCCACTACGGACTGGTTCGCGGCCAGGGCCTGGAACTCCTCGCGGCTGACCCGGCCCAGGAAGCTGACGGGATCCTGTTCGCTTTCCTCCCATTTCCGCGGGTTCAGGCTGGCAAAAAGTTCGCGGGTGGGCCGGTGCCAGGACCAGCGCAGGTTGGTCGCTAACCGGACCAACGGCCTGATTGGCTCGGGGAGGACTGTTCTGACGGTAAATCTGCGGATTGCCTTCACCTGCGCCACACTAACCGACAACCTCAACAGCGGGAACTGCTTTGGCTTTCTTTTAGGTAAATGACAGTTGACGCTGTGGATAAGACGAATCGCCGCGACAAAAAACCTCGCAGGCTTAGCTATCTGGATCATTTCTCGCTAACGTCGAGCATGTGACGACTAACTCAGGAACCACCGCCGCCTCCAAGAAAAAGCCGAAAGGCAAAATCACCGACGGTCTCAGGTTTGGCCGTTTTCCAATCACCGCCGTGCAACCTGTGGTCGAGGGTGGAAGCTACCCCGCCAAGGCATTGCCGGGCGAGGGAATTGTGGTCGGTGCCACTGCTTTCCGGGAGGGCCATGACCAGCTCGGCGTCAGCGCCGTCCTCCTGGATCCACGCGGGAAGGAACGCCAGCGCGTCCGGCTGGCGCCGCCCAGGGGGGAACGCGGCCTCGGCACCGATCGCTGGGAGGGCGTCCTCACGCCGTCGGCCGTTGGAAATTGGACGTTCTTCATTGAGGCCTGGCACGACCGCTATGGAACCTGGCATCACAATGCCGAGGTCAAGGTGGCTGCGGGCATCGATGTGGAGCTGATGCTCGCCGAAGGCGAGGCGCTTCTCGCTGACGCGTCCGATGACGTCTCCCGCAACGCGTCGGACCGGCGCACCCTGCGAATGGCTGCTTCGATCCTGGGCAACACCTCCCTCACCGAGGAGGAGCGACTCGCCGGTGGCTTCAGTGCGGATGTGGCCGCTGTGGTGGACCGCCAGCCGATCCGTGAACTGGTTACCGTGTCCGAGCAGTTCCCGCTGCTGGTGGAGCGGGACCTTGCCGGCCGCGGAGCCTGGTATGAATTCTTCCCCCGGTCCGAAGGCGCCGTGCGGGATGACTCCACCGGGGCATGGACCTCGGGTAACTTCCGGACTGCGGCCAAGCGTCTTGACGCTGTGGCCGCCATGGGCTTCGACGTCATCTACATGCCGCCGATCCACCCGATCGGTGTCCAGCACCGCAAGGGTCCGAACAACACGCTCATCGCCGGCCCGCACGATCCCGGCTCGCCGTGGGCGATTGGCGCCAAGGAAGGCGGCCACGACGCCATCCACCCGGACCTGGGCACGTTCGAGGACTTCGACGCTTTTGTGGCGCGCGCCACGGAACTGGGCCTGGAGGTCGCCCTCGACCTGGCGTTGCAGGCAGCACCGGACCACCCGTGGGTTGAATCCAACCCGGAATGGTTCACCACCCGCGTGGACGGCAGCATCGCCTACGCGGAAAATCCGCCCAAGAAGTACCAGGACATTTTCCCGCTGAACTTCGACAATGATCCTGAAGGGCTCGCCAAGGAGATCCTGCGGGTAGTGCTGTTGTGGGTCAGCCACGGCGTGAGGATCTTCCGGGTGGATAACCCGCACACCAAGCCCGTGTGGTTCTGGGAGTGGCTCATCGCCCAGGTCAACAAAAAGGCACCCGGCGTGGTGTTCCTTGCAGAAGCGTTTACCCGCCCCGCCATGATGCACGCCCTGGGCCGGGCCGGTTTCCAACAGTCCTACACCTACTTCACGTGGCGGAACACGAAGAAGGAACTGGAGACCTATTTTACCGAGGTCAGCCACGAGTCCTCTGCGTTCTTCCGCCCCAACTTCTTTGTCAACACCCCGGATATCCTCACCGAATACCTTCAGTTCGGAGGTCCGGCGGCGTTCAAGATCCGTGCGGCGCTGGCCTCCACCGCCAGCCCGCTCTGGGGGGTGTACGCCGGCTACGAACTCTATGAGCACGTTGCGCGCCCGGGTGCGGAGGAATACATCGACAATGAAAAGTTTGAGTACAAGGCCCGCGATTGGGACGCCGCTGCGGAATCGGGCCGCACCCTTGCGCCGTACCTGACCAGGCTCAACAGCATCAGGCACGCCCACCCGGCGCTCCAGGACCTGCAGAACCTGACGGTTCACCACAGCACCGATGACGCCACGGTGGTGTACTCCAAGCACAAGACGCTGCCGGATGGCACCAAGGACACCATCATTGTGGTGGTCAACGTGGATCCGCACGGCACCAGGGAGAGCACCGTTTCGCTGGATCTCGGCGCTTTGGAACTCGGCCCCGAGGACCTCTCGCCCAACGGCGGGTTCCGGGTGGAGGACCTCATTACCGGCGAAACCTGGGAATGGGGCGAATACAACTACGTCCGCCTGGACGCGCACGTCGAACCCGCACACATTCTTAGCGTGAGGAGATCGCATCAGTGAGTTTTAATCCGCAGAGTTCCAGCCAGCATTTCACCCCCAAAAGCACGTTTGAACTAAACGCCCCGGGCCTGGCCCACGACCCTCTGTGGTATCGGAAGGCCGTTTTTTACGAAGTGCTTGTCAGGGCGTTTGCGGATGCCAACGGGGACGGTTCGGGTGATTTTTCCGGCCTGATCGACCGGCTGGACTACCTGCAGTGGCTCGGTGTGGACTGCCTGTGGCTTCCGCCGTTCTTCCAGTCGCCGCTGCGGGACGGTGGCTACGACATCTCGGACTACAACTCCGTGCTGGACGAGTTCGGGACCATCAGCGACTTCAAACGGCTTGTTGCCGAGGCCCACGCCCGCGGCGTCCGGGTGATCATCGACCTGCCGCTGAACCACACTTCGGACCAGCACCCCTGGTTCCAGGAATCGCGCAAGGACCCTGAGGGCCCGTTTGGCGACTTCTATGTGTGGAGCGATACCGACGAGAAGTACCAGGATGCCCGCATTATTTTTGTGGACACGGAGGAGTCCAACTGGACCTTCGATCCCATCCGCCGCCAGTTCTTCTGGCACCGGTTCTTCGGCCACCAGCCCGACCTGAACTTCGAGAACCCCAAGGTGATCGACGCCCTCTTTGACGTCGTGCGGTTCTGGCTGGACCAGGGCATCGACGGATTCAGGGCTGACGCGATCCCCTACCTCTTCGAGGAGGAAGGGACGAACTGCGAAAACCTGCCGGCAACCCACGATTTCCTGCGCAAGCTGCGGGCCATGGTGGACGAAAGCTACCCGGGCCGTGTCATCATCGCCGAAGCCAACCAGCCGCCCAACGAGGTTGTGGAGTACTTCGGGACTTCCGAAGAACCTGAATGCCACATGGCCTTCCACTTTCCCATCATGCCGCGGCTCTACTACGCCCTGCGTGACCAGAAGGCCGCGCCCATCATCGAGACGATGCATGACACCCCCGAGATTCCCGAGGGGGCCCAATGGGGGACGTTCCTGCGGAACCACGATGAACTGACCCTGGAGATGGTCACCGCCGACGAACGCGCGGCCATGCTGGGCTGGTACGCCCCGGATCCGCGGATGCGGGCCAACATTGGTATCCGCCGCCGCCTGGCTCCGCTGCTGGACAATTCCCGGGCCGAGATTGAACTGATCAATGCCCTGCTTTTGTCGCTGCCGGGCAGCCCGTTCCTGTACTACGGTGACGAGATCGGCATGGGAGACAACATCTGGCTTGAGGACCGCGATGCCGTTCGCACGCCGATGCAGTGGAATCCTGACCGTAACGCCGGCTTCTCCAACGCCGATCCCGGGAAGCTGTACCTGCCCGTCATCCAGTCGCTGGTGTACAACTACAACATGGCGAATGTGGAAGCCGAAGCCGCCCACTCCGGGTCCTTGCTCCGCTGGACCCGCCAGATCCTCAGCGTCCGCAGAAACCATCCAGCCTTCGGGCTGGGCACTTTCAAGCACGTCGAGGCCGACCATGACGCCGTGGTGTCCTACCTTCGGGAACTCTCGGACGACAACGCCGCCGGGGAGGCCGGGGAGGTTATTCTGTGCGCGTTCAACCTTTCCCAGCACCCGGTCGCGGCCAAACTGCGGATTCCGCAGTACGCCGGCCGCGGACTCCGCGACGTTTTCGGCGGCCAGCCCTTCCCCGGGATCGATGAAGAGGGATCCTTGACCCTGACACTGGGAAGCCACGACTTCTTCTGGCTGCGGGTCCGCTCGGCAGCGTCGAATCCCTCTTCGCCGCAGACGCAAGCGCTCCCCATTCTGTCCATTGAGAACTGATATGACCGAGCCAACTCTCACAGCCGCGCTGACCGAGGTCCTGCTGGAATGGCTCCCGCGCCAGCGCTGGTTCCCGATAAAATCAGGCGAATTTACGCTGAGGCAGGCAGGCGGCCTGGGCCTTGAGGATCCAGCCGGGCAGGTTCGCCTGGAGGTCTTCCTGCTGGCCGTTTCTTCCCGGACAGCCGACGGCGGACAGCGGACGGACGTGGTCCAGGTTCCCCTGAGCTTTCGCGACGCCCCGCTGACAGGCGGTGACAACGCGTTGGTGGGCCGGGCTCCGGACGCCGGGATGCCTTGGATTTATGACGCCGTGCATGATCCGTCCTTTGTGTCCGCCTGGTTGGAACTGATCCGCTCGGAGTCGGCCTCGCGTGCAGGCGTGGCGACAGGCCACCGGACGTCCTCGAACCACCGCCTGCCCACGGCCCACGGCATGGTCAAAGTCCTTTCCGGTGAGCAGTCCAACAGTTCCGTGATCGTTGACGACGGCGACTCCGCGGCAATCGTGAAGTTCTTCCGTGTGCTTTCCGAAGGCACCAACCCGGAGGTCGAGGTGGGTGCAGCCCTCACGGCCGAAGGTACCTCCGAAGTCCCTGCAACCCTGGGCTGGGTGCGGGGGGAGTGGCAAACGAGTGCATCGCTACCGGCGGGGGAGCCCGCGCCAGGTCCCCGGCAGGCGCAGGGTGAACTGGCTGTTGCGCATGAATTCCTTGCCGGTGGCCGTGACGCCTGGCGCCTCGCCGTGGATGCAGCCCGTACCGGATCCGACTTCACGGCGGAAGCACGGTCCCTGGGCGCGGCTACCGCCACCGTCCACGGCAGGCTGGCCGCTGCCTTTGGAACCTCTGTTGAGGCGGTCCCCGGCCAGGTGATCGCGCCCGGCGTGGCCCAGCGTGTGCGGCAGGCATGGGCGGAAGCCGCCACCGCCGTCGGGCCCTACGACGAGGCGCTGCAGGCGCTGCTCGGAGAGCTCGACGGCGTGGAAGCAGGTCCTCTGCAGCGGATCCACGGCGACCTCCACCTCGGGCAGATCCTGCAGGTCCCCGGCCCCGGCAGCGAACCGGGCCGCTGGGCCATCCTCGATTTTGAAGGCGAGCCCCTCCGGCCCATTTCGGAACGTAATTTCCCCGACGTCCCGCTCCGCGACGTGGTGGGGATGCTGCGCTCCTTCGACTACGCGGCCGGCGCGGCTGAACGGGAATACCAAGGGGCCCGCGTTCCGGCATCCTGGGTCGATGACTGTGCGGACGCGTTCCTTGCCGGCTACGCCTCCGTCACGCCCGGCACCGTCAACCGTGCTTCGCCGCTCTTTGTGGCATTGTGGCTGGACAAGGCGCTCTACGAAGTTGTTTATGAATTGCGGAACAGACCTGACTGGCTGGCCATTCCAGCGAATGCGTCCAGGCGGCTCCTCAGCGTTAAAGGCTCCGGCGATCATGCCAGGGCAGCATCGGAAGGTATCAACATGACAGGTTCAGCACCCACAGACAGGCCGAGTGTGCCGCTTCACGTGGACCCGGATACTTTGGGCCAGGTGGCAAACGGCGAGCACCATGCCCCGCACTCCGTGCTCGGTGCCCACTTGGACAGCCATGGTCACGTCACGGTCAGGACGGTCAAGCACCTGGCGGAGTCCGTGAGTGTGGTGACCGCCGCCGGTTCGGTTCCCATGACCCATGAGGGCCACGGGGTCTGGGTGGCAGTGGTGGAACCGCTGGAGGCTGGCCACGTGCCTGATTACCGGCTGGAAGTCACCTACCCCGGTGCGGAACCTGTGACAGTGGACGAGCCGTACCGGTACCTGCCCACGGTGGGCGAAGTGGACCTGCACCTGATAGGCGAGGGGCGGCACGAGAAGCTTTGGGAAGTCCTTGGCGCCCACGTCCAGCACTACAAATCCTCGCTGGGCGACGTGGACGGCGTTTCCTTTGCCGTCTGGGCCCCGAACGCCCAGGCAGTCCGGGTCAAGGGGGACTTCAACGCGTGGGACGGCCGCGAAAACTCGCTCCGCTCGCTGGGCTCCTCAGGCGTTTGGGAAGTCTTCATCCCTGGCGTTTTGGCAGGGGCGTGCTACAAGTTCGAGATTAGGACCAAGTACGGCAACTGGGTAGAAAAGGCCGATCCTCTGGCGTTCGGCACCGAGGTCCCGCCGCTGACAGCTTCCAGGGTGGTTGAGCCTTCCTATGCGTTCAAGGACGCCGAATGGATGGAAGCACGCGCCAAGCGGGACCCGCACAATTCCCCCATGAGCGTGTATGAAGTCCACCTTGGCTCGTGGCGCCTTGGCCTGGGCTATCGCGAGCTCGCCAAGGAACTGGTGGACTACGTCAAGTGGCTCGGCTTCACGCACGTGGAGTTCATGCCTGTGGCCGAACACCCCTTCGGCGGTTCCTGGGGTTACCAAGTGACGTCCTACTTTGCGCCGACCTCGCGCTTTGGACACCCGGACGACTTCCGGTTCCTGGTGGACTCCCTGCACCAGGCCGGCATCGGGGTGCTCCTGGACTGGGTCCCGGCGCACTTCCCGAAGGACGCATGGGCGCTGGCCCAGTTTGACGGGCAGCCGCTGTACGAGCACGCCGATCCGAACCTGGGCGAACACCCCGACTGGGGAACACTGATCTTCGACTTCGGCCGGACCGAGGTGAGGAACTTCCTAGTGGCCAACGCGCTGTACTGGCTCGACGAGTTCCATATCGACGGGCTCCGTGTGGATGCTGTGGCGTCCATGCTGTACCTGGACTACTCGCGGGAGGACGGGCAATGGTCGCCCAACCGTTTCGGCGGCCGGGAAAACCTCGAAGCCATGTCCTTCCTGCAGGAAGTCAACGCCACTGTCTACAAAACCCACCCCGGCGCGGTGATGATCGCCGAGGAGTCCACAGCTTTCCCCGGCGTGACTGCCCCGACGAGCCATGGTGGCCTGGGCTTCGGCCTGAAGTGGAACATGGGCTGGATGCATGACTCCCTCAAGTACGCCTCCGAGGACCCGGTCAACCGCAAATGGCACCACGGGACGGTGACGTTCTCCATGGTGTACGCGTTCACTGAAAACTTCCTGCTCCCCATCAGCCATGACGAAGTGGTGCACGGCAAGGGTTCCATGCTCCGAAAGATGCCGGGTGACCGCTGGCAGCAGCTGGCCAACCTGCGCGCCTTCACGGCGTACCAGTGGGCACATCCAGGCAAGCAGCTCATCTTCATGGGCACCGAGTTCGGCCAAGAGGCCGAGTGGTCCGAACAGCACGGTCTCGACTGGTACCTCGCCGAGATTCCGGCGCACCGTGGAATGCAGCTCCTCACCAAGGATCTGAACGAGCTCTACAGCGCGACGCCGGCCCTTTACGAGCGGGACAACGAACCCGGCGGTTTCCAGTGGATCAATGGGGGTGACGCCGACCGCAACGTCCTGACCTTTATCCGCTGGGACAAGGACGGCAATCCGCTGGTCTGTGCCATCAACTTCTCCGGCGGCCCCCACGTGGGATACGCGCTCGGCGTTCCCGCAGCCGGTGCCTGGGTTGAAGTGCTCAACACCGACGCAGAGGCCTATGGCGGATCGGGTGTCCTCAATGCCGGTCCGCTGACTGCAACTGACAAGGGACTCGATGGTCAGCCGGCAACGCTGACCGTGACGTTGCCGCCGCTGGGCGCAGCGTACTTCAAGTCCAGTGGACAGCCCGTCGTGGGACAGCCCTCCGCTGCGCAGGAAGTTGTGAAGCCGGTCTCTTAAGACCCGCAGAAAAGCCCGGAATCCCTTGAGATTCCGGGCTTTTTCGTTGGATGATTGTGGCGTAGTACGAGGCTGGTCCGGGGTCGGGTGGCCAACCCTGAAAAGTGGTGGTAGAGTTTATTTCCGCGCTGCTCCACGGAGTCAGACCGAAAAAACCGACACGAAAGCCCTAGGGCGTTGAGAGTCGCGGACGCCGGTTTGACAAGAGTGAGACCAGCCGGTAAGTTTGAAAAGTTGCTCCGGAGCGATCCACGGCTGTTTAGTGCTGGTGGTGGTGCCGGGTGTGTCTGTTGTTTGAGAACTCAATAGTGTGCCAAGTTTGTTGATACCAATTGTTTTATTGATTGGTTGAATTGACTGGATCGTGCGC